>SHYY01000225.1 GCA_009692555.1 Myxococcales bacterium
GTCCGGTGAGGCGCGAGGAGGAAGCAGGCTGGCGGCCTGTGACCGACGAGCCTCCCCTCAAGTCTACAGAAGGGGGGCAAGCCCCCCGAAGCCGGGCGCAAAATGGGACCGGCCGGCGACGGGAGCGGTAAACTGATCGATGCTCTAGTGCTACTCGATCAGATCTTTGCTCACCGACGGCGTCCGGGGCCGGAGGGCGGCCCATACGGGCTCCAACCGCCCCCGCGCGCCGGCCGACCGCCCCGCGCTTCCGACGGGAGCACTCCGTGACCGGCCCGCGGGTGCCGGAGACGGGCTCCGACGTGAGCGAGTAGTACTAGTGCTTGACTGCGCGCCGGGCCGCGCGCATCGCGTCCTCGGTCGCGAGGTCGCGGGTGGTCTCCGCGCGGCGCTCGGTCGCCTCGTTGCGCTTGCGGCGGGCGCGCGCGCGGCGCATCTCGTACTGGCCGACCAGGAGCGAGGCGAAGAAGGGCGTCGAGGCGGCCAGGGCGGCGATCCCCATGTGCGACGAGAAGAAGCGCTGCACGCCGCCCATCGCGTGGTCGAAGGCGCTCCCTTCGGCGATGCCGAAGCCGAGCAGGTAGAAGATCCCGGCGGCGAGCACCAGCGAGAGCAGGTTCGCGATCACGAAGTAGATCAGCTTGCGCCGCTGCTGGTCCGCCAGCGACGGGGTGGCCGGCTGGATGACATCCACCTCGACCGCGATTTCGACCGGGGCCTTCATCCTGCTTCACGGCTCCTTTGCATGGTCGACGAGACCGGGATGCTGCTTGTACCACGCGGCCCACTTCAGCCTCGCCTCCTCGCGGTCGCGCTTCGGGAGGTCGGCGTGGTAGACGAAGCAGTCGTTGGTGACGGACTGCAGCTCGTCGGAGGCGGAGAGCCGCACCTCGGCCGCCCGGTGGTTGAGGCCGGCCAGCATCCAGTCGATGCGCGAGGCCTTGTGGTGCTTGTCCCACCACGAGCGCCAGCGCCACCGGCTGCCGCCGAAGTCCTGCTTGGTGATCTGGACCAGAGCGCGGTGCGCGGCGTCGACGACGTCGACCTCCTTGTGCTTCAGGAGCTCGATCAGCCGGAGCACCGAGGCGACATCGCGCAGCTCACTCAGCGCCTCGGCCGCGTGGCGTTGACGCGCGGTGTCGGGGCCGAGCAGCTCGCCGCGCAACAACTCGACGAGGTCGCGGATCTCGCGCGATGGCTCGAAGCGCGCCAGCGAGCCAACCGCGGCACGCCGCACCGCGGCGTCGTGATCGAACAGCCGCCCGCCGAGCGGCGCGACGACCTCCGGATGGCGCATCTCGCCGAGGACGAGCGAGACGCAGAAGCGCACGTCCAGCGACGGGGAGTCGAGGCGCGACAGGAGGTGCGGGACGATCACCTGCCCGAACAGCGGAGCGAGCGCGAGCAGCGGTCCGTGCTGCACCTGCGCCGGCGGGGTCCCGGAAGACAGGGAGCCGCCGGTCGGGTTGCGCACGAGGCGGAGCGGACCCGGCAGTCGGCGCGCCAGTGACCAGGCGGCGTCCTCGCCCAGCTTGAGGAGCTCCTCGGCGGCCGCGTCGCCGAGGTCGCCGCCCCCCTCCTCGACCGCCTCGAGGAGCTTCCCGATCCGGTTCGCCAGAGACGGCGCGAGGTTTCGTGACAGCTTCGGATTGGTGATCGGGCGCGGGCGCTCGCCGAACCGTGCGACCGGCTTCGACGGCGCGCCGTCCCCTGCGCCGGCGGCGCTCCCGTTCGCGCGTGGAGGCGGCGCGGCGGAGTCCTTGCGGAACGACTCCACCAACGCTGCGCGGGCGGGCGAGATCAGGGCGGAGGGGGGCGGCGCGGCGCACTTCGCATCCGCGGGCGCCGGCGCGGGCTCGCTCTGGGGCGGCTCGCGACGGCTCGCGGCCGGAGCGATCACTGTCAAAGTCGGCACCGACGTCGGCGTCTTGGCGAAACGCGACGCCTTGGTGCGCAGGATGATCCGCTGGAAGGCCCGCGCGGCCTCGGCCACGGCGAGCACCAGATCGGCCACCTCGGCGGCGTCGACCATGCGCCCCTGATCATCGATATGGAACAGCGCGACCGTCCGCTCGCGCATCGCCACCGGCAGGAGGGCGGCCCACAGGCGCTCCCGGCGTCCGAGCATCGCCATCGCCTGCGCAACCGGCGCGCTGTCGTCGGTCAGACCGAGGTAGGGCGCGCGCGACTCGATCGCGGTGCGGAAAGACGACGGCTGATCGAGCGACACCGACGCGGCCTCGAGGCGGTCGCGCTCGATCCACTCGTCGCCCAGGGCGGCGCGGGCGTTCGCGCTGTCGCCCTGGACGGTGTAGAGCGCCGCGAAGGAGAAGCGGGCCCGCGCCATCCGGCACAGCGTCTCGAAGATCGTGTCGCGATCGGTGGCTTCCTGAAGAACGCGCAGCCCCTCCTCCTGGGCCAGCGGCGAAGACGCGCCGTGATGGTAGCGTGGCGCGTCGGCGCGCATCGGCGACAGGAAGGTGGCCTCGCGTGGCACGGCCATGGGGATCGGCGTCGGCAGGGGATCGACCGGCGCGAAGCCGTCGGGCTCGCCGTCGGCGCCCGCCTCGGCATCGAGGAAGCGCACCTCGATCGGCGGGCGCCGCGTCGGCGTACGCGGGGAGAGTGGCTCGCGGCCGGCCACCTCCGCGCGCTGTCGCATCCGCACCGCGAGCGCGGCGTAGCGCGCCGGCACGGGGAGCTGATAGACCCGCTCGAGCGCGAGGTAGACCTGGTACTCGAAGCCCACGCGCGGATCGAGGTCCTGCTGGAGCATCCGCGCCAGCTCCTCGAGCTTGCCGCGCTCCGGCGGATCGGTGACCAGGATCTTCAGCGTCTTGCCGTCGAAGGCCACCGGCGCCACCCGGAAGCGCTGCGCCAGCGACGAGGGGAGGAGCAGCGACGCGGGCGAGTTGCCCGGGTCCTCGTCGTACGTCGGCTCGGCCAGCGGCAGCTCCGCGGCGAGCGCGAGGTAGTCGACCAGCACCTCCTCGTCGCACAGCCCCATCTCGAGGAAGATCGTGTCGAGGCTGCCGCCATAGATCACCTGGCGCTGGAACGCCTCGGCCATCCGCTGGGCAGTCACGTGGCCGTCCTGCACCAGCAGGGAGGCCAGCCGGGAAGTCATGGCGGCATCATACTCGAAACCGGAGCCTGGTCGGCCACCGTCGCGCGGGCCGGGGTCGGCCCTGCGGCGCCGAGGACAGGTGCGGGCCGGCGGCCCACCTCGCGGACCACGTAGGTGCCGGCGAGCCAGTCGTGCAGCCCGCGCTTCTCGCGATCGAACCCGACCCACAGAAACCCCAGGCTGCAGCCGAGCAGCGAGAGCAGCGACCCGGCGGTGCGGAGGAGGGCCCGCCCGGGCGAGGGTCGCACGCCGAAGGGGTCGATCACGCGGAGCCGGAGGAGCCGCTTGCCGGGGGTCTGGCCGCGCAGCGCATGGAAGATGAACGAGTAGAGCCCGATCACCAGGGCGTCCATGCCGAGCGCCGCCGGACCGACCGCGCCGCCGTTGAGCGCGAGGTTGACCACGTAGCCGAGGCCGAGCTCGCCCGCGCGTGGCAGCGGGTGTCCACCGACGGCGGCGATCGCCGACGTGGCCAGCAGCAGCACCGGCAACAGGACCAGTCCGTCAACCCCCGTGGCCACCGCTCGCCGCCAGAAGCCTGCGACGCGGTAGCGCTCGCCGGTGGCAGGTTCCTGGGTCGCAGGCATGCCCTATTCATAGTCTGGGCCCAGGGGGTGCTGCAACTTCCCGATCCAGATCGATCCGCCCCGCGAGCCTGCGGCTGCCCGCGCAGCCCCAGCTGCTCACCCAGCTGCTCGGCGCATGTCGGATCCACGGCAGACTGCAATACTCGCGTTGCAATGAGCCACGCCGTCCACCGTGTACACCACAGCTACCGCGACTACCTGAGCGTCGCGGACGACAGCACGGTCAAGCTCGAGTACCTCGACGGGCAGATCTGCGCCATGGCTGGAGACACGCCGGAGCAAGCAGCTCTCGCGGAGCAGATGAGCGCGAAGCTCGCCGCTGCGCTCGCGAGCGGTCGCTGCCGCGTCTACAGCTCGGACCCGCGCATCCGCGTCCTCGCGACCGGCCTGGCGACCTACCCCGATGTCAGCGTGGTGTGCGGCCCCCGGACGCACGACCCCGAGGACAAGAACTCGGTGGTCAACCCGATCGTGCTGGTGGAGGTCACCGGCAAGAGCACCGAGGAGTCCGATCGCGGCGAGAAGTTCGACCACTGCCGGCGCATCCCGGCGCTCCAGGAATACGTGCTCGTGTCGTACCGGGAGCGCGCGATCGACGTCCGGCGCTGCGACGCCCGAGGGGAGTGGGCCACCACCGTCGCGGGCGCGGGCGAGCGCATCGAATTGCAATCGATCGATCGCCTGCTCGACGTCGACGCGATCTACGAGGGTGCCGCGAACCCCCCGGAGTGAAATCCACAGGGCCAGGCCACCCGCCTGGCTCCCAGGCTGGCCATGGCGCCTGCAGTAGTCACTCGCCAGTATTTGTAAATAATTGAAATTACTTGATTAGTTAATGGCGCGGCCGTTGCTTCGGGAGGGCGCCATGCGTGCCTGCCGCCTGCTCCTGCTCGCCACCCTCCTCCCCGCCTGCGTCCCGTCGGAGGCCGCCGATCCGCGCGCGGGCGGCGACGAACTTCCGCTCGGAGACGTCTCCGCCGACGACCTGAAGGACGACGGCACCTGGGGCTACGCGCTGACGTGCAAGCCGGTGCCGAGCCTGCCGCAGCTGAAGAACCCGAAGATCACCCTCTCGCTGCACGGGCTGACCCTCCATCTCACCGACGACAACGGCTTCGACAAGGTCTTCCCGATCGGCCCCGGCAAGGTCGACACCGACGAGAGCAGCCTCACCGATGGCGAGTCGCTCTCCTACGGGCCGGTGATGCGCCGCGGCACCGGCAACTTCGTGATCACCCCGTCGACCATCCAGCCCTGCAAGACGTGGTGGACCGATCCCGAGACCGGCAAGGCCTCGCCCGTGTTCGCCGGCCTGCCCTTCCTGTCCTGGTCGGGGAGCTACGCCATCCACGGCCCGATCGACAACTTCCGCGCCCAGAACGGCGGCAACCTCCGCCGCGGCTTCGTCTCGCACGGCTGCATCCGCATGGAGGCGGCCGACGTGCTCGAGGTCTACGGGCGCATCCGCGGCGTCGCCTCGATCCCGGTGCGGGTGCAGCGCGAGCCCGAGCGCGACGGCAGCGGCCGGCGGATCGATCTCGCCGCGCGCTTCATCGGCGCGGAGTGCGCCAGCGACGGCGACTGCAACTTCGCGAGCGGCTTCTGCAAGAAGAACCGCTGGAGCGGGCGGGGCTTCTGCAGCGCGCGCTGCCTCTCCACCTGCAGCGACCGCGCGGGCTACCCGACGACCTTTTGCGTGGCCGATCCCGACGACGCCACGAAGGGGATGTGCGTTTCCAAGGTGGTCGCGGAGCGTCCCGATTGTCGCGCCGGCGATCACTTTGTTGCAGTGCAGCAGGCGCGCTTCAAGCAGCCCGCGGTGCGCGCAGCGGTGTGCATGGCCGGCTCGCCCGGCTGGGTCGGCGATCACTGCTTCAGCGATGGTGAATGCAGCCCGGGCAACCGCTGCGCGGGCGCGAAGGGCGGGGCGCCCGGCACCTGCACGCAGGGCTGCGCGCGCTTCTGCCCCGATCAGGCGGGCTGGGCGTCGACCTTCTGCGCGAGCGCCCCGGCCCTCGGCGGCAACAGTTGCCTCCGCCAGTGCACGCCCGCCTCGAACGCCAGCGAGTGCCCGGCCAACAGCGACTGCCTGCAGCGGGCCAACCCCGGCGACAGCAAGTACCTCCGCACCGTGTGCATCCCCCGCGGCTGACGAGGCGCGCTACCAGATCACTTCAACGCCAGCGACGGAGGCAATCTCTGGATCGCGCGTGATGAGGGGCAGGTCCATCTCCGCCGCGGTGGCGGCGATCAGGCGGTCGCCGCGCTCGGGGATGGCATACAACGAATCGGCCCGACGGATGATGGCGAGCGTCAGGTCCGCCACATGGTAGTTCCCGGTCGACAGCGTCCGATCCAGCCAGGTATCGAAGCCGCCTTCGAGGGTGACCCTGCCTTTCCAGGCTGCCTCGCTGATCTCCATCAGCGCCACCGTCGGGACCTGGAGCGAGGCGTGGCCCTGCTCCACCCGCTCGAGCAATCGCAGAGCGTTTCGGCCGAGGCGCCTCCGCTGATCCAGGACGATCCAGAGCAGTGCGTGGGCGTCGATCACGGCGAGGGTGGTCACCTCCGGCGAGCCTTTCGGGGCGGGAGCGGAGCGGTGAACTCCGCCAGCCGCTTCTCGGTCTGGCGGTTGTCCTCGGCCCGGACCTCCGCGAGCACGTCCTCGACGGTCCCACCACCAACGATGGTGCCGCTCCCGAACAGGCTCCACGGCTTGCCCGGTGGGGCCTTGGGGCTCGCGATCTCCAGCCGCTCGATGTACCCGCGGCTGACCAGCACCGCCTCGGGCCCGCCATCGCGGCGACCGATCACCACCTTCTCGCCGTCGCGGCTGGTCACCCGGTTGAAGAGGGTGGGGAGCTCCTTGCGGGCGGTCGAGATGTTCACGCGCTTTGCCATCCACCTGGCCATGACGCGAATGGTACATCGTGTTGTACCAGTTGAAAAGCGGGGGCGGGAGCGCCGCTACATGCAGCTCGCAGGGTCGTCGATCTTGCACACTCCACCCGCGCAGCGCGCCGGCCCGAGGCAGGTCGGTCCGAGCGTGTCGTCGCACGCCGCGCCGTCGGCGGCGGTCCGGATGCATGTGCCGGACACCGCGCCCTTCGGCACCCGGCAGTGGCCGCTGGCGCGACAGCCGGCGTAGCCGTTGCCGACGAAGCCGCACGGCTCGCCCGGCCCCGCGAACGACGCGGGCGTGCAGATCCTGGTGAGCGGGTGGCAGTAGTAGGCGGAGAGCTCCTCGCAGCCGGCGGTGGTCTGCGTCTTCGGATCGCAGGCCGCGCCCGCCCTGACCTGGATGGCGCAGGTGCCCATCTTGCCTTGCCCCGCGCCCTGGCAGCTCAGCGATGCGATGCAGGGATGCCCGTCGTCGCACGGCATCCCCGCGGTGGCCCGCGCGACGCACACCTTGTTCACGCAGCCAAGGCCACGACCGCAGGCGATCTTGTCGCACGCCGCGCCTGCGCCGGGCGACGGTCCGCACGCCCCGCAGCTCTGTCCGAGCGGGCGCGCGCAGAAGCTCGACTGGCACTGCGCGTCGTCGCCGCAGCCGGTGCCGTCGCCGAGCATCCCGGGCAAAGGCGGGCAGGCGGCGGGCGTCTTGCCGGCCAGGAGATCGTCGCAGGTGGCGCCGGGAAGGGCCTGCGCGCACGCCGAGTAGATCGCCGGCGTGCTGCTCGTCCCCTTCAGGCCGAAGGCGGGCCTGCAGCCGAGGGTGACCCGGCTGACGCACGAGGCGAGGTCGGCGAAGTAGGCGGTGATGTAGATCGGGATGCAGCGCGCGAAGGCCGCGCAGTAGGCCGCGGCAGCCTCGGCGCAGGCCTGCTCGGAGGTGATCGCGAGATCGGCCGGCTGCGACGCATCGACGGTGCCCATCGGCAGCGAGTTCGCGCTGGTGCAGCCGACACACGAAAGGGTGATCCACAGGCTCAGGTGGCGCATCACTTCCTCCTCGCACGAGGAGACGACGGGTTGCCCCGCAGCGCAATGATCTCGCTCACGTCTCTCTCGCGTCGCGCGCCGTCCCTTGCAACCTTCGTCGGCGGCGATATGATCCGCCGATCCCCGGAGGCCCTCGGTGAAATCCCGCCGCACCCACAAGCAGGAGGCGCTGGCGAAGCTCTACGACG
The DNA here is from genome assembly GCA_009692555.1 of Myxococcales bacterium. Lineage (GTDB taxonomy): Bacteria > Myxococcota_A > Polyangia > Palsa-1104 > SHYY01 > SHYY01. Next base: position 7,848 of record SHYY01000225.1, read on the forward strand.
CCGAGATCCTCCCGATCTGGGCGCAGCGCTTCGGGCGGATGCTGCTGCGCGACCTCACCCTGCCGCCGAAGGCGATGGTGCTCGACGTGGGGTGCGGCACCGGCTACCCGGCGCTCGACGTGCTGCGGAAGATGGACGACCAGGGGCGGATCATCGCCATCGACGCGGCGCAGTCGATGCTGAGCATCGCGCGCGAGAAGGCCGGCGCCCTCTCGGGCAAGCGGATCTACTTCCGCTCCGAGGCGACCGAGCCGCGCCTCTCCTTCGCCGACGACGTCTACGATCTCGTGGTCTCGAACCTGTGGCTGACCGAGGTCGACGATCCGGCGGCGCTGGTGAGCGAGTTTGCCCGCGTCGCCAAGCCCGGCGGGCGGGTGATCGCCACCACGCCGCTCCGCGGCACCTTCGGCGAGTTCTACGACATCTACCGCGAGGTGCTGATCAAGCGCGATCGCACCGAGGCGCTCGCCCGCCTCGATCACTGGACCGCGCACTACCCCACACCGGCCCACGCCGAGGCGCTCTTCCAGCGCGCGGGATTGACCGAGGTCACCGTCGAGCGGGAGACCTTCACCCTGCTCTTCAAGTCGAGTCGCGAGTTCTTCTTCGCGCCGGTGATCGAGTACGGCCCGCTCTCGATGTGGAAGGAGATCGCCGGGAAGGGCCCCGAGATGCAGGAGGTCTTCCGCCAGATCAAGGAGGCGATCGACTCCTACTTCGGCGGCGGGACCTTCAGCGTCACCGTCGACGCGGCCTGCATCCGCGGGCGCAAGCCGGAGACCGACGAGGCGGCGAGGCGGGCGGGGGAGGAGGTGACGCGGCCGGGCGGGGCGGCCCAGGGAGAGCCGCCCACCGACAAGAAGATCCGGCTGCCGGAG
>SHYY01000226.1 GCA_009692555.1 Myxococcales bacterium
ACGTTCTTTCCCCACAGCACGATGTGCTTCGCGTTCAGGAGGTCGAAGAGGTCGTGGCTCTCCTCCTCGCCAAAGTCGGTCATCTGCGCCGCGTCGCCGGCGCCGGAGCAGATGTCGCCGCGCTTGGTCGTGACCGGGCCGAAGAGGGCGAAGAAGTAGTCGCTGAGGTGCTTCAAGATCCCCAGCGAGCCGCCGCTCCGGTAGTGGAAGATCGCGGCGGGGCCCGACTCGCGCCGGAGGGTCGTCAGGCGCTCGGCGGCGAGATCGAGCGCCTCGTCCCAGCCGATCGGCACGAAGCGATCGCCGCGTCGCAGGAGCGGCGCGGTCAGCCGGTCGGGCGCGTACTGCGTCGCGAGGAACTGATGGGTCCGGTAGCACAGGAATCCCCGCGTGATCGGGTGATCCCGATCGCCGGAGATGCGCAGCACGCGGCCGTCCTCGACGTGGGCAACGATGCCACAGACGTCGGGGCAGTCGCGGTTGCACAGCGTTCGCCGGATCGCGATCACGCGCTCACTGTAGCACCCACGCGCCCTGCTCCCGGCGTGGCGACCGGCCGGCACCCATGCAACAATCCGCCCGCATGCTCGCTCGCTCTCCTCGCTGCGCTCCATGAGCCGCGAATGACACGACTCGCGCTCGCCATCCTCCTCTGCTGCGTCGCAGCATGTCGAAACGGAAACGGGAACGGGAACGGGAACGAAGACGGGAACGCAAACGCAAACGCAAACGGGAACGGGAACGCAAACGCAAACGCAAACGCAAACGGGAACGCAGACGCAAACGGGAACGCGAACGCCATCGTCCCGTCGCGGCGCCTGCCCGGCGACACGGTCGCCTGGCGCCTGATTGACCACGCCGCCGAGGCCGAGGTCTCCGGCGATCTCGCCGCCGCGTGGGGCGCGCTCCCCGATCACCCGCAGCGCTCCCTCCTCCCCTACGCCAGGCTGCCCGGCGACGCGGCCTTCCGCGCCGTCGCGATGGCCTTCGCCGACTCCGACGTCGAGGACTACGCCACCCCGCGCCCGCCCTCCTACCGCCCGCGCCCGGTCCGCGCCTACGATGCCGTGTGGAACCGCACCCGCGCCGTGTACCTCTCGCGGAGCGCGCTCTACGTCCCCGCCGTCGCCACGCAGCGCTACCGGGTGAAGGTGCCCAGCAGCGCGAGATTCGAGACCGAGATCGGGATGCTCGCGCCGGCGAAGACCAGCGCCACCTTCCGCATCACCGTCGACGGCCAGCCGCTGCTCGCGCACACACTGGACGCCGCCGGAAGCTGGCGCAAGGAGACGCTCTCCCTCGCCGCCTTCGCCAATCGCGAGGTGACGATCGAGCTGCGCGTCGACGGGCCGGCGGGCGTCCACGGCTTCTTCGCCGACCCGATCGTCCTCGCCAGGGGCGGCGGCGCGCCCGGCCCGAACGTGCTCTTCATCCTCATCGACACCCTGCGCGCGGACGCCCTCCCGGTGATGCCGCGCCTCGCCGCCCTCGCCGCCCGCGGCGCCCGCTTCGATCAGGCGATCACTGCTGCCACCTGGACCCGCCCGTCGATGCTGGCGATGTACGGCGGCGATCTCCCGAGCGCGGTCGGACAGAGCGCCGAGGAGATGATCCCCGAGGACGCCGCGCGCCGCCGCTTCTACCGCAAGGCGCCGCCGCTCCTCCCGCGCCTGCTCGCCGCCCGCGGCTGGCGATCGAGCGCGATCGGCAACAACTTCTTCCTCCTCGCCTACCCTGCGATCGGCCTCGACCTGGGCTTCCCGGAGGTCGACGACATCCGCCACCCCGTGCTCGACACGCCCGCGATCTCCCGCGCCGCGATCCGCTACCTCGAAGAGAACCGCGATCGAAGCTGGCTGCTCCACCTGCACTACGACGCGCCCCACTGGCCCTACACCCCACCGAAGGAATACCTCCGGACGATCGGCGCGTGGCGTGGCGATGCTGCATTGCAAAAAGACCCGCTCTGGTCGCGCTACCTCGCCGAGGCGGCCTACGCCGACGATCACGTCGGGCGGGTCCTCGACACCCTCGATCGCGTGGGGATCGCCGACCGCACGCTGGTGATCGTGGTGGGCGATCACGGCGAGGTGTTCGATCCGGCGCACGATCACGTCGTCGAGGCGCTCGGCCAGCCGACGCTCCATCACCACGGCTGGTCGGCCTACGACGAGGTGCTGCGCGTGCCGCTGATCCTGGCGCTCCCGGGGACGATCCGCCCGTCGGTGCGCCGCGAGCAGGTGCGCCTCTACGACCTCCCGCGCACGATCGCCGACTACCTCGGCGTCGACGACGGATTCCCCTCGCGTGGCCGCTCGCTGCGCCCGCTGATCGAGGGCGCCGAAAAGGGCGATCGCCCGGCGATGGCCGAGGGTCAAAACGTGCGCGCGCTCCGCGAAGGCGGCTTCCTCTACCTCCGCCGCAGCGATGGGCGCCTCCTCTTCGGAAAGCGCCGCGCGACGGTCGTCGAGGAGCTCTACGATCTGGCGGCCGATCCCGCGCAGCACACCGACCTCGCCCCCCGCGCACCGGAGATTCTCACCCGCATGCGCGAGCGCTTCCTCGCCGAGGCCCCGCCGCCGCCGCCCGGCGACGCGCCGGTCTACCACATCCGGATCGCCCCCGACAGCCGCCCCCACCGCCTCGCCGGCACCTTCCGCAGCGACGGGCGGGTGGCTGTCCGCGGTGCCACCTCCGGCGAGGTGATCCCGATCGACTCCCACACCGTTCGCCTGCGCATCGACGGGCCGGGGGGCGCCGATCTGACGGTCGATCCACCCGAGTCGCCGGTCGAGCTCGCCCTCACCGTCGACGATCTACCTCTTCCCGCCGCGCGCATCCTGGCCGGCGAGTTCGCGCTCCCGCTGATCGACGGCCCGCTGACCGGCGAACGCCTCCTGCGCCTCGACGCCCGTCGGCCCCCGATCCTCGGCGGACGCGGCGCGGTGCTCCTGTGGCGCGATGGCGGCGGGGCGCGCGAGGGCGCCTCCCAGTCACCGGCGGCCACGAAGAACGACGAGGTAACCGGGATGATGCAGCGGTGGGGCTACGCGCAGCCGACCGCGAAGGCGCGCGCGCCGTGATCGCCAGGAGCCTGTTTTGGGATCGCCGATCCGGCGCTCAGAACACGAAGCGCAGCGCGGCGATCGCGCCGCCTTGGAGCGGGGCCACCGCAACGCCGAACGCCTTCATCCGCCACCGCACGTCGGTCATTCCATCCTGCCCGCGCAGCGCCAGCACGATCCCCGGGATCGCCAGCGCCGCACCGACGGCAGTGATCGCCACGCCCGCCACCAGCCCGGCGACGTCGTAGCCGTCCATGTAGGCCCCGTAAACGGTGGTGAGCGCCCCCGTGCCGCCGAGCGCCATCCCGAGCCCCGCCAGGCCCCACCCGAGGTCGCGCTGGAGACGCGCGCCGCGGTAGCGGGCGGCCAGCTTGTCGCGGTCCTGCGCCGCGCCCGGCGCCACCGCCCGTGGCTCGGCCACCGCCGTGCTCGCCCACGAGAGCGCGAGCACCAGCGCGAGGACCAGCGCGGGCGCGCGCACTACTCGGTGAAGCTCGACTTGACCGCGGTGAAGGCCACGCCGAGCGACAGGGAGTCGGGGTCGCTGTTCGCGGGACTGGGCTTCCATGCGCCCGCCTTGTCGAACAGCTGCACATCGGGCGCGAGCAGGCTCTGCACGATCACGTTCTGGGTGACCTCGCAGACGCCGACATTGCCGTCGCCGGGCTTCGACATCGTCTTGTCGGGGTTCTCGCAGGCCGGCCCCTTGTCGAAGTAGTTCAGGACGCGCGCCTTGTTGTCCATGCACGACATGTCCATCGCCCCGCACATCTTGTGCGCGGTGTCGTTGAACATCTTCGCCATCGCCGGCACCAGCAGCTTGTCGATGTCCGTCTTCTTGATCGCGCCGTTGAGCTGGCCCGGCTTCAAGCGGGTCACCGTCGGTGTGAAGCCGATCCGCGCGCCCACCACCGGCAGCTTCACCGAGGTCCCCTCGGCGAGCACCACGTTGAGGGTCATCGTCGGCGGAGCGGTGAGCATCCGCGGGTCGGTGCTCTCGTACGCGCCCTTGGTGAGGGGCCCCTTCAGGACGGCCTTCGGCACCGATTTGTCGACGGTGAAGGTGCCCTTGGGGCCGAAGTCGGGCGGGTCCATCTTGACCGCCGAGTAGACGGTCAGCGAGGGCTGATCGTCGTCGACCAGCAGCGGGTCGAGGGAGGAGAGGGAGAAGAGGAAGAGCCCGTCGCCCTTGGCGATCGCCGCCTGCTCCTGCGCCTGGAGATCGACGTTCAGCGCGACCAGTGTCTGGCCGATCTCGCCGAGCTTGTTGTCGAGCTTCTCGTCGCCGTTCAGGTCGCGCGCGAAGTCGGTCTTTTTGATCGGCACCGTCACCTGATCGGAGACGTAGCGGAAGGTGGTGTAGCTGGCGAGGTCCTGGGCCTCGGGGAGGAGGTCGCGCGCCTCGGCCAGATCCCGGGCCGCCATGTCGGCGCCCTCGCCCTTGCCCCCGCAGCCGCCGATCCCGAACACCCACAGCAAGGCGTAATGAATTCGCATGGGCGCGAGACTACCGCGGCGGGCTCCGCAGAAAAAGGGCCTTACTGAGCTGAGCCTCATCGACCCGCCGCAGGCGGCTCCACAGCGTCCCCTGGGCCCGGGGACTGAGGCCGCGCGCCGACCTGCTTCTGGGCTCGGGTGATGAGCTCGATCAGGCTGCCCCGCGCGCCCTGCACGGCGCTCTCGATCGCCTGGATGTTGAGCGGCTCGTCCTGCGACGACTCGTAGGTGAGGCGCGGCGATTGCACCATCGCACCGACGGAGGTCATCCCGACGATGCTGCGCCCGGGCAGCCGCGCGACGATGAAGCTGATCTCGCACGACACCTCCACCCATGGCGTGCCGAGCTTCCGATCGAGCGCCACGATCGAGGCTTCGAGCACGTAGCCGGTGGTGCGGTACTCGACGGTGAAACCGGGCGCGCGGCCGACCTGGGCGAGCAGCGTCTCGCGGAGCCGGGCGGTGCCGAGCACGCCGGCGCGGCCGGTCTTGTCGAACGCCGAACCGACGGTGACCGAGACCGACCGGTCCCGCTTCACCGCGGCGCCGGCCTTCGCGATCCGCCGCGCAGCGACGGCAGGCGGCTTCACCGCGCCCACGGTCTCGGCGGCCCGCGCGCTCGCGGCGGCGGGGAGGCAGAGCAGGAGCGCGAGGGAGCGGAAGGACACTGGCCGTCCGATTGAACCGGAAGCGGACGCGGTTCGTCAATCGCGATTGCGACGCCACCGGGAGACCGCTATCGTCGCCGCGTGAGCGGTGGCCTGCACACCAGCGACGGCAGCGACGGAGGCGACGGCGCGGACGACGCGGTCGCACGCGCGCGCGCGGCCCAGGCGCTGATTGGCCGGATCGCCGATCTCGTCGAGAAGTACCGGATGCTCGAGGCGCTGCGCCGCGGCGCGCCCGGCCGGACGATCGAAAGGCGCGACGCGATCCGGGCGGTGGCGGCGCGCTTTCCGGCGGCGATGCGCGAGTGGGACGAGGCGCCGCTCGAGGAGATCGTCCGGCGCCGCGAGGAGGTGGAGGGCACCCTCGCTGCCCTGCTGGCCGATCTCGACGGGGGCGCCGGCCGGGCGATGCTCGCGGCGCCCGAGCGCGCCTGGATCCGGTTCGCCGCGGAGGTGCACGAGCGCCTCCGCGCGGCGCTGCGGGTGAAGCGGTGGCTCGCCGGCCGGCCTCTCACCGACGAGCTGGCGGGCGACGCCGAGCGCGCCTTCGCGATCGACCGCGCACGCCTCGATGCGATCGCCACGCCCGAGGGTGGGCGGATCGCCGAGGCGGTCTACCGCGAGGTCGCCGCGCTCCACGGAGTCGCCGTCGCCGAGCTCAAGGCCGCGCTGTTTCCCCGTCGCTGAGCCGTCGATGTGGCCCTGTCCCCGCGGGCGGCGTATTGTGCCGGGCATGGAGAAGCGCGAGACCAACACGTGGCTCTACGTCGCCATCGGCGGCGCGGTCGTCGTGCTGGTGGTGGCGGTGATGATCACCGGGTTCGGCTCGCCGCCGCCTCCGCCGCCTCCGCCGCCTCCGCCGCCGCGCCAGACTCCCGCCGAGTCGGTCTCCCAGGTGCTGCGGTTCACCGAGAACTTCTACAAGGCCACCGTGGAGGAGGACGCCCGCCGCTTCGCCGTGACGCCGCCATCGCTCGACGATCTGCGCGCCCCGCTGAAGGACTCGATCGAGCTCGACGAGCCGCGCGTCCTCGCCGCCGGCCGCGTGATCGAGACCCCCCACCTCAAGATCGGCGCCGTGGTGCTGAAGGAGTGGGCCGGCGGCGGAGGACAGGGCTTCCGCTACGAGCACCTCGTCCTCACGATCACCAATCGCGCCAAGGTCCCGGTCGCCTACCGCGTCGACACGCTGGTGAGCCAGCCCGATCGCTGCCGCAGCAAGGGCATCATGGGCCACAACGCCTTCGCCCTCGCGCCCGACGAGATCATCCAGCGCACCGAGTGCCTGTGGCACAAGGGAGCAACGCTGACGGTGCAGAAGGTGGAGGTGGTCGAGCTGACGCCGCTCGGCTACCACTACGTCAGCCGCCTGGTGCCGGATCAGGTCGGTCTCGATCCGCGTGTGTCGGCCGGCCACGGCGTGCCGGACAGCAAGCCCTGCCAGTTCATCCCCTGGCGCGAGATCGAGTCCTCGCGCGCCGGCTGGGCCGACGTGATCGACTTCTACGCCCGCCACAACTGCGACGAGTACTCCTTCTACGGCGCCTACCGCTTCCGCTCCGACCCTGGCCCGCTGCCGGCGCACGAGACCACGAAAGCTCCATGACCGACTGAGACGACTAGGTCGACGTATTCAGGTAAACCGTGATCGTCCCGGGATTCGGCCCCGGCGAGTCGGAGGTGATGATGTCGAGCTTCTTGTCGCCGTTGACGTCGCCGAGGGTGATATCGACCGTGCCCGGGCCGCCGCCGCCGAACTGGCTCGGCGGATTGAACGTCCCGTCGCCCTTGCCGAGCAGCATGCTCACGTCGCTCGAGCCGTAGTTCGCCGCGGCGAGGTCGGGCTTTCCGTCACCGTTGAAGTCGCCGACCGCGACCGCGAACGGGGTCTGGTGCGCCTTGTAGGTGACCATCGGATTGAAGCCGCCGTCGCCGGTGGCGAGCAGGACGCCGAGGTTCTCGCCGGCGAGGCCGCACATCCCGGGGAGGAACGCCGAGTTGGCGACGATCAGGTCGGTCCGCCCGTCGCCGTTGACGTCCGCCGCCTCGAGATCGGTCGGGTCCTGTCCGACCGGGAAGCCGAACGGATTGACGTTGGTCGGGTACATCGGGCTGTTGTTTCCGAGGAACACCGACACCAGGCAGGCGTCGCGCTGCAGCACCGCGAGGTCGGGCGCCATGTCGGACTTCGGGTTGAGCTGCGCCGCCACCACCGCCACCGGCTTGCTCAGGTTCTTCGTCTGCGTGCCGCCGCTCAGGCCGCCCATCCCGTCGCCGCGCAGGACCGAGAGCGCTCCGCCACCGGCCACCGCCACGTCGAGCAGCTTGTCGCTGTTGAAGTCGCCGGTGGCGATCCCAGCCGGACCCGGAACACCGTAGGCGGGTCCCTTCATCGCGAAGGTTCCGTTGGCGCCGAGCATCACCCACAGCGTCCCGTCGTCCTGGTTGGCGACCAGCAGATCGAGGGTGTTGTTGCCGTCGAGGTTGGCCAGCACCACCGCGCCCGGCCCCTTGCCGCTGGCCACCGGCGTGAGCGGGTTGAAGGTGCCGTCGCCCTTGCCGGCGAGCACGCTGACCGTCTTCGCGCCGTAGTTGCCGGTCAGGACGTCGAGGTTCTGGTCGCCCGTCACCTCCCCGGCGGTGATGTAGCGCGGGTAGATCCCGACGGTGGATGTCTTGGCCATGAAGCTGATCGCGCCGTAGTAGTAGGTGAACAGATTGGCCGACGTGGCCATCATGGTCGGGTTCGTCACCGTCACCGGCACCTTGCCGAACGCCCCCGGCGAGACCGGCAGCGCGCAGGTGATCTGCGTCGGCGACACCACCGTCACCCCCTTCGCCACCACGCCGTTCACCGACACCGTCGCACCGTCGAGGAAGCCGCCGCCAGTGATGGTCAGCAGAAGGCCGCCAGTGGTCGGTCCGATGGCGGGCGTGACCAGCGTCAGCGTTGGCGGCCCCGCGAAGTCGGGGAAGGTGGCGAGGTCGGGCGGCGTCGCGAGATCGGGCGGCGTCGCGAGATCGGGCGGCGGGGCGAGATCGGGCGGTGGCCGGAGATCCGGAGGCGGCGTCAGGTCCGGTGGTATCGCGAAATCCGGGAATTTCACCAGATCCGCCGGTACCGCCAGATCCGCCGGGATCGCCTGATCCGGCGGGGGCGCCATCGCCTGGTCGACCTCGCCCGGCATCGTCATGTCGACCGCAACGCCGAGGTCGTTCTCCGCCGGCGTCCCGCCGCCGCACGAGGCGCAAAGGAGGGTGAAGAGGGCGGTCCCCGCCAGTCGGTCACGGCGCATCGTCGGTTTATACCATGCACGGCAAAAGCCCGACAAACGCGGGTGCTTAACAGCGGAGGGGGCCCTCTTGCTGGCTCTTGCTCGTCACGTAGTCGTAGTCGTAGTCGTAGTCGTCCCGTCCGCAGCGACGGCAATCGAACTTCCTCCCGCAACAAATTCCTCCTGCCAACCGACAACCCTGGCCTCACA
>SHYY01000026.1 GCA_009692555.1 Myxococcales bacterium
CCGTGGAACCGGCGTCGCGGCCGACGGTGGCGCCGCTGCGGAGAGCGTTCGCCTCGACGGCATCTCCGCCGGGGCGAGCGTGCGCCTGACCGGTGGAGCGGTGCTACGTAGCGGTGCGCCGGTCACCGTTCTCGCGGCGCGCGGCGACGTGCGCACCGAGGCGTGGGTGCCCAGGCCGGTATCGGCGGACAGCCTGCGTGGGCTCACCGCGCTGGTCTCGTGGGGCGGCGACGCGGTGGCCGACGCGAAGTCCGCCGACCATCGATGATGGCGACCGCGGTCGTGGTCGACACCAGCGTGCTCGTCGGGAGCATCGATGCGCGAGATGTCCATCACGCCACCGCCTCCGCGCTGATCACTGCGCTGGCGGACCGCGACGTCGAGGCGATCCTGCTCGACTGCGTGGTGGTCGAGACGATCGGCGTCCTGTGCCGGCGGCGCGCCGAGCGGCGAGTGAAGAGCGACCTTCCGGAGCTTCGCGGTGCCTTCGCCGCGGAGCGCGTGACCCGCGCCTACCCGCTCCTCGAACATGCGTGGGCCGCCATCCTCGCCGAGGTGCAGCGCTCCTCGGGGAAGCTGAACGCGCACGATGCGCTGATCCTCGAATGGGCGCGGAGAGAGGCGCCGTTTGTCGCCACGCTCGACGGTGGCCTGCGCGGCCCGGGGGTCACGGTGTTCGCGTCGGCGGCCGATGTCGCGCGCGCGCTGGACGTCTGATCGTGCCGGACGTCTACGACCTCCTCACCGCGGAGCTTGGGCCCGCGCGGGTGCTCCGCGACGAGGCGCTGCTCGATCGCTTCGCCACCGACGAGTCGGGGCTCGGACGCTTTCCGCCCGAGTGCGCGGTGCTCGCGGAGTCGCGCGAGGAGGTGGAGCTGACGCTCAGGTTGGCGCAGGAGCACCGCGTCGCGGTGACCCCGCGCGGAGCGGGCAGCGGGCTGACCGGCGGTGCGCTGCCGGTGCGCGGCGGGATCGTGCTCTCCACCGAGCGGATGACGACGATCCGGGAGATCGATCCGGAGAACCTGATCGCCGTCGTCGAGCCCGGTGTCATTACCGGGGTACTGCAGGCGGAGGTCGAGGCGCAGGGGCTCTTCTACCCGCCCGATCCGGCATCGCTCGCGATGTGCACGCTCGGCGGCAACGTGGCGGAGAACGCGGGCGGGCCGCGCGCCTTCAAGTACGGGGTCACGCGCGAGTACGTGCTCGGCCTCGAGGTGGTGCTGATGGGCGGCGAGACGCTTCGCCCCGGGCGGCGGACCGCCAAGGGCGTGACCGGCTACGACGTGGTGGCGCTGCTGGTCGGCAGCGAGGGCACCTTCGGCGTGGCGACCGAGATCACCCTCAAGCTGCTGCCCGCGCCGAGAGCGGTGGCGACCCTTTTGGCGGTGTTCGGCGACGTGCTGGTCGCCGGCCGCGCCGTGACGGATATCATCCACCACGGCAACCGGCCGCGCGCGCTCGAACTGCTCGACCGCACCACCATCGAGCACCTCTCCGGGCGCACGCCGTACCGCATTCCCGCGGGCGCGGGGGCGGTGCTGATCTGCGAGCTCGACGGCGATCCCGAGGGACAGGGCGCGCAGCTCCTGCGCTGCGCCGCGGCGTGCGAGGCGGCGGGCGCGACCGAGATCCAGGTGGCGAGCGACGAGCGGCAGCGGCGCGATCTGTGGGCCACCCGCCGCCTCGCCAACCCGACGCTGAAGGCGCTCCACCGCCGCAAGATCGCCGAGGACATCGTGGTCCCGCGCGGGGCGATCCCGGCCATGCTGCAACGCATCGACGAAATTGCTGCAACGCACAACCTGGTGATCGCCACCTACGGCCATGCCGGCGACGGCAACCTGCACGTGAACCTGCTGGTCGATGATCCCCCCGGCGATCCGGCCCGCGAGGCGACCATCGGGCGCGCGCTCGATGCGATCATGCGCGCCACCCTTGATCTCCGCGGTACACTCGCCGGCGAGCACGGGGTCGGCCTGATGAAGCAGAAGTACCTCCCCTGGGAGCAGGCGGCCGAGCTGATCCGGCTCCAGAGGCGCCTCAAGCGGCTGTTCGATCCCGACGATCTCCTGAACCCCGGAAAGATCTTTCCGTGACGCCCACCCCCCTCGATCTCCCGACGCTGGCCCGGCGCCTGCGCGAGCGCGATCGCCTGTTCGTGCGGCTCCCCGGCTTCCGCGAATCGGCGGTGCTGGTGCCAATCGTGGTCGAGCCGGGCGGGTCCGAGCGGCTCCTGTTCACGGTCCGCGACGCCGCGCTGCGCTCCCACGCCGGGCAGATCGCCTTCCCCGGGGGAGCCAGGGATACCGGGGACTCCGATCTGATCGCCACGGCGCTCCGCGAGACCACCGAGGAGCTCGGGATCGCCCCCGGGGCGGCCACCGTGCTCGGCCTGCTCGACGACGTGCCGACGCCGAGCGGGTTCGTGATCACCCCGGTGGTGGCGCTGGTGGAGGGGCCGGTCGCGCTCGCGCCCGCCCGCGGCGAGGTCTCGGCCACCTTCCTCGCCGAGATCGCCGCGCTCCGCGATCCCGCGCGCCACAGCGACGATGGGGAGCGGGAATTCCTTGGCGTTCGCTACCTGATGCACGAATATCGGTGGCTGGACTTCCGCATCTGGGGAGCCACCGCCCGGATCGTCCACCAACTCCTCGGGCTGCTCGACCTCCGCGACGCATGAACCGAATCACAGGCACGATGAGCCGACCTTGAACAGTCCCGCGAAGAAGAAGCGCCGCCCGCGCAAGCGGACGCTCTCGCCCGCGCCACGTCCCGTCCCGGGCGCACCGTCGCCGGAGCTGAAGCTCCTTCGCGCGTCGAAGATCGCCACCTCGCTCGGCGCGCTGGCGCTGGCCCTCGCGCTGGCGGTGCAGTTCCGGCTGCTGCACGTCGATCTCGGGCCGAACGGCGGCCTGATCTTCAAGGTCACCGGGGTGGGTCTGGTGATCGCGGGATGGGTGTTCGGGCGCAACGCTCGTCGCTGACGGGCGGAAGCGCGAGCCGCTGACCGGTGTGGCGCGCCTCGTGATCGAGCAGCCACGATTTGCGCTCGATCCCGCCGCCGTAGCCGGTGAGCGCGCCGGTGCGGCCGATCACACGGTGGCAGGGGACGATGATCCCGATCGGGTTGACGTGATTCGCCGCACCGACGGCGCGCGCCGCCCCGGCACGGCCGATCGATTGCGCGAGATCGCCGTAGCTGCGCGTCGCGCCGGCCGGGATGGCGCACAGCGCGCGCCAGACGATGTGCGCGAACTCGGAGCCCTCCGCGTCGAGCAGCGGCCGAGGGCGATCGAGGTCACCGGCGAAGTAGGCGGTCAGCCACTCGCGCGCGGCGTCGAGGTGGGGATGCCGTCCTGGGACCAGCGTCGCCTTGCGCCTGGCGAGGGCCCGCACCACGTCGTCGCCCGGATCGGTGAAGGCGCATGCGGCGAGGCCCGCGTCGGTGGCGACGAGCAGCAGCGGACCGAGCGGGGAGGGGAAGCGCAGAGACGGCAGGGAAGTCATACCGGGGAGTCTAACTGAAGACTGAACCGATGTTCAGCAAGAACAGGGGCGAGCGCGGACACAGCGGTCCGCGCAGGAGGGCTACGTGCGGTAGGCCAGCCACTGGGCGTCGGCGCGATCCGCCTGGCCGCTCGTGAACTCGAACATGCAGGAGTCGTCGGTGTAGTCCATGAAGTTGGTGATCGGGTCGTTGCCCGGGTAGGCCTTGGTCGCGCAGGTGTTGCGGCCGGTCGGGCAGCCGAAGGCCGCCGACTTCTCGGCCGGCGTATCGCTGACGTAGTCGTTGTTCTTCTGGCAGCCGCCCTGAAAGGTGTGGTAGAGGCCGACCCAGTGGCCGACTTCGTGGGTGGCGGTGTCACCGAGGTCGTAGGGCACCGCGCTCCCGCCCGGCAGCGACGAGTTGAGGACCACCACGCCGTCGTCTTTCGGCTTCGAGGCGTAGCTCGAGGGGAAGGTCGCCCAGCCGAGCAGGCCGCCACCGATGTTCGCGGTGTAGATGTTGAGCGTGTTCGCGCCGCCCTTGCGGAGCGCCATCTTGGCCTGCGACTCGGCCGTGGAGCCGTAGCCCATCGTGTACCAGGTGGCGTTGGTGGTGCGGTCGATTCCCATCAGCATGAAGCGGAACGGCGTGTTGGTCCCCTGGCCGCCCGTCAGGCCGGAGTACGAGTTGTTGAGGACGCTGATCTGGTCGTTGATCTGCGAGTCGGGGATGTCGCCGTTGGCGATTCCGGTGCCCTTGTTGATGACGTGGACCCACACCGGAATGGTGATCGACCCCGCCATAGAGCGCTCGGCGCTCATGCGCTGGCGGGTATTCTCCTCGTCCGCGGCGCGCTCCGCTTCGGAGAGCGTGCGCGTGCCGCACTTGGCTCCGTTGACCCCCTGCGCCTCGAACTCCTGCTCGTCAACGGCCGTGACCTCACCGCCACAGCTGAAGAGCATCGTCGAGGCCGCAGCAACGGCGAGGGGCCATCCGAGGCGAGAAAACTTCCGGTTTCGAATGGTCATGTGGTTCCTCCCAGGGTGTTGCTGCCGTTGGGTGCAGCCCGCCTGGAGCCTAGCCTCCAGGGGGGGGCGTAGATCAAGAACAAAGTTATCCCGATTACGGGTCGCCGAGTGAAAATAAGCAATCGCGCGGCGGGTCGAGGGGGAAAGAAAAGGGCTTGCTCTCCCCATTGCTGCGGGTAGACTGGTCTTACCAATTGGTAAGACCACATGCCGACACCCCGCCTCGCAAGCCCCGTCCTCGCACCGCCGCCGCTCCCGGCGCTGTTCGACCGCCTGCTCGCCGATATCGTCGGTGGCAAGTACCCGGCGGGTGCGCGACTGCCGGCCGAGCGCGACCTCGCGAGGCTGCTCGGTGCGAGTCGCCCGACGCTGCGCGAGGCCCTCGGTCGCCTCGGTGAATGGGGCCTCATCGAGGCGCGGCGCGGCTCGGGCGTGGTGGTGCGCGATCAGCGCGAGTGGTCGCTCGAGGTGCTGCCGGCATGGCTGCGGCATGGCGCGCCGGCGCGCTCTCCCGATGCGCTGGCGCGGATGGTCCTCGATCTGCTCGCCCTCCGGCGCGCCCTGTTCGTCGATCTGTTGCGGGTGATCGGCGATCGGATCGATCCCACCACGCTGCTCGCCGCGCGCGCCGCCGTGGCGCGCGCCTGGGGCTCCCGGCGCGACGGCCCGACCTTCATCCGCGAGGACATCGGCGCCATTCGCATCCTCGTCGAGGGGGCGCGCTTCCTTCCTGCGCTCTGGCTCCTGAACGGCCTCGGGCGGGTCTACGAGGACATCGCCCGCGCGCTGACCGGCGCCGCCACCGTCCCGCCCGACTACCTCGCCTCGTACCGCGCCGTGTTCGATGCGCTCGCCCGTCGCCGCACCGAGCGCGCCTGCCGCGCCCTGGGCCACTACCTCGATCGTCACGATCGCCGCCTCATCGCCGCGCTCGGGATCGCAACAACGCGCGTCCTCGGAGGCGGAGCCTCCTCGGAGCAGCTCGCTCCGCTCGGCGTCGATCCGGAGGTGCCGCGATGATCCTCGCCGATTTCCGTCTCTCCCGCCGCGCCCGGAAGACCGTCGCTGCGCTGGCCCGGGTGGTGTGCCCCGAGGACTTCGATGCGCTGGGCGTGGAGGGGGCGGTGATCGAGGAGGTCGAGCTGACCCTGCGCTCCTTCCCGCCGCTGGTGCGGTTCGCGCTGGCGTCGGCAATCTGGATCTTCGAGTGGAGCGCCCTGTTCTATCCGGCGAGCTTCATGCGCCCCTTCTCGCGCCTCGATCCGGCGCGCGGGGAGCGCCATTTCCGTCGCTGGTGGTCGAGCGGCCTGCTCTCGATTCGCCAGCTGGCGAAGACGCTGAAAGGGATGATCACGATGGGCTACTACGAGCAGGCGGCGGTGAAGGCGTGCCTGGAGTTTCATCCCGATCGCTGGATCGCCGACGTCGCGCGGCGCCGCCTGGAGGCTTTCGGCGAGGAGATCCGGCGGAAGGAGGCCGAGGTGATCGCGCCCGATCCGCTGGTGCCGGCCTCCGGCCTGTCGAAGGGTACCCTGGCGAGGAAAAAGCCCCATGCCGCGACCTGAGAACCTCTTCACGCGCGACGACTGGACGGCCGATCGCGCCCTCACCTGCGACGTCCTGGTGATCGGCTCCGGTGCGGGCGGCGCGGTCGTCGCCGCGGAGCTGGCCGAGGGCGGCCTCGAGGTGATCGTCCTCGAGGAGGGCGGCTACCACCCGACCGAGGAATTCACCACCCACGCCACCGCGATGGTCCGCAAGCTCTACCGCGACGGCGGCGCGACGCTCGCCATCGGCAGCCCGCCGATCGCCTTCCAGGAGGGGCGCGCCGTCGGTGGCTCGACGGTGATCAACGGCGGCATGTCGTGGCGGACGCCGGAGCGGATCCTCGATCGCTGGTGGCGCGAGGACGGCGTCGACGGCGTGCGCGCGAAGGAGATGGGGCGCTACTTCGAGCGCGTCGAGAAGTACATCTCGGCGAAACACCAGGATCCGGGCACCACCAGCCGCGACAACGAGCTGCTCCGCGAGGGCGCCGAAAAGATGAGCTGGAAGGTGATCCCGAACATCCGCAATCAGCTCCACTGCGCCGGCACCAACAACTGCGCCTTCGGCTGTCCGACGGGGGCGAAGCGCTCCACGCTGGTCACCTACATCCCGCGCGCGCTCGCCTTCGGGGCACGCCTGTACGCCGATTGCCGCGTCGAACGACTGCTCCGCGAGGGCACCCGCAGCGTCGGTGCCGAAGGTCGCGTGATCCAGCCGAACGGCAAGCCCGGCCACCGCTTCACCGTGCGCGCGAAGCTGGTGGTCTCGTCCGCCGGCGCGATCCACACCCCGGCGCTGCTCGGCCGGTCGGGCGTGAAATCCCCGTCGGGGCGCATCGGGCAGAACCTGTCCCTGCACCCGAACGTGAAGGTGCTCGCGGTGTTCGACGAGAACGTCGAGGGGTGGAAGGGCGTCCACCAGGCCTACCAGGTGCGCGAGTTCCAGGAGGAGGGCTACCTGTTCGCGGCGGTCAATATCCCGCCCTCGATATTGTCAATGGCTACGCCATTTTACGGGCGCGAGTTGGACGAGATCATGCGCGACTACAACCGCACCGTGATCGCCGGAATGCTGCTCGAGGACAGCGTCACCGGGCGCGTCCGCGTGCTCCCCGGGGGGCGGCCCCAGGCCTTCTACGACCTCTCCGACTTCGACGCCCACCGACTGGTCCGCGGCACGTCGCTGCTGTGCGAGCTGCTCTTCTCCGCCGGCGCGCGCCGGATCGTCCTGCCGTTCGAGGGGATGGCCGATCTGCGTGGCCCCGACGATGTGCGCAAGCTGTTCGAGCGCCCCGTCCACAAGCCGGGGATCGAGGTGATGACGGTGCACATGATGGGCACCTGCGCGATGGGCGGAGATCCGAAGCGCCACGTCTGCGATTCGTACGGCAAGGTCTACGGGCACGAGGGGCTCTACATCTCCGACGCCAGCCTCTTCCCGTCGCCGATCGGGGTCAATCCGATGGAGACGATCATGGCCCTGGCGACCCGCAACGCGGAGCGGATCCTCGATCAAGGAGCGGCGCTCAAAGCGGCTTGAGCGGCTACTTCCCTCTCGCCCGATCAGGGCCGCCGGACGGTCCGGTCGATCCGCTCGACGAACCGGTAGAGCAGAAAGCAGCCGACAAACAGCACGCCCGACGCGATCGCCGCGGGCAGCGCCACGTCGTGACCTGCCAGGTGGGCGTCGAGCGAGCTCTTGAGCAGCCACATCTGCACGATCACCACGATGCCGATCAGCGTGCTCGCGCCGTCGATCGCGGTCAGCCCGCGCTGCTCGCGGATCTCGCGCGGTGGGTTGCGGCGGCGCGCCCGCATCAGCCCACCGTCGGTGATGCCGTGGGCCGCTGCCAGTCGCGGGTGGATCTCGACGAGGCTCCGGGCACTGATCGTTCAGCGGGCCGATCCGCCGTGTCTGGGTGCCCGACAGGTACTGGGTGGCCACGCGGCCGCCCCCAGGGGGCAGCGCCTTGCGATAGCCCATCCCCGGCGCTATCGTCCACCAATGGGTTTGAGCGAGCTGCTCGGCGCGGTGAAGGTGGCCGCACTCCTGGCGCTGGGGCGGGAACATGGGGCGCGTAGTGTTCGCCTGTTTGGCTCCGCCGCGCGCGGCGAGGCGAGGCCCGACAGCGACATCGACCTGCTGGTGGAGATGGAGCCCGGCCGCACGCTGCTCGATCTGGTGGCGTTCGCTCAGGACGCCGAGGAGCTCATCGACCGCCGGGTCGACGTCGTCACCCCCGACGGCCTGAGCCCGCACCTACGGCACCGCATCCTCGCCGAGGCCATCCCTCTGTGACGGACGATCGCACCCTCCTCCTCCATATCCGGGATGCAATCGCCAACATCCGCAGCTACACCGGCGCTGGACGCGAGGCCTTCTTCGCGCAGCGCATCATCCAGGATGCAGTTATCCGCAATCTCGAGATCATCGGCGAGGCCACCAAGGGTCTCTCCGAAGCCCTTCGTGCGTCGGCTCCCCACATCGCCTGGAAGCGCATCGCCGGGATGCGCGATCGCCTGATCCACGGCTACTTCGGGGTCAGCCTCGAACTCGTATGGGGGATGGTCGATCAGGAGTTGAAGCCACTCCTTGAGGCGGTCGAGGGCCTGCTACCCGCGTGAGCAGGCTTCCGTTCGCCCAGCGGGCGCCATCGTGTGCACCTTGGTGACCACCTCCTGCTCGCCGAAGTGGATCTGTTCCAGCCGCACCATCATCTTGGGTACGCCGAAGGGGCCCGCCAGCACGCAGTTCGCGCACGCGATGCAGCGCGGCTTCTGCGCGGACATGACCACGCCCTCCGCGTTCTGCTTGATCGCGTCGGCCGGGCAGACCTCGGCGCAGGTCGGATCCTCGCAGTGCCTGCACACCGTCGGTACGGTCGCAATGGAGCGCGGGCGATCCAGGTAGTCGACATGGATCATCGACACGCCGCGGTGGGTCTCGCACTCGCTGCACGCGGTCTCGCAGGCGCGGGCCCAGCCCGAGCAGCAGCGCGCAGCCGAGCGCACCGACGGTGAAGGGCACCATCTCCGGCCAGGTCAGGAGCAGGCCGAAGGGCACCACGCCCGCGAACACCCCGGCCAGCACGCGGGCGCCGCCGATGCGGTCAGCGAGCGCGCCACCGACGGGGCGACAGAACGTGGACAGCGCGACGAAGATCGCCGCCCGGAGGCCGGCGTCGCCTGCGCTCAGGCCGAAGTCGTCGCGCAGCAGCGTCGGCAGGTACACCGAGAGCGCGACGAAGCCGCCGAAGGTCAGGAAGTAGAACAGCGCGAGCACCCACACCAGTCGCTCGCGGCGGAGGAGGCCGAGCGCCGCCCCGAGCGTCTTCGGCTTGACCTCCGCGCCCGGCGCCTCACGACCGAGCAGCCCGAACAGGACTCCCCACACCAGCAGGCCGGCCGCGACTCCGTGGAACACCGCCGGCCAGCCGACCCGGAGCGCCAGCAGCGGTCCCGCGAAGATCACCAGCGACTGACGATGGTCCCCAGGCCAAAGAGGCCGAGGGCGGTGCCCTGGCGCTGCCTGGAGCTCCAGCGCGAGACGTAGCTGACGCCGACCGCGAACGACGACCCAGCCAGCCCGAGCAGCAAGGCCAGCACGAGGATCTGGGTCAGGCCCTGTGCGGATGGCACCAGGTAGATCGGCGCCGCCACCGCGATCATCAGCCCGCTGAACACGACTCGCCCGCCGTAGCGGTCGGCGAGCAGACCCATGGGCAGCCGCGCCAGCGCACCGAGCAGCACGGGAGCGGCGACCAGCATCGCGGTCCTGGTGGCGGAGAGGCCCAGGGCGGCCTTCACCAACGGGGCGTAGGCGCTCATCAGGCCCCAGCCCGCGAAGCAGATCATGAACGAGAAGGTGCCCAGCCCGAGATGCCAGGGCCACGACCGTTCGCCGGAGGCCGACGTCACGGGCTGTTTCGCTGGGGCGGGCGCTCGCAGAGCCGCCAGGGTATCACGTCAGGTTTCGAGTCCCAGGTCGCCCAGGTAGAAGTCGACCGCGGGTGCGCACGCCGAACCGGATCGAACGCCCCCACCGCCGTCGCGCTTCTCCGTCGCCGCGGCTCGCGCTTCGGCTCCATGGGGGCGACCCAGGTGCGACCCCCAACCTCCACCTGACGGATCGGCAGTAGAAAAAAATGGGTTGAATGAGTCCATATTGTACAACAAAATGGACTCATGTATACCAGATTGCTCCAACCGCCAGATCGCAGCTTTTTCCTCTTCGGCCCCCGCGGGACCGGAAAGTCGAGCTGGGCGAGAGCGTCGTTCCCCGACGCGATCTACCTGGATCTCCTTGAATCCGAGGTTTACCTCGACCTCCTGGCCGCGCCGGGGCGAATCGAACGCCGGATCCCACCCGGCCACCAGGGCTGGGTGATCGTCGACGAGGTGCAGAAGGTGCCCGACCTCCTCGACGAGGTCCATCGCCTGATCGAGCGGCGCCGCCTGAAGTTCGCGCTCACCGGATCGAGCGCCCGCAAGCTGCGCCGCCGCGGTGTCAACCTCCTCGCCGGGCGTGCTCTCACCCGCGCCATGCACCCGCTCACCGCCGCCGAGCTGGGCGACGACTTCGACCTCCGGCGCTCTCTCGCGGTCGGCCAACTACCCTCGGTGTACGTCGAGCGTGACCTGGGCGCGGCGCGCGACTACCTCACGAGCTACGTGCGCACCTACCTCCGCGAAGAGGTGCAGCAGGAGGGGCTCACGCGCAACCTCGCCGCGTTCGGGCGCTTCCTCGAGGCCGCCAGCTTCTCCCAGGGGGCCCCGCTCAACGTCTCGACGGTAGCCCGCGAGTGCGCCGTCGAACGAAAGGTGGTGGAGGACTATTTCACCATCCTGGAGGACCTCATGCTGGGGATACGGCTGCCGGTCTTTCGCCGCCGAGCCCGGCGGGCGCTCGTCGCCCATCCCAAGTTCTATTTCTTCGACGCCGGCGTGTTTCGCACCCTGCGCCCGCGCGGTCCCCTCGACAGCCCCGAGGAGATCGACGGACCGGCGCTGGAGACTCTGCTGCTCCAGGAATTGCGCGCCTACAACGACTCTCTCGGGCTCGGCTATTCACTCCACTACTGGCGCACCCGCGGCGGCGACGAGGTCGACTTCGTTCTCTATGGCGAGCGCGGCCTGCACGCGCTGGAGGTCAAGCGCTCCGCCCGCCTGCGCCCCGACGACCTCCGCGGCCTCGAGCTCTTCCTCGAGGAGTACCCCATGGCCCAGGCGCACCTCTTCTATGGGGGCACGCGCCGATATCAAGAAGGAAAGATCGAGGTCCTG
Source organism: Myxococcales bacterium (assembly GCA_009692555.1). Classification (GTDB taxonomy): domain Bacteria; phylum Myxococcota_A; class Polyangia; order Palsa-1104; family SHYY01; genus SHYY01. The sequence continues at coordinate 11,349 of SHYY01000026.1, forward strand.
CCATTCGAGGCCGGCCTGCGCGCGCTGCCAGAATTACTGGCCGGGGGCCGGGAAGCCAAGGCCCGCTGAATGCCTCCTCCATCTGCTCTCTTTCGCGTCGCGCCCCCAGCGTCGTCGCGCTTCTCCATAACCGCGGCTCGCGCTTCGGCTACAATCGCGCTCGTTCCAGCCCCTCATCATCCGCTGGAGGTGACCCATGCGCGCGCTCGTGATCTCGCTCTTCCTCGTCGCTGCTCCCAGGGGATCCTCGGCGCTCGCGGAGGAGCTGAAGTGCGGCCCGCACCAGCACGTCGTCGTCGAAAAGGATGAGGACGAGGGCGCGACCCGCAAGCGCTGCGCGTGCGACGAAGGCTGGGACGCCGAGGGCCCGGGGAGGCCGTGCAAGGAGGTCAAGGCCGCGCCGGCGAAGGCCCCGCCCAAGAAGAAGTAGCGAAGTAGTTTTTCTTCTCCCGCCCGCGTTTTCGCTGTTCACCCCGGATCGACTGCGTACAATCGGCGCGACATCGCCACCCAACCGCGAGCCGATCGCGGCGACAAGGAGCCACCCCCGAAGATGCACACCACCGCCGGGATGCCGCGACGCTGGACCGTCGCTGACTCGCTCGAAATCTACAACGTGCGGAGCTGGGGCGGCTCCTACTTTTCGGTGAACCCGGCGGGCCACGTCGTGGCACATCCGGCCGGTCCCGAGGGCGCGCAGATCGACATGAAAGAGCTGGTCGACGAGGTGCGAAAGCGCGGGATCGGGCTGCCGCTGCTGGTGCGCTTTCCGGAGATCTTGCGGGGGCGGATCGTCGAGCTGAACGAGGCCTTCAAGAAGGCGATCGCCGAGTACGGCTACAAGGCCAGCTACAAGGGCGTCTACCCGATCAAGGTCAACCAGGATCGGTACGTCGTGGAGCGGATCCTCGAGTACGGGCGGCCGTACCACCACGGGCTCGAGGCGGGGTCGAAGCCGGAGCTGCTCGCGGTGATGGCGATGCTCGACGACGAGGAGGCGCTGATCGTCTGCAACGGCTACAAGGACGAGGAGTACATCGAGACCGCGCTCCTGGCCTCGAAGCTCGGGCGGACGGTGATCATCGTCGTCGAGAAGCTCTCCGAGCTGGAGCTGATCGATCAGGTGTCGAAGCGCGTCGGCGTGCGGCCCCGGATCGGGATGCGGGCCAAGCTGGCGGCGCGCGGGGCGGGGCGCTGGGAGTCGTCAGGCGGGGACCGGGCGAAGTTCGGCCTGTCGTCGCGCGAGCTGATGGCGGCGATGCGCTACCTGAAGGAGAAGGGCCTCATCGACTGCTTCGAGCTGCTCCACTTCCACATCGGCTCGCAGATCTCGGCGATCCGATCCTTCAAGACCGCGATGCGCGAGGCGGGGCGCTTCTTCGTCGAGCTCTCGACGCTGGGCGCGCCGCTGAAGTACCTCGATATCGGCGGCGGCCTGGGCGTCGATTACGACGGCTCGCAGACCAACTTCTCGTCGTCGATGAACTACTCGCTGCAGGAGTACGCCAACGACGTGGTCTACGCGACGATGGAGCTGTGCGACGGGGCGAACGTGCCGCACCCGACGATCGTCAGCGAGTCGGGGCGCGCGGTGGTGGCGCATCACGCGGTGGTGGTGATGGACATCCTCGGGGTGTCGGAGTTCGACGTCGGCAAGCTGCCCGACAAGGCGCCGGAGAACGCCGCGCCGGTGGTGCGCAACCTCGGCGACACCTACCGCGAGGTGACGCGCAAGAACATCCTCGAGAGTTACCACGACGCGCTCGAGTACAAGGACGAGTGCCTGACGCTGTTCTCGCTCGGCCACCTCTCGCTCGAGGAGCGCGTGCTCGCCGAGGAGTTCTTCTGGGGCACCTGCCAGAAGATCTTGCGCCTGGTGCGCGAGCTGGCCGAGGTGCCCGAAGACCTCGAGGGCCTCGAGAAGGCGCTCTCCGACACCTACTTCTGCAACTTCTCGATGTTCCAGTCGCTGCCCGACTCGTGGGCGATCGATCAGCTCTTCCCGATCCTGCCGATCCACCGCTTGAACGAGGAGCCGTCGCGGCGCGCGGTGCTGGCCGACATCACCTGCGACTCCGACGGAAAGATCGATCACTTCATCGATCGCCGCGACGTGAAGAACGTGCTCGAGCTGCACCCGCTCACCGGCGAGGACTACTACGTCGGGATCTTCCTCACCGGCGCGTACCAGGAGATCCTCGGCGACCTCCACAACCTGTTCGGCGACACCAACACAATCCATGTGGCGACGGCGGCCGAGCATGGCTACCAGATCGAGCTGGTGATCACCGGTGACACGGTCACCGACGTGCTGAAGTACGTCGGCTACTCGAAGGAGGACCTCATGGCGCGGCTCCGGCGCTCGGTGGAGGTCGCGCTGCGCGCCAAGCGGATGTCGCTCGACGACTCGCGCGCGCTCCTGCGCCTCTACGAGGACGGCCTCGCCGGCTATACCTACTTGGAGCGCGATTAGTCCTTCTCTATAATCGCGACGCAATGCGCTCCCTGGTGGCAGTGGTCCTGCTGGCGATTTCCCTGCTCCTCCCGTCGCTGGCGCCCTCCGCGCTGGCGGCCAAGGGGCGGCAGAAGACGCTGGTGATCGTCGACTGGCGCGGCCCCTGGACGGCGAAGGAGCAGATCAAGCTCTTCGACGCGCTGGCGATCGGCTTCGACGGCGCGGGGCTCGATCGGGTCGAGTCGCAGATCTCCGGCTTCGTGCTCGACGACCGCTTCAAGGGCTGCATCACCCGCGAGGCGTGCCACTTCGAGTACGCGCGGGCGACGGGAGCGAGCTACGTCTTCGTGGTGCTGATGGTCAAGCTCGGCAAGTCGACCCGCGTGGCGATGACGCTCTACAACATCCCGCTCCTGGCGCAATCGGCGGTGGCGGTGCAGAAGGGCAAAGGCCTCGTGGCGGCGATCGGCGCGTCACGGCGGCTGATCGGGACGATGCTCGATCGCGAGCGGAAGATGCCGCGCGGGGCGCTCGAGATCGCCTCGACCCCCGTCGGTGACGCCCTGTTCGTCGACGGTCACGCCGCGGGCGCCACGCCGGTCAACCTGATGCTCTACGCCGGCCCGCACCTGGTCCGGATCGAGCGCAAGGGGGCCGCGCCGCACGTCGCGCACGTGACGGTGGTGAACGACAAGACGGTGCGCTACGAGGCGCGCTTCGAGAAGACGATCGTCCCCATCACCACCGACGGGAAGTAGGGGTTTTTCGCGTGGCGAAGCGACCCTCCGACCCCGTGGGCGTGATCCGGATCCGCAATCTCGAGCCGCGCGACGAGCGCCGGGCCGCCGAGCTGCTCGTCGACCAGCTCCCCGAAGGCTGGCCGACGATGCGGGAAGCGCTGCGCGAGGTGCGCGAGGCGTTCGCCAGGGGACGAATCCGTCGGGCGGCGTGCGAGGGGCGCGAGCTGGTCGGATGGATCGGCGGGCTCGAGATGTACCCCGGCTTCGTGGTCGAGCTGCACCCGCTCGCACACGCCTGGAACTCCGGGCAGCGCGTCGCCTACTGGCGCGAGGAGCCGCTCGAGGTCGACGGCGTGCTCGACGGGAGCTGGGGATCCTGGGCGGTGGAGGTGAAGACCGGGCCGATCCAGACGGGGGACCTGAGGGGCCTGCTGGAGTTCAACCGCCGGTTCCCGGCCTACCGACCGCTTCTCATCGGCGACGCCGCGGGCCGCTCGACCGCCGAGCGCGCGGGGATCGCATCGGTCACCTGGCGCGACTTTCTCGTCGGAGGGCCGCCCGGATCCGGTCGATCCGCGGGACGCGAGCCGTAGCGCGCGATCGCTGTTTCCGCGGCGCGCGGCGGAGTCAGCCGCACCAGCACCACGCTGCCGATCACCGCCGCCAGCGAGAGCCAGGCCAGGGGTGGCACCGCCCCCCCGACGTACGCGCCGAGGGCGAGCGCGAACAGCGGGTTGACGAAGGCATAGCTGGTGGCGACCGCGCGGCGGGTGGTGCGGAGCAGGAAACCGTAGGCGCTGAAGGCGACCAGCGATCCGAACACGATCAGATAGGCCAGCGCGCCGAGCGAGCGCAGCGACGGGATTCCGGGCCGCTCGCCGAACAGGGGGCCGAGGAGGAGCATCGCCGCTCCGCCGGCGAGCATCTCGGCCGCCGTCGCCATCGCGCCCGCCGGGAGCGTCACCCGGGGCGTCAGCACCGATCCCAGCGCCCAGCACGCCGGGGCGACGATGATGAGCAGCCCGCCCGCCGGGATGTCCCCCAGGCCGCCCCGCGCACGGAGCAGCGCCACGCCCGCGAAGCCGAGCGCCAGGCCCGCCCACTCGCCCCACGATGCGCGCTCGCCCCACGGCCGCGCGAACAGCGCCGCCCACAGCGGCATGGTCGCCACCACCACCGCCGCCAGCCCCGACGGCACCCACTGCTCTGCGATCGCCACGAAGCCGTTTCCACCGACGAGGAGGAGCAGTTCGCCGAAGCCGAACCCGCGCAGGAGCTCGGCGTAGTAGTCGCCCAGGCCGCCGATGTAGAAGGCGATGATGTCCTTCGCCATGTGGCTGCCCGCGTCGCCCGCCAGCGGGAGCACGGTGGTGAAGGGCGCGGTGACCACCTGCGCCGGATCGCGCCCCGCCCGCGCCGCACCGGTGGCGATGAAGGCGCGCCCCTGCTGGAGCTGCTCGTAGGGCCAGAGGTCGGGATCCAGCCGTCGGCCAGCTCGCCGATCGACTCGATCGCCTTCTGCTTCAGCGCGGCGGCGAAGATCGGGATCTCGCGGCGCACCGGGTTCATCGCCAGCGCGAAGGAGCGATACTGGACCAGCTCCGCGCCGGCCTCGTGCAGCTTGTCGCCGCGGAGCAGCGCGCGCACCACGCCCCCCTGCCGTCGCTGCCGGCAGTCAGCGCAAATGATCGCACGTTGCCCGATCAACCATCTGTTCCGGCGTCGGGGACGGCCGGCAACTGACAGGTGTGCTGTTCGCAGATCTCACCTGGGGAGCAGCGCTCGCATTTGATGGGGCCGATCAGCTCGTAGCCGCACGCCGTGACGCTCGTCCCCGGCACACACACGCCCTTCTCGTCGACGCAGCCCTTCGAACAGATGCACCGCTGCATGAAGCACCCGAACGACGGTGCGCAAAATTCGCAAGGCGAGATCTCCCGGCACTGGGCGCCTTCCGTCTGCCAGTAGTGCAACCTGGTGGCGTCGCAGTAGCCGCTGCAGCAGCCGTCCGCGCAGTTCGCAGCGTCGCAGATGGAGCGTTCGCCCCGGCACACTCCGGGGTTTTCGTCCGAATCTTTGGCGTAGCGGCAAACCTCGTGGCACTGGCCGCAGTTGCGCGGGTCGCTCCGAACATCGGTGGTGCAGAAGTCTCCCTTGGGGCTGCACGTCCTGAAGCCCGGCGGACAGGAGAGGTGGCAGTGGCGAATCTCCGAAATCCTCCCGTCGATCCCCCGAACGCTGCGGGTCACGCAGGTCGCGTGGAAGCCGCGCGATCGACAGTCCGAGTCGGAGGTGCAGGGAGGCGGCGTGCAGGCACAGCTCTCGTCGGTAGGGTCGCAGACGAAGGTTTCCGCGATCCTGCTCAGGCAACGAGTGCCGCGGGGACAATCCTCGTCGACGGCGCACTTGGGCGTGCAGATCGAGAGCTCTCCGGGCCCGGCCGCCCACCAGCTGCACCGCTCATCGTCGGAGCAGTCCGAACCGTACCGGCCGGGCTGCGGCGAGCAGCCCGCGGCAGCAATAGCCAGGACGGCGTCGGCCCGAGCCACCACTGCAGGTCGTCCCAGCCGCATTTCGGCGAGTGCGGCAGGGCGACGGTCCATCTTGCGATGCTGTTGGCGGGTAAGGCGGTTGTCAACGCGGCGGAATCCGGCACCCGAAACATCACGGCGCCCCGAGAATCGCCCGAAGCTGCGCGATCAACGTGGGCACGTCCTCCTGGACCGTACGCCAGAGGATCGCCGGGTCGACGCCAAAGTAGCCATGAGCGAGGATGTTGCGCAGGCCGATGATGTCGATCCACGGGATCTGCGCGTGCGTAGACCGTGTCTCGGGCCCGACGTGGGTCAGCGCCTCTCCGACGACGAACAGGCTGCGTTCGGTGGCGAGGTAGACCGCGCGGTCAGCGACGAATGCAGCGAAGTCGCGGCTACCGACGAGCAGCAACGCCTCCTCCGCGGCGGCGAGGGCATCCTCCAGGTAGAGCTGCGAATCACGTGACGCCGACCAGCTCCGCCTCGATGCGGGCCCTCTTCCGGGGCGGGATGGCGCCTGGCGTCGCCAGGTCCACCGGGCAGCCCAGCAGAGCCTCGAGGTACCGCTTCAGCTCGAGGTACGTGTGCAGCGCCGGGGTGCGCTCGAACTCGACGAGGACGTCCACGTCGCTGTCCGGTCCCGCTTCGTCCCTCGCCACTGATCCGAAGAGCGCCAGCGACCGGACAGAAAAGCGCCGGATCTCGTCCCAGTGGCCGCGCAAAAGCTGGATCGTCGCGTCCCGTCGCATGAGGCTCTGCGTGAGGTTACCACAGCGGGCTCGTAGGACGGACTTGCTGCCGATCTCCGTGCTGCCCAGACCGTCGGCACCGCGACGCTGCCGCAGCTCGCCATCGCCCAGTTCCTCGACGAGGGCGGCTACGAGCACCACCTCCGCCAGCTGCGCCGCCGGCTGGCCGATCAGGTGGAGCGAGCTCGCGGAGTAGCGCTCCCGGCGGCCTACGCCGAGGGTGCGAGACCGCGGATGAACATCTCCACCACCTCCCACGGCATGTTCACCGGCAGGTTCAGGATCGGGTGATCGATCCCGAACGCGCGGCGGCGCTGCAGCTCTCGGACGCAGTGCGCCGGGTCGCCCTGGATGGTGAGCGCCTCGAGCATCCCGTCGCTGACGGCCCCCGCCGCCTGGGCGCGCGTGGCCTTGTCGCGGTAGAGATCCTCGACCCGCTTGCACTCGTCGCCGAAGCCGAACCCGCGCAGCAGCTCGGCGTAGTAGTCGCCCATGCCGCCGATGTAGAAGGCGATGATGTCCTTCGCCATGTGGCTGCCCGTGTCGCCCGCCAGCGGGAGCACGGTGGTGAAGGGCGCGGTGACCACCTGCGCCGGATCGCGCCCCGCCCGCGCCGCACCGGTGGCGATGAAGGCGCGCCCCTGCTGGAGCTGCTCGTAGGGCCAGAAGGTCGGGATCCAGCCGTCGGCCAGCTCGCCGATCGACTCGATCGCCTTCTGCTTCAGCGCGGCGACGAAGATCGGGATCTCGCGCCGCACCGGGTTCATCGCCAGCGGGAAGGAGCGATACTGGACCAGCTCCGCGCCGGCCTCGTGCAGCTTGTCGCCGCGGAGCAGCGCGCGCACCACGCGGATCACGTCGCGCACCTGGGTGAGCGGCTTCGCGAACGGGCGCCCGTGGAAGCCCTCGATCACCCGCGCGGCGCTGGTGCCGAGGCCGAGGATCAGGCGCCCCTCGCTGATCTCGTCGACGGTGGCGGCGTTCATCGCGATCAGGCCCGGGGTGCGGCTGAACACGTTGATGATCCCGGTGCCGAGCCGGATTCGCTTGGTCCGCGTCGCCATCTCGGCGAGCAGGATGAAGGCGTCGTACCCCCACGCCTCGGGGATCCAGAAGGAGTCGTAGCCGAGGTCGTCGGCCAGCTCGGCGGCGCGGAGGTAGAGCTTGCGGTCGTAGTTCTTCCAGAACGCGAGCAGTCCGATCGGGAGGTGGGTCACGGCGCGACTATCGCCGGAAAGGGGGTGGTTTGGGAAGAAAATCAACAACCTACCGTTGCTGCTTGCGCCCCTTCCGGACCGGCTCCCGGCGCTTGCGGTCACTTCGCTCGGGTCGCCCGGGTCGCTCCGGTCGCCCGGGCCGCTCAGGCCGCGCCACCCGGGTCGCCGGCTCGCCCGCCGCCGCGAGGTCCTCCGGGAACACGAAGTCGATCTTCCGCCGCGCCACCGAGACGTTCTCGATTCGCACCCGCACCGGATCGCCCAGGCCGAAGGCGCGTCCGCTGCGACGGCCGGTGAGCCGGAGGGTGCGCTCGTCGAACCCCCACGAGTCGCCGCGCATGCGCTCGACCTTCACCAGCCCCTCGACGAACGGCTCGGCGATCTCCACGAACAGGCCGAAGCTGGTCACCCCGACGATCGTCCCGTCGAAGTCCTCGCCGACGCGGTCGCGCATCAGGAACGCGCGGTACATGTCGACCACCTCGCGCTCCGCCACCATCGCCCGCCGCTCGTGCGCCGAGCACTGGACCGCCATCGCCTGCAGCTCGTTGCGCGGCGGCGGCGTCAAACGGAGCCGCCCCGCCGGGAGCCCCTCCTGATGGAGCTGGCTCTTCAATAGCCGGTGGACGATCAGATCGGGATAGCGCCGGATTGGCGATGTGAAGTGGAGGTAATCGGGCGCCGCGAGCGCGAAGTGGCCGACGTTGACCACGTCGTACACCGCCTGCTTGAGCGAGCGCAGGAGCAGGAACGAGAGCGACCGCTCCATCGGCTTGCCGCGGATCGACTCCAGGAACGCGCGCAGCTTCTTCGGCGAGCGCGCGTCGTCGACGGAGAAGGCTACCCCGAGCGACTCCGCCAGCTTGGCGAACTCGGCCAGCCGCTCCTCCTTGGGCGGGGCGTGGACCCGCCACAGCGTGTCGAGCCCGCGGGTGCGGAAGAAGCGCGCCACCGCCTCGTTCGCCGCGAGCATGCAGTCCTCGATGATCCGGTAGGCCTCCTTCACCTCGGGGGCCGAGCGCGACTTCACCACGTCGCGCACCCGCCTGGGATCGTCCTCGTCGAGGATCACCTTCGCCTCGGGGATCTCGAAGTCGAGCGAGCCGCGGGCGTGGCGCACCGCGCGCAGGCGATGCGAGAGCTTTTGCAGTCTCTGGAGGTGCGGGAGGTGATCGCGGTAGCGCGCGCGCGACCCGCGCAGATCGCCCGAGAGCGCCGCGGCGACGCCCGCGTAATCGAGCCGTCCGTGCGAGCGGATCACCGCCGCCTGCATCTGCGCGTCGATCACGTTCCCGTCGCTGTCGACGTCAAGCCGCGCCACCATCGCCAGCCGATCGACCTCCGGGTTGAGCGAGCAGATCCCCGCCGAGAGCTGGTGCGGGAGCATCGAGATCGCGCGATCCGGCAGGTAGACCGAGACCCCGCGGATCACCGCCTCGCGATCGAGCGCAGTCCCGGGCCGCACGTAGTGCGACACGTCGGCCACCGCCACCCACAGCCTTTCCACCCCCGGGCGCGGGCCGTCCTCGACGCACACCGCGTCGTCGAAGTCGCGCGCCGTCTCGGGGTCGATGGTGACAAAGTTGCGCTCGCGGAGATCGACCCGGTCCAGCTCGTCCTCGAGGGTGACCGCGCTCGGCGCCCGCGCGGCGGCCTGGCTGACCTCGTCGGGAAACTCGTCGGGGATCTCGGCGCAGACGATCACCTTCGACACCTCGGTGCGCGGATCGTCGCTGCTCCCGAGCACCTTCAGCACCCGCGCCACCATCGGCTCCTCGGGGCGCGTCGGATACTGGACGATCTCGGCCACCACCGCCTCGCCCTCGCGCGCGCCGCCGCCCCCGTCGATGATCGAGACGTGGTGCAGGATCCGCGGATCATCCGGTTCGAGCAGGAAGGCGCCGGGGATGCCGCGGAAGGTGCCGGTGACCTTGGCCCGACCGCGCGCCAGCACCTCGACGACGCGCCCCTCGGTGCCCTTGTAGCCTTGCCAGGTGGCGATTGACACGCGGTCGCCGTCGAGCGCCGGGCCGCGGTGCCGAGCGGCGACGAAGACATCGTCCTCGCCGTCCTCGCGCTCGACGAAGCCGTAGCCGGCCGGGTGGACGCGGATCCGTCCGGGGTGGGCGCCCGCGGCCGCGGGGGCAGCGTTGCCGGCCCCACCCGTCGCCGGCGCGGGGGTCGCCTCGGGCTTCCAGCCGACCGGGCGGTAGCGGGAGCCTTCGCTCTTTTCGATGATGCCCTCATCGCTGAGCTCGGCGAGGATCTTGCGCATGCGGTGGCGGGACTTTTCGTCGGCAGCGATGGCCGCGGCGAGCTCGTGGGCCTTCATGCCCCGAGGGTCGCTCGCGCGCCGCAGCGCGACGAGCACGACTTCACGATCAATGTTCAATGGAAACCTTCCTGAAATGAGGTAGCGATGGAGAGCAAGCGGGGAGTGACGGGCGGGGAATAACGGCGGCAGTATGGGGACAAGTCGGGCGATTGTCAACTCCGACCTTGCCTGAGGTTGGCCAGGGTGGTCGGTTGGCAGGAGGAATTTGTTGCGGGAGGAAGTTCGATTGCCCTCGCGGCGGACGGGACGACTACGACTATGACTACGTGACGAGCAAGAGCCAGCAAGAGGGCCCCCTCCGCTGTTAAGCACCCCTCGCCTGATCGCGCCACGGGCATCCCGCGCGAGCCCTCGGGGGTCCCTTGATTTGCGCCGGGAGTCTCCCCTATAGTCCCGCCGGCCGAACCGGTACCCTCTCGCAGCCCGAGCGCATCGCCCGGAGGACTCATGCATCGTTGGCTCCATAGCTTCTCGACGACCGCGACGGTGGTCGTCCTCCTTGGCGCGCACCCCGCTCTCGCCCAGATGGGCGGCGGCGGCGCACCGGGCGGCGGCGGGATGCGCCCGATGGGCCCCGGCCAGGGACCGTCGGACCAGAAGACCGACGAGGGGCCCGCCGAGGCCGCCCCCGAGACCGCGGGCCAGGAGCCGGCGCTGCAGCCGCTCCCGGCGTGGCCCGGCCAGAAGGAGAAGCAGCTCCAGTTCCTCCAGGTGAGCGGCTACCTGCGCGGCCGCGCCTACCTGCTCCACAACTTCAACCTCGGCATCCCGCTCGCCGACAAGGGACCGCGCCCGCCGTTCTTCGTCCCCTACTCGGAGTTCGGCGCCACCGGCGATCCATCGGCGCCCGGCAACGCCGCCGCCTGCGCCTCCCCCGCGCGCGACAACAAGCCCTGCCGCTCCGAGAACCTCACCTCGGCCGACATGCGCTTCCGCCTCGAGCCGACGATCAACGTCACCGAGCAGGTGCGGGTGCGGACGCAGATCGATATCTTCGACAACTACGTGATGGGCTCGGCGCCCGAAGGCTACTACCTGAACGGCCTCTCCCCGTCGCGGGACGTGCCGCTGCAGGCCTTCTCGCGCACCCAGGTGGCGCCCGAGTCGGGGCGGAACGCGATCGAATCCGCGATCCGGATCAAGCGCGCCTGGGCCGAGGTGCGGACCCCGATCGGCGAGCTCCGCTTCGGCCGCATGCCGTCGCACTGGGGAAGCGGGATGCTGGTGAATAACGGGGATTGCCTGGATTGCGATTACGGCGTCAACGCCGACCGGGTGATGTTCGCGACCAAGTTCAAGGAGCACTTCCTCGCGCTGCTGTGGGATTGGGTGGCCACCGGCCCAACCACGCGCCTCTACCAGGGCCAGTCGAACCAGTCGAACGGCGTGGCCTACAACGCCGACACCCTCGACGACGTCTCGCAGTGGGGCCTCGCGATCGGGCGCCAGGACAAGCCCGAGGAGCTGAAGGAGAAGGTCGAGCGCGGCGAGCTGGTGGTGAACTACGGCGGCTACTTCGTCTACCGCCGCCAGGACTGGGACATGAAGACCAACCCCGGCGCCGGGCAGGGCGGCGTGCTCACCGGCACCACCGACTCGCAGCTCTCGCAGAACCTCACCCCGCGCGGCGCGTGGGCGATCATCCCCGACCTCTGGTTCCGCCTGAACTACCGCAAGTTCCACATCGAGGCGGAGTTCGCGATGATCGGCGGCAAGATCAACACGGTGAACGACCAGCTCTCGTCGGCCACCAAGCCGCTCACCATCCTCCAGTGGGGCGGCACGCTGCGCGCCGACTACAAGTTCCTCCACGACGCGCTGCACGTCGGCATCGAGGTCGGCAGCGCGTCGGGCGATCAGGCCGAGGATCCCAACGCGGTGCAGAACTACCGCCTCGCGCAGCGGGTGCGCCCGCCCGGCCAGACGCGCTTCACCAACTTCAACTTCGACCCCGACTACCACGTCGACCTGATCCTGTTCCGTCGCATCCTCGGGACCGTCACCAACGCCACCTACTTCAAGCCGCACGCCAGCTACGACATCATCGACAGCCTCTCCGCGCGCCTCGACGTGATCTACGCGATCGCCAACGTCCCCGTCGCCTACCCCGGCAACTCGATCAACCTCGGGGTCGAGCTTGACGGCTCGGTCATGTATCACAACGACGCCGAGGGCTTCTACGCTGGCGTCTCCTACGGCGTCCTCTTCCCGCTCGGCGCGCTCAATATCCCGGGCGAGATCTACCCCGGCTACGGCAAGGAGGCCGAGGCAGCGCAGACCTTCCAGGGCCGCCTGGTGGTGAAGTTCTAGCGGGCCCCGCAACTTCGCGGCGGCCTCGCCGATAATCGGGGCCATGGCCAAGCCGCGATCGCAGTTCTCGTGTCAGTCGTGCGGGTACGCCTCCCCGAAATGGCTCGGGCGGTGCCCCGAGTGCGGTGGCTGGAACACGCTGGTCGAGGAGGCGGTGTCCATTCCGGGACGAAGTACGGCGCTGGCCGGTGCGCTGACGGGCGAGGCGCCAGTATCGCTCGCGGACGTGCCCACCGACGACGCGCCGCGGGTGAAGACCGGGATCGGCGAACTCGATCGCGTGCTCGGCGGCGGGCTGGTGCCGGGCTCCCTGGTGCTGCTCGGCGGCGATCCCGGGATCGGGAAGTCCACCCTGCTGCTCCAGGCGCTGCAGGGAATTGCTGCGCCGCAACATGGCAAACCCCGCACGGTGCTCTACGTCTCGGGCGAGGAGTCGGTGCGCCAGACCGCGCTCCGCGCGCAGCGACTCGGGGCCCGCGCACCGTCGCTGCTGGTGCTGGCCGAGACACGCCTCGAGCGGATCCTCGACGAGGCGACGCGGCTCGCTCCGGTGGTCCTGGCGGTCGATTCGATCCAGACCGTGCACTCCCCGGGGCTGGAGTCGGTCCCGGGCAGCCTCGGGCAGGTCCGCGAGGCGGCCGGTCGTCTCTTGAGCTTTGCCAAGGAGCGCGGCGTGGCGACGGTGCTGGTTGGCCACGTCACCAAGGAGGGCGGCCTCGCCGGGCCGAAGACGCTCGAGCACGTGGTCGACGCGGTGGTGCACTTCGAGGGCGAGCCGGGCCATCCCTGCCGGATCCTGCGCGCCGCCAAGAATCGCTTTGGCTCGACCAACGAGGTGGGGGTCTTCGAGATGCACGCCGAGGGGCTGCGCGAGGTGCAAAACCCGTCCGCGCTGTTCCTCGCCGAGCGGCCGGTCGGCGTGCCAGGCTCGGCGGTGATCGCCTCGGTGGAAGGTTCGCGCCCGCTGCTGGTGGAGGTGCAGGCGCTGGTGGCCGCGGCGGCCGGGATGCCGCGCCGGGCCGCGCTGGGCGTCGATCCCAACCGCGTCTCGCTGCTGCTGGCGGTGATCGAGCGGCGCGCCGGAATCGGCATGCTCGGCCAGGACGTGTTCGTCAACGTCGCCGGCGGCATCCGCCTCTCCGAGCCCGCCGCCGATCTCGGGATCGTCGCCGCCGCGGCCTCCAGCGCCACCCGCCGCCCGATCGAGGGACGAACGATCTGCTTCGGCGAGGTCGGCCTGGCCGGCGAGGTGCGCGCGGTGGCGCAGCCCGAACTTCGCCTGGCCGAGGCGGCCAAGCTCGGCTTCCGTCGCTGCGTCCTTCCCGAGCTCAACCGCGCTCGCCTGATCGGCACGTTCGACCTCGAGCTGGTCGGCGTGCGCGATGTCGAAGCCGCCCTCGCCGCCCTCCTGGTCGCGCCAGTCCGGAGGTAGCGGGCGTTGGCGCCGGACTGATCTCGGACGGGGAGCGAGCGAGGGGAGGGCGGAGGCTACTTCTTGTCGGGGCGGTGGGTGACACGGATGGCGCTCACGATCGGGCTCGCCTGGCCCCGCCGCAGCACCAGCCGCACGTTCATCTGCCCGTCGGTGACGGGGAAGAAGAACGAGTGCTTGTCGGCGCTCGTGACACCCACCTCGTAGAAGATGTCGTGCGCCGGCAGCACGGCCGACCCCTCGGCGATCACGTCGAACACGCGCAGGTTGGGCTTGGTCTTGAGCGGCTCGGCGAACAGCAGCTCGAGCCGGTAGTTGCCCACCGGCAGCCCGTCGAACTTGTACTCCAGCGGGTCCGACCGATACGCCGCGTAGAGCGGGTCGTCGGTGGTGAGCTTGATGTCGCCCTTGATCGTCGCTGCCGCACCCTTCGCGTTGACGTAGCCGTAGCTCCCCGCCGCGTACACCTTGTCGGCCTTCCACACGTCGCCCTCGGCCTTGTCGGTGTACGCCGCGCCGCCGCAGTTCACCGCGGTGCGGTAGCCCGGGACGATCACCGAGACCGGGATCTCCACCGCCGCCAGGCGCCCGCTGTTGCTGTAGAGCAGGATGCGCGTCGGGTAGGTGCCCGCCGTGAGCTGGGCAGCGTCGACCGTGATGTTGACGGTCTGCGAGGCGCCGGGCGCGAGCTGGCCGCTCGGCGGGCTCTCGGCGATCCACGGGATGTTGTTGTTGGTGAAGCCGTAGAGGAGGTGGTAGGCGAGGTTGCCCCACATGGGGCCCGCGTTCCCGTCGTCGCTCTGGCCGTCGAAGTAGCCCTTGAACACCGTGCGGTCGTTGTTGGCGAGCACGATCGCCGCCTCGTTGGCGGTGGCGAGCTGAGTGTAGCCCGCCAGGCCGGCGAGGTTGTTCAGCGGCTGCACATGCTGCCCGTAGACGTCGTAACGATCCGGGGAGAGCAGGTACGGCTCGCCGACCCCGAACGGCCACTGGAACAGCGGGTGCGTGGTGAACCACCAGTGCACCGGATCCGGGATCGACTTGACAGATCTGCGCCCGGAATCTAGCATCGCGCGGTCAGTCGTCACGCCCAGGGAGGGGTCCGATGGATATCGTTGCGACCGTATCAGTGCGCGCCTTGTGGGCAGCCATGGAGGCCATTCCGTCACCCGCGTAGCTCGTCGGTGGCGCAGCCGAGGTGCTGTACGCCAACGAACCCGGACGCGCACTGCTGGCGAACAGTCCGGATGGGACGATCGATTCAATTCCTTCGGTCCGATTCAATGGGCCGCAGATTGGGTTCTCTCGCACCAGTCTGGCAGTGAATCAGCTAGAACCTCCATTTTTGGTAATTGGAGACACCGAGAGAGGCAATCCAAGCTGGCGCCTTTCCATGCTGGCGACTCGCTGGCGTCTCACGCGACGCCAGATCGCGGTGCTGGACCTGGTGGTCCGGGGTTTCGCGAACCAGGCCATCGCGCAGGCCCTCGGATGCGCCGAGAACACGGTGGAGGCGCATGTGACCGCGCTGCTCGCCAAGGCAGCCGTCCAGAATCGCGCCGCCCTGGTCGCGCGCTTCTACACGTCCTGAGGGCCTTGGGGGCCGCAACTTCCCGCTTTGTTTGTCGATAATTGACTCGTGAAGCCATGCTGAGCCTGGGCCAAGATAAGATATTGAAATAAAATAAGATTCCGCCTGCGCGAGCGGAACTCCTGAAGGCGCTGCTGAAGACGCCCTGCAGGTGACGCTGAACGCACTCGACATTCCCCGCGCGAGCGGGCCTGATAGCACCACGTAGGAGTCGCCCATGCCGGATCTGGCACGCAAGATCGAACCCGAGAAGGACCAGCGCCACGACGGCCAGCACGACGCCGAGAAAAACGACGAGGGCAAGCAGTCCGGCCAGTCGCACCTCAAGCTGCAGGCCGACGGCAAGGCCAGCGACGCGGCGATCAAGCGGATGATCGGCAGCGACGAGGGCGCGGTCGGCGGCGACGACGGCCCGGCGATCGCCGCCCACGCCTCGGTGGGCGACAGCGGGATGCTGACCGCGGAGCTGAAGACCAAGCTCGACGGCAACGACGTCACCGTCCCGAAGGGCACCTACGTCGTGGTCAAGCAGGTCAAGAAGGACGGCCTGCTCTGCCAGGTCTTCTCGAACTTCGGCGGCAAGGAGGCGGTGATCCCTTCGGCGTCGTTCAAGGCGGAGCCCGCGCTCGGCCACAAGAGCGACGTCGGCCACACCACCGAGCCGCGCGACTATGGCTACCAGGAGTACACCAGCATCCTGTGGGACGGCGCGCCCAAGCCCGGCGACGTCGCCCAGGGCCGCCTCGGCGACTGCTACCTGATCGCCGCGATGGGCGCGGTGTCGGCGGCGAGCCCGAAGGCGATCATGAGCCTCTTCAGCTCGCACAAGCCGAACCAGACCACCTACACCGTCAACCTCTACATCGACGATGGCACCGGCAAGATGAAGCAGCACCCGGTCACCATCGACACCGCGCTCCCGACGCGCGTGCAGGACATGCAGAACCAGGCGCCCACCTACGCGCTCATGGGCAAGAGCATGGCGAAGCACGACGTGCCGCTCTGGCCGGCGCTGCTCGAGAAGGCCTACGCGCAGATGATGGGCGGCTACGACATCATCGGCGACAAGGGCGGCCACGCCGACGCGGCGATGGAGGCGATGACCGGCGTCAAGCGGGGCTACGAGGCGAAGCCGAGCACCGAGTCCGGCGTGCTCGCCAAGTTCAAGGGCTTCCAGGCCGACGGCAAGGCGATCGTCTGCGGCACCCTCGGCTCGAAGCAGGCCAGATCCCAGGGCGGCTTCAAGGGCCAGGGCGACGGCCCCTACCACGCGGATCTCAAGACCGATCAGGGCGAGGGCGCGGAGATCATCCCCGGCTCGCTCAGCATCAGCGACAAGGAGAACAAGGCGCGCCGCACCCGCGACGACAGCACCGGCAAGCTCACCGGCGGTGGCCACGGCGCGGTGATGTACAACCGCGGCAACGTCGATGTCAGCTACGACAAGGGCGGCGGACCGGCGGCGGAGGGCAACCTCACCGCGGACTACGAGTGGCGCGGCACGCTCGACACCAAGCTCAACGTCCACGCCTGGCACGCCTACATCTTCGAGAGCGTCACCGCCGACGGAAAGCTGCAGTTCAAGAACCCGTGGGGCGTCGAGCACCCGCTGCCGATCACGCCGGCCGACTTCCTCCGGCTGTTCACCGGGATCAACGTGAATAACGTTCCCAAGGACAAACAGGGTTAAATCCATGAAAACGCGCTGGCTGGCGTGTGCGCTGCTGGTGGCGTCGTGTCACCCCGGGGCCAACGCCAACGCGAAGCCGGACCCCACGCCCCGATCACTCCCGAAGAAGAAGCAGGAAAAAAAGTCGATGAGCGACGGATGCACGAAGACGGTCGGACCCGCGGAGAAGGACAAGCTGGGCGACGTGATCGAGGGGCTCCCCGACGGGGCGGTGCTCTGCCTCGAGCCGGGCACCTACGTGCTCAGCACGGTGCTCCAGAAGTCGATCACGCTGCGCGGCCTCGGCACCCCCGCGGAGGTGATCCTCGACGGGGACGGCGGCGGCAGCGTGCTGCGGATCGCGCCCGATGCGAAGCGCGTGCTGCTCGAGCGGCTGACCGTGCAGAACGGCGCGGCGGTGATCGGGAGCGGCGGGATCGACGGCGGCAGCGACGATCTCACCCTCCGCGAGGTGGTGCTGCGCGGGCATCGCGCGGGCGGAGAGACCCCCGGTGCGGCGCTCGGCCTCTCGCGCGGCAAGGCGACCCTCGAGCGCTGCCGGATCGAGGGCAACCAGGGCCGATCGGGCGGGGCGATCTACCTCTCGGGCAGCGCCAAGGTCACGCTCCGCGACACGCTCGTCACCGGCAACACCGCGACCCGCTCGGTGATCTGGGTGCATCAGTGGGCGGAGCTGCACCTCGAGCGCTCCACCGTCGCTGGCAATGACGCCGACGCGGCGATCGAGCTGCTCGCCACCACCGTCCAGACCCCCACCGTCACCATCGCCGATTCGATCGTCGCCGCGGCCAAAACCGCGCTCGCCAATGGCCCGCGACTGCCCGGCAAGCTGACCGTCTCTCGCTCGCTCGTCGAGGGCGAGCAGCGCGGCGCCACCGATGGTGGAGGCAACAAGGCGGGGGCCGCCGATCTCGATCCCGCGACGTTCGCCCCGCGCGCCGGATCCCCCGCGATCGGTCTCGCCGCGGGCGGCGCTGCCGCCGGTGCCGTGAAGCCCGCAAAGCCGAGCAACTGAGGAGAGCGCCGATGCCCGACCTGGCTCGCCAAGACCACGAGAAAGATCAGCGCCACGACTCCGATCACGCCAACCCCGAGGGTGGGGCCGCGGAGAAGGGCGGCGATTCGCCGGTCAAGCTGCAGGCCGATGGCAAGGCGGCCGACGCGGCGATCAAGCGGATGTCCAATGGCGATCACAGCGTCGGCGGCGGCGAGGGCGGCAAGGCGATGGCGGCGCCCTCCGCGGGTGACGGCACGCCTACATCTTCGAGAGCGTGACCGCCGACAACAAGCTGCAATTCAAGAATCCCTGGGGCTGCGAGCATCCGCTGCCCATGACCGCGGCCGATTTCAAGCGCCTCTACACCGGCATCGATTCCAATCAGGTCCCGAAGGACGAGCAGCGCAGGCCGCCCAAGAAGAAGTAGCGAAGCGAAGTAGCGAAGTAGCTCTCGTCCGTTACCAGCCGCCTTCGAGGTCGCGCGGCGCATTGGAATCCTCGCTCGCCGTCGCCGGAGGCGGCGGCGGGTTGGCGAGCGGATCGCCGCGGAGGAATTCCACCCGGTGCGCGGGTGCGAGATCGAGCGAGGTGCGGTGCAGCCCCTCGACGTGGAGGCGGCCGCGGGCGGCGCGGACCACCGTTCCCTCGTCGCTGGCGGTCACTTCGCCGCGCGCGCGACCGGCGCTCACCGTTGCATCCCGGGTGAAAAGCCGGCCGCTGCCATCGAGGCGCAGCGTCCCGCGGTGGAGCCACACCTCGGCGGGCATCACCTTCAGGAGGTCGAAGGAGGCGCCGCGCGCATCGAGGCGCGTCCCGTCGGGAAAGTGGAAGACGAGGCGGCCCCCGGGCGCCCCGTCGACGCGCTGCCCCTTGCCGACGGTGGCTCCCAGGGCCAGCACCTCGTCCCCCGAGCGCGCCGCTCCCTCGATCCGGTCGATCCGCGCCACCCTGGGCCCCGCCGCCGGGAACAGCCGATCGCGCCCGGAGAGGCCGATCGCGCCGAGCAGTCCGCACGCAGCGACGGTGAGCGGCAGCCAGACCTCGAGCTTCACCGCGCCACGTTACTCCGCGCCGCGGCGCCGGTAAACTCCGCGCCACGGCCGCCTCACGGCCGCCCCCGGGCGAAATCGGACGTGGTAAAAGGGGCGCGAGATGAACGTCGAGCTGATCAAGGAGTTCCGCTTCGAGGCCGCCCATCGCCTGCCGAAGGTGCAAAAGGGCCACCGCTGTGAGCGCCTCCACGGGCACAGCTTCAAGATCGAGGTCGCGGTGCGCGGCGCGGTCGACGAGGCGACCGGCTTCCTCCTCGACTACGCCGCGCTCGACGAGGCGATGGCCCCGCTCCTGGCGCGCCTCGATCACTACTACCTGAACGAGATCGACGGGCTCGAGAACCCGACCTCCGAGGTCCTCGCGGGGTGGCTGTGGACGCGCCTCCGCCCGTTGCTGCCAGAGCTCTCCCAGGTGATCGTCCACGAGACCTGCGACGCGCGCTGCGTCTACCGGGGAGACTAGAGCGCATGGACTCGATCAAGATCCTCACCTTCAACCTGTGGGGCGAGCAGCCGCCGCTCGCCCGCCGGATGGAGCTGCTCAGCGACGGCATCACCGCTCTCGCCCCCGACGTGATCGTGCTCCAGGAGGTGCGGGCGATCGAAGGCGCGCTGCCGAACCAGGCCGAGACGCTCGCGGCCCGCTTCGGCTACCACTTCGTGTGGGAGCGCGCCACCTCGTGGGGCGAAGGCGAGGAGGGGCTGGCGATCCTGTCGGCGCTGCCGATCGCGCATCACGAGCACCGCGAGCTGCCACACGCCACGCCGATGGAGCGACGCATCGCGCTCGGCGCCGCGATCACCACGCCGCACGGCGAGCTGGCGGTGTTCTCCACCCACCTGAACTACCGCCTCACCGACGGGGTGAAGCGCGAGGATCAGATCGCCGCGATCGACGCCTTCGTGGGCGACTTCGCCGCGGCGCGCCCCTCGAAGCTGCCGCGCCTGCTCGCCGGTGATTTCAACGCAGTTCCCGATTCCGACGAAATCCGCTTTCTACGCGGATTGCACACCCACCAGGGGCGCCGGGTCTACTACCAGGACGCCTGGGCCCGCCTGCACCCCGACGAGCGCGGCTACACCTGGGCCCACCGCAACGTCTACACCGCCCGCCTGCACTGGCTCGATCGCGACCGGCGGATCGACTACATCTTCGTCTCACCGCTCGCCCGCGACGGCCGCGGCGAGGTGCTCGACTGCCGGATCGTCCTCGACGCGCCCGACGCTGACGGCTGCTTTCCCTCGGATCACTTCGGCCTGCTCGCCGAGGTCCGCCTCACGCCGAAGGCTCAGCCTTAGGGCCAGCGAATGGGCAAGTCGATCGATGATCGCGGTCCGGGGCGCCCGGATGGCGAGGCGCGAGGAGGGAGAATACTCTCTGTATTCGACCGACGAGCTTCCCCCCAAAAACACAGAAGGGGGGCAAGCCCCCCGAAGCCTGCCGGGATGCATCGGCCGCGACGGCGATCGAGCTGTCCGTTCGCGGGCCCTTAGCGCTCGCTGCCGCTTTCCGGTTGCCTTCCCCGCCGTCGGTGGGCGACACTCGCGGCATGAGGAGCGCACTCGCGGCCATCGCCGTCCTGCTGGCCACCGCCATGCCGGTCGCCGCCGCCACGCCCGAGGACCTGGCGCGCGCCCGCGAGATCTACGGCGCCGGCACCGTGGCGTTCGAGGCCCAGATGTACGGCGACGCGGAGCAGGCGTTCCGCGACGTGCTCCGGATCCTTCAGAACCCGGCCGCCTGGTACGACATCGCGCTCACCCTCGAGAAGCAGCGCAAGTGGGGCCCCGCCGCCGACGGCTACGCCACCTACCTGCGCGATGTGCAAAGGCCGAAGAGCCGCGCACGCCTGGAGAAGCGGATCGGCGAGCTGCGGGGCCGCGCCACGCGCCAGGCGGAGCTCGACGCGGCCCTGAACGCGGCGCGGCCTGAGGGGTCGGGCGCGCCGCTCTTGTCGGCGCCCGGCAACGAGGTGATGAAGCTCGGCGAGGCGGACGACAGCCTGCTCGGCTTCGGGGAGGCGGGGGCCGAGCTCGCGCCGGCGGTGGACAACGGGCCCGAGCAGGTCCCGATCTGGAAGAAGTGGTGGCTGTGGGCCGCCGTCGGTGGCGCGGTGCTGGCCGCGGCGATCATCACCATCGCGGTGGTCGCCACGCGCGGACCTGCGCCGCTCGAGAAGACCACCTTCGGCGAATTCGGACCGGGCGCATCGGGCGCGCTGCTGACGTTTTGATGCCGCTTGACAAGATGAAGAAATCTCGGCTTGTACCGTCGGTCCTGATGCTCGCGGTGACGTCTTTGGGCGTCCTCTCCTCGGGCTGCGGCGGCGCCGCTCCGACCTCGGTGGTGCTCTCGATCCGCTTCGCCGACGAGGTGCCCGAGACCACCATCGAGACCGCCCGCACGCTCACCATCACCGTCGGTGGGGCCGAGAGCTTCACCTACACGCTGCCGGCGGGCGATCACCTCCGCAATCACTCGAACAGCACGCTGCGCTACCGGCCCGGCGCCGGGTCGGGCAGCCTCACCTTCCACGTGGCGGCGCAAGACGACGCCGACGCGGTGATCGCGACCGGCACCGCCACCGCGGCGATCGAGCCCGGAAGCTCGGTGAACGCGACGGTGCTCCTCCAGGCGCAAGGGGCTCCGGCCGACCTCGGCCCGCTCGCCGATGCGAACCAGGTCGATCTCGCGGTCGCCGACGGCGCGGCCGCCGACCTGGCGATGGATCTCAGGGGGGTGGACCTCGCCGGCACCGATCTCGCGGTGGCCGATCTCGCCGTACCCGACGGCGCGAACCCCGATCTCGCCACGCGGGATCTGGTCGCCACCGACGGGGCGAAAGATCTCGCGGCGCCCGACGGCGCGCTCCCCGGCGATCTGGCCGCGCCGGCCGCCGACCTCGCGGGAGCGGATCTGGCGAACCTGCCGGATCTGGCGATTGCACCGGATCTGCTCAATCCGCCGGACCTCACCATTCTCCCCGATCTGCTCGGCAAGTGCGCCTCCGACAACGAGTGTCCGAACGGGAAGTTCTGCCCCAAGATGGGCGGCTTCTGCACCCCCAAGCTCCCCGGCGGTGGCAACTGCGCCCTCGAGGGGGATCACGCCTGCGGCGCGGCCACCTGCAGCGGAGGAACCTGCGCCTACTGCCCGGCCGGCACGGTCCATGTCCCGAACAGCGGCGCGGTGATGCTCGGCAGCGTGCTCGCGGACGACCCCCTCTCGCTGCCCGACGAGCTGCCGCAGCACGCCACCACCATCGCCGCCTACTGCATCGATCGCACCGAGGCCACCGTCGCGGACTACCGCGCCTGCGTCGCCGGCGGGGGCTGCACCGCGCCGGTCCTCAACAACCCCCAGAACAGCGATGCCAACTGCACCTACACCCAGAACGCGGGCGCCTATGAGAAGCGCCCCGTCACCTGCCTCGCCTGGAGCCAGGCCAAGGCGTTCTGCGAATGGAGCGGCAACGGCACCGTCCACGCCCTCGGCGCGCGTCGCCTGCCCACCGAGGCCGAGTGGGAGAAGCACGCCCGCGGCGCCGACAAGCGGATCTTTCCGTGGGGCAACAACAGCCTGGATTGCAGCTACGCCAACTTCAAGCCGGGCGGCGTGGGCTGCGTGGGCGCCGATCCGCGCACCAAGGAGGTCTCGAGCACCTCGCCGAAGGGCGACTCGGCGATCGGCTCCACCGACGCTGCCGGCAATGTATGGGAGTGGGTCGCCGACTGGTACGCCGACGATTATTACGCCAAGACTTGCCAGAATGGCTGCACCGATCCGAAGGGCCCGGCAAACGGCACCGACAAGGTCCTCCGCGGCGGCAGCTGGTTCGAATCGGCGCCGCGCAAGCTCCGCTGCGCCTACCGCGAGGTGGGCGATCCGTCGGCGAAGTACTTCGACGTCGGCATCCGCTGCGCCTCCACGCCGTTCTAGAAAGCTGGAAAGGGATCAATCGTCGTCGGCAATCGCCGACGTGCAGCAAGCTCGGTGAGCAACGTCGTCGCTGCCCTCGCGCGGCGAGGCCTTCGCGCCCCACGGCGGCTCGGTGCCGCGCATCGCGTGCCAGAGGATGCGGCCGAGCGGCGCGGAGTCGGGCAGCGTGAAATCGATCTTGCTCGACTCCGCGGCGAACGGGGCGTCGGCGGTGTTGAGCTTCGCGGGCACCTTGCGCGGGATGTAGGTGTAGGGGGCGAGATCGGGCTTCGCTGCGAACAGATCGTACATCGCCGCGGCGTTGCCGTCGTAGAGGTTCATCGGCGGCACCCCGAGGAGGAGATTGATCGTCCGCCACAGCGCCGGATCGTCGGTGTGAACGCTCGAGACATGGCCCCGCTTGACCCACGGCGAGGCCACCAGGCAGAGCGAGCGGTGCCCCTCGACGTGATCGCCGCCGTCCTGCGGGTCGTCCTCGATCACGAAGACGATCGACGACGCCCAGTATTTCGAATGCGAGAGCGCGTCGAGGAACTTCCCGGTCGCCTCGTCGTTGTCGGCGACCATTGATTCCGGGGTCGGCTTCCCGGGCGTGGTCCCGACGGTGTGATCGTTCGGCAGGCCGATGTAGGAGAAGGGCTCGAGGACGAAGTTCGGGTCATTGAGCTGATCGAGGACGTACTGGATCTTGATCATGTCCGGCGTGCCGGTATCGAAGAAGACGCCTGGATACGAGACATCGTAGAGGTGCAGCGCGCCGGCCGTGTTCACGATCTCGCCATAATTGTGATAGGCGACGCCGAAGCGATCGAAGTGGGTCCAGATCGTGTCGCTCCCCGGCTGCGGGAGGTGCTCGTAGGTGCCCGAGGCGAAGGCCCCCACCGGCCGGTAGGCGCGCCCCCACGTCGAGGACCACGCCTTCTCGGTGTAATCGTTCGAGAAGGCCGCGGTGGTCCATTCATGCCCCTGCAGCGACTGCTCGGCATTGGCGTAGAAATTATCGAGATTGGAGAAGGCCTTCGCGATGGCATGGGCATTGGGCGTGATATCGCCTTTTGCAGTATGGCTGCCGAAGATCGCCAGCTTGGGGTCCCCGTTGGTGCCCTCGAGATCGCCCAGCACCGCGTCGTAGGTCTTGTTCTCGCGCACGATCAGAAAAACGTACTTGATCGGCGTGGGCGACTTCTCGTCGGCGGGCAGCGGGAAGCGCTTCTCGCCGCTCGCGGGGCAGGTCAGCTCGGCCTGGTAGTGCCGCGGCCGCTCGAGGTTGTCGCGCACCGTCTTCTCGCCGGCGATCAGCTCCAGCTCCGTCGGGCGGGCCACCACCTGCAGCGTGCCCTGCATGAAGTCGTTCTTGCCCTTCTCGTGATCGGTCGGCCCGAGGCCGAGCCCCTTGGCCGAGGCGATCACCAGTCCCCCATCGGCCTGCACCGCCACCGCCGTCGGATACCACGCGGTCGGGATGCGCCCCTTGCTCTCGAGCGTCGTGAGATCGAGCACCTGCACCGCGTTCTCGTTGGCGTTGGCGATGTAGAGCCGGCCTGCCTTCTCGTCGACCGCGATGTGGTTTGGCGAGCTGCCGAGGAGCGCCCCGAGCGAGGCGGGCGCGCTCTTGACCGTCTTCGCGGCCACGTCGATCACCGAGATGGTATCGGCGTCAGCGTTGGCGACGAACAGCCGGCTGCCGACCAGGAGCTCGCCCTCGGCGCCCTTGCCGGTCATCACCAGCGCGGGCGCGGCGAGCGGCGCCTTCGGGTTCGCCACGTCGACCACCGCCACCCCGTCGACGTACCGGTTCTGCCCGACCTTCTGCCCGCCCCACATCGAGACGAACGCGGTGTGCGATGCCTCGTCCACCGCGACGTCGTAGGGGCCGATCCCGGGCAGCGGCGCGCGCCCGATCTCCTGGCCAAATCCCGGGCTTCCGACCGCGGGAGCGAGATCGATGATCGCCAGCGAGCCATCGGTTTGCGTCGCCACGTAGAGGAGCTTCTCGTCGCTGGAGAGGGTGATGCCCGCAGGCAACCGCTGCTTCGGAGCGCCGCCGTCGTGCACCGAGAAAAAGAGTTTGATCCGCGCCGGGTCATTGCGGACCAGCTTCGGCGGCGAGCCGGCGAGATCGAAGACGTCAATCGGGTTGTAGTGTTGCGCGGTCGGCACCGAATCGGCCACCGGGTCGTGGCCACCGTTGGAGACATAGAGCCGCTTGCCGTCCTTCGTGAGGGCCATCCCGAAGAAGAGCGCCGGCGCGTGGGGGCTGCCCGAGGTGCGCGGATAGTCGTGCTGGGCGACGATCGCCTGGTGCGGATCGGTGGCCTTGAGATCGATGATTCGCAGCGCCTCGTCGCCGTAGCCCCCGTCGGTGACCACCACGTAGCGACCGCCGTCCTGCGGCAGCACGCGCACCGCCAGCGGAAAGCCACCCACGTCGAGCAGTCTTCCGGACGGGGAGATGCGTCGCCCGCCCGGGAGGATCACCGAACCGTCCTCCTGGTGTCCCGCCGTCTTCTTGGCCTCCACCCCGGGCTCGGCGACGGTGCAGTTGGACTCGAAGGCGGGCGTGCCCGGGGGTGCGTCGTCGCTGCAGGCCGCGCTGCCGAGGCTGAAAAGGGCGAGAACGAGGAGCGGTGGGTGGCGCATCGGAACCCCGCGGCGTGGGGCTCCAACCTACCCGCGAACGGCGCACCGGTCCAGCCACCCCCCATCAACGCCCATCAACGCTGCCACGGCGAACGGGCAAGAAGAACCGCCCACGCCGGTCGTATTGTCCTGTCGACCGCCTGCCTTCAACGTCATAACCCCTTGAAACGAGTGAACTTCATGCGTACATGGCCCCTCTTCGCGCTGCTCCTCTGCGCCTGCGGCAGCGGCGGCGGCGGCGGCTACCGCTACTTCACCGACGGCGGCGACAGCGACGGCGGCGGCGGCGACTTCTCCTTCCCGCCGGGCTCCGACCTCGCCGGCCTTCCCCACGACATGGCGGTGGCCGCCTCGTGCGGAAACGGGATGAAGGACGGCACCGAGACCGACACCGACTGCGGCGGCGCCTGCAACCCCTGCCCGGTTGGCAAGGCATGCGGCGGCCCGAAGGACTGCCAGAGCGCGCTCTGCGTCAACCAGACCTGCGCCGCCGCAAGCTGCGAAGACGGCGCGAAGAACCAGACGAGACCGACACCGACTGCGGCGGCGTGAAGTGCCCGAAGTGCGGACTCGGGCAGGCCTGCACCGGCCCCGGCGACTGCCAGTCCGGCAACTGCATGGCCGGCACCTGCCAGATGCTCCCGTGCCAGAATGGAAAGAAGGACGGCAACGAGACCGACACCGACTGCGGCGGCGGCTCGTGCGGGAAGTGCGGCTTCGGCAAGTCGTGCCTCGGCAACGCCGATTGCGACACCGGCCTGTGCACCAACAAGTTCTGCGCCAGCCCGGCGAGTTGCAATGACGGGGTCAAGAACGGCAAGGAGACCGACACCGACTGCGGCGGCGGCTGTCCGCTGTGCAGCGACGGCTCCGACTGCCTGGTGAACGGCGACTGCTCCTCGGCCAATTGCTCCGGCGGGATCTGCCAGGCGGCGCCGAACTGCTTTGACGGGATGCTCAACGGCACCGAGACCGACGTCGATTGCGGCGGCCTGAAGTGCGGGGCGTGCGAGAACGGCTTCTCGTGCAAGGGCAACAGCGACTGCAAGAGCCTCGGCTGCTCGCTCGGCATCTGCTGCGGCAGCGGCACCGCCAACTGCGACAACAACCCGAACAACGGCTGCGAGGCCGACCTCAAGAACGACAAGAGCAACTGCAACGCCTGCGGGAAGCTCTGCGCCAACGGCCAGACCTGCAACAACGGCGTGTGCGGCGTGGCCCAGATGTACTCCTTCACCGGCGTCAAGCAGAGCCTGGCGATCGCCAACCTCACCGGCTGGACCCAGTGCCACGTCAACACCTACGCGGCCAACGCCAGCGTCGCCACGATCCTCCAGAAGTGCGGCGGGAACTACCTCCTCCTCGGCTGCCGCCAGGCGGGCTCGGCCACTCTCACCCTCGCGGCGATGGCTCCGCGGGCCGACGTCATCTTCGACACCGGGGCGAACAACACCACCGCCACCCACCTCGCCAACGGCGTCGCCTGGTACTTCAGCTCCAGCCACTCGTGGGGCTTCGCGCCGAGCGGCGACAAGGTGAACCTCAACAGCTGCGACAACTACGGCGTCGGCAACGTCGTCGATCCGAACGGCCACGGCCCGCTCCGGATGTGCTGGCACACCGCCGGCGGCAGCCTCAACAGCGGCTACCGCTGCGGCGCCACCGACCTGAACGGGAGCAACATCTGGGAGCGCCTGGTCTACACCGCGAACTGATCGCTCCGGATCGCCCGTTGAACGATCGCCGCCGCCTCTGCTAAGATCGATTTTTTTCTTGAGGCACTCATGCGTCGCTTGAATCCCCTCGTCATCGTGCTCTTCCTGGCCGCCTGCGGTGGCGGTTCGTCGTATCGCATGTGGTAGGACGGGGGCGAGGGCGG
Source organism: Myxococcales bacterium (assembly GCA_009692555.1). Taxonomy (GTDB): domain Bacteria; phylum Myxococcota_A; class Polyangia; order Palsa-1104; family SHYY01; genus SHYY01. The sequence goes on from SHYY01000026.1 coordinate 38,910, forward strand.
GGACGGCGGCAGCGACGGTGGCGGCCCGAAACCGATCGACCTGGCGGGGCTCGATCTCACCGGTCTGGACCTCGCAGGCACCGACCTCGCCGCCCCGGGCGACCTGGCGGTGCCGCAAGGCGATCTGGCGGGCGCGGACCTCTCCGGGATCGATCTGGCGGTCCCTCCTCCGCCGCCCGATCTGGCCACGCCGCCGGCGCCCGACCTCACCCTGGCCGCCTCCTGCAACGACCTCAAGCAAAACGGCGACGAGACGGACTTCGACTGCGGCGGCTCCTGCAAGCCGTGCGGCGGCGGCAAGATGTGCGTGAAGGGCAAGGACTGCGCGAGCGCCCTGTGCATCAACAACCTCTGCGCCGCGCCGACCTGTATCGACGGACTCAAGAATCAGGACGAGACCGATATCGACTGCGGCGGCCTGGCCTGCGGCAAATGCGCGATCGGGAAGGGCTGCGCCAGCGCCGCCGACTGCCTCTCCAATGCCTGCACCAACAATCTCTGCCAGCTCCCGCTTTGCCAGAACGGCAAGAAGGACGGCAACGAGACCAGCATCGACTGCGGCGGCGGGACCTGCCCGCAGTGCGGCATTGGCCAGTTCTGCCTGCAGGCGAACGATTGCGTGTCGGCCAATTGCGTCAACAACGTGTGCGCCAACCCTCCGACCTGCAACGATTTTTTGAAGAACGGAAAAGAGACCGACGTCGACTGCGGCGGCGGAACCTGCCTGAAGTGCGGCGACAACAAGATGTGCGTCGGCGCCGCCGATTGCCTCTCGGGAATGTGCACGAACGGCTCGTGCAAGGCCGGCCCGAACTGCAATGACGGGGTCAAGAATGCCCTCGAGACCGACACCGACTGCGGCGGCGGCACCTGCAACAAGTGCAACAATGGTCAGATGTGCCTGGTGAATGCCGATTGCGCGTCGACCAGCTGCGTCAACAAGCTCTGCGTGATGGGCGCTGGAAATTGCTTCGACAATCTCCAGAACGGCACCGAGACCGACGTCGACTGCGGCGGCCTGCAGTGCGGGCTGTGCCTGGACGGCCAGAAGTGCAAGCTCGCCAGCGATTGCCAGAGGAACGCCTGCACCAACCTCGTGTGTGGCGCCAACGCGGCGTACACCTTCAGCGGCGTGAAATCGAACCTCCCGATCGCCAATCTCACCGGCTGGACCGAGTGCCACCTCGATCTCTACTCTGGCACGGGCGTCACAGCCATCCCGATCATTCTCCAGAAGTGCAGCAAGGCCAACTTGACGATGGCGTGCCGCCAGACCGGGTCGAACACGCTCCTCCTCGCCGCCATGGCGCCGCGCGACCACGTCAGCTTCCTCACCGTTGGAAACACCCCCCACCTCGCCAACGGGGTCAACTGGTACCGTGCGGCCTCGTGGGGATTCGCGGCCCAGGGCAGCGCCATCCTCCTCACTCCCTGCGACACCAACCCCGGCGCGGACCGCCTCTGCTGGCACGCCACCGGCCAGAACGGGACCCTCAGCGGCGGCTACCGTTGCGGCAGCATCACCGCCCTGAACGCCTCCAACGCCTACCAGCGGGTCGTCTACCACGCCAACTGAGATCCGCGCGGCTTGAAATTCGTCCCCGCGGCCCGTCGCTGGGGGCTTGCCCCCAGGATCGATTTGGGGGAGTGTGGGCACCATGAAACACCCCTACGCCGATTTCATCAGCACCGTCGAGAAGCCCGCCCGCTACCTGGGCGGCGAATACCAGGCCGTGGCCAAGGACTGGGCGACGGTGGACGTCCGCTTCGCGCTCGCCTTCCCCGACCTCTACGACATCGGCATGTCGCACCTCGGGACCAAGATCCTCTACTCGCTCCTCAACAAGGAGCCGAAGATCGCGTGCGAGCGGGCGTTCGCGCCCTGGCCGGACATGGAGCGCGAACTGCGTGCCCGCAAGCTGCCCCTCCTCAGCCTCGAGAGCGCCCGTCCGCTCAAGGACTTCGACGCGATCGGCTGCTCGCTCCAGTACGAGCTCACCTACACCAACGTCCTCACCCTGCTCGACCTCGGCGGCATCCCGCTCCGCGCCGCCGATCGCGGCGAGGGCGATCCGATGGTGTGGGGCGGCGGGCCGGTGGCGACCCACCCCGAGCCGGTGTCGGCCTTCTTCGACTGCTTCCTGATCGGCGAGGCCGAGGAGGTGCTGCCGAAGCTCTTGCTGATCGACGCGCAGCACAAGCGCCAGGGGCTCTCGCGGCGCGAGCGATTGATCCGTCTCGCGGAGATCGGCGGAGTGTATGTCCCGTCGCTGTACACCACCCGCTTCGATGCGCTCTCGGGCCTCCAGGTGGTCGATGCGCCGCTCGATCCGCGCGTCCCGGCGAAGGTCAAGCGCGTGCTGGTCGAGGACATCAACCAGTACCCCTTCCCCGACGACACGCCGGTGCCGTGGGCCGAGGCGGTGTTCGATCGCGTCTCGGTGGAGATCGCGCGCGGCTGCACCGAGGGGTGCCGCTTCTGCCAGGCCGGGATGATCTACCGCCCGGTGCGCGAGCGCGATCCCGAGTCGATCATCCTGTCGGTGCTCGGCGCCGTGAAAAAGGGCGGCTACGACGAGGTCTCGCTCACCTCGCTCTCGACCGCCGACTACTCGTGCGTCACGCCGCTGGTGAAGAAGGTCGCCGAGCGCCTGCGCGACGAGAAGGTCTCGCTCTCGGTCTCGTCGCTGCGCGCCTACGGACTGAACGCCGAATTGCTCGACGAGATCGCCTCGGTGCGCGCCACCGGCCTGACCTTCGCCCCCGAGGCGGGGACGCAGCGGATGCGCGACGTGATCAACAAGAACGTCACCGAGGAGGACATCACCCGCTCGGCGGAGAACGTGTTCTCGCGCGGCTGGTCGCGCATGAAGCTCTATTTCATGATCGGCCTGCCGACCGAGGGCGACGAGGACGTGGCGGCGATCCCGCAGGTCGGCGGGCGGCTGAAGCGGCGCGGCAAGCAGATCCGGCGCGACGCCGATGTCACCGTCTCGGTGTCCTCGCACGTCCCGAAGCCGCACACGCCGTTCC
>SHYY01000027.1 GCA_009692555.1 Myxococcales bacterium
GGGCTCCGCGATGGAGTGCAAGGCGATCGTGGATGCCCTTGCGGTCCTGCAACTCGCCTTGGAAGACACTCGGCGACAGGCCATGGAGTTGCTGACCCGCATCGTGGAGATGCTCACGCGCTTGTGCCGGAGAGGTGATCCCCCGCGCGCGAGTGCCCCTGAATCGACTACGACTACGACTACGACTACGACTCCGTGAGCGGAGGGACCCCCTTCTCCGTCAAGCACCGGCGAGGGCGAGGGCGCTTGATCCCGCTCTTCGCGTCGCGTAACACTCGCGCCGCGATGTCCACGCGCGCTCGCCCCTTTTTCGACCCGGGCCTGCCGGTCGCCGCGGCCGGCGGTGAAGCGTGGGCGCGCTGCGTCCGCACCCCCGGCGGCTACGCCTGGTGGTACTTCGACGCGCTGAGCAAGGCCGGTGATGGGCTGGTCTGCATCTTCTTCGTCGGATCGGTCTTCTCGCCCAGCTACGCGGCGCGCATCCGGCGCGGCCGGCGCACCCTGCCCGACGAGCACACCGGCGTGAACCTGGCGCTCTACCGCGGCGGGAAACAGGTGGCGTGGGTGATGTCCGAGTACCCCGGGCTGGAGGCGCTCAGCGACGAACGGATCGCGATCGCCGGCTCCGTCATCGAGCGCGACGGCGCGGGCTGGCGGATCACGATCGCCGATCGCCAGGCGCCCTACCACCAGCGCATCGAGGGGACGATCTCCGTCGCACCGCTGACCGGTCCGTTCGGCCCCGCCGAGATCACCCGCTGCGTCGGCGGTGGCGCCCACGGGTGGCGCGTCCTGGCGCCGCGCGCGCATGTGCGGGCACGCTTCACCAGCCCCGGCTTCTCCCTCGACGGCATCGGCTATCACGATCGCAACCACGGCGACGGACGCCTCGAGGACGCCTTCTCGCGCTGGGGCTGGGCGCGCTTCCATGGCCCGGCGGCGACCACCGTGGTCTACTCGATCACCGATCGCGGCGGGGGCCGGCGCGCCTTTGTCGCCCGCGCCAGCGACGGGGAGAGCGCCACTCCGGTCGAGCTGCCCCCTGATCCGGAGCACGGCTCGAGGCGAGTCGGCTGGGGCCTCGATCTCCCGCGCGAGTTCGGCGCCGGCGGACTCACCGTCGCGCCCACCACGCTGCTCGAGCAGGCGCCCTTCTACGCGCGCTACCAGGCACGGCTCCGCGGCGGCGACGACGGCGCAGCGGCGGAGGGGCTCGGCGAACACCTCGATCTCGACAGCTTCCGTCGTGGCTGGATCCAGTTCCTCCTGCGTTACAAGATGCTCGGCGCATGGAGGATCTGATCGCCACCCTGCCCCCCGCGCTGGCGGTGGTGATCGCCGCCCACAACGAGGAGCACGCGATCGGGCGGTGCCTGGAGTCGGTCCTCGCGTCACGGTCCGATCTCCAGAATCGGCTCCCGGCCGGGCTGCCCTGCGAGGTGATCGTCGTCGACAACCGCTCGACCGATCGCACCGCCACCGTCGCCGCCTCGTTCCCCGGCGTGCGGGTGGTGGAGTGCGCCCTCCTCGGCGCGGTCCATGCCAAGACCGCCGGCGTCGCCATCGCCGTGGCGCCGCTCGTGGCGGTGATCGATGCCGATTCCACGTGCCCGGCCGACTGGCTGGCAAAGATCGTCGCCGCCTTCGCCGCCGAGCCCGATCTGGTCGGCCTCTCGGGCCCGGCGCGCTACCGCAAGCCCCGCCTCTGGGTGCGGGGAGTGATGGTCCTCTGGTACGGGTGGTGGAAGACCATCGCCTGGTGCGCCGGCAAGGCCTTCTACGCCACCGGCACCAACGTCGCGTTCCGTCGCGCCGCCTACCTCGCGGCGGGCGGCTTCGACACCAACGTCCTCGTCGGCGGCGACGAGGTCGGCTTCTTCCACCGCCTGCGCAAGCGCGGCATGACCCGCTTCACCGACGATCTGTGGGTCGAGACCGACCCGCGCCGCACCGAGGTCGGCTTCCTCCGCTTCTTCTTCTCGACGGTGATGCTGCGCTACGTGATCAACTACACCATCTACCGGATCACCGGCCGCTCGCTCGTCAAGGGCTACCTCCCCGGGTCGAAAGTCTAGGATCCTGTCAGGGTAGTCAGGGCCCGCGGCGGTCTGTGATCCTCGCCTGCCGTCCCTCCGCATGCGATAGTCCCACCCCGTGCCCACCAGCTTCTACGACGTCGTCGTGATCGGCGATGAGCTGGCCGGCACCGTCGCTGCGGCGCTGCTCGCCCGGCGTGGCTTCCGCGTGCTGATGCTCTCCTCCACGCCGGTGGAACGCGACGCGGTCGGGCCCCATCAGGTGCCGCGCGCCCCGCTCGCCCTCACCGGCCTCGAGTCGCCCACGCTGAAGCGCGTGGTCGGCGAGCTCAACCTCCTCCAGCTCCTCCGCCGCCGCGTCGAGCCGAACCGCCCCGGCTGGCAGCTCCTCCTCTCCGATCACCGCCTCGATGTCGACGAGGATCTGCCCCGCGAGCTGGCGCGCGAGCTGCCCGACGAGGCGGCCGCGTCCCTGTCATGGCTCGCCCGCGCCCGGGAGATCTCCGCCACCTTCGAACCGCTCCTGGCGCAGGACGTGACGCTCCCGCCCGACGGATTCTGGGATCGTCGCGACCTGAAGCGGATCACCGCCCAGCTCCCCCCCGAGGGCACCGCCCAGGCACTCGCGGATCCCTACACCCCCCTCGCGCCGGGCCCTCCCCGCCTGCTCGCGTCGCTGCCGGCGCTGTTCGCCTCCGATCTCCACCGCCCCGGCGTCACCGCCAGCGCCCGCCTCGCCGACCTCCACCGACGGGGAACCTGGCGTCTCGACGGCGGCCGCGAGGCGCTCCGGCAGCTCCTCATCGAGCGCATCCGCACCTACTCCGGCGAGGTCCGCCACGACGTGGGCGCGCGCACGCTCGTGATCAAGCGCGGTCGCGCGATCGGCGTCGGCATCGGCGACCGCGACGAGACCGTGGGCTGCGCCCAGGTGATCGCCGGCCTCGCGGCGCGCGATCTGGTCGACCTCCTGCCCGAACGCCCCCCGCGCCGCCTCGCCGACGCCGCCCGTCTCGGCGTGGCCTTCCATCGCTACCGGATCCATCTCGTCGCGCCGCTCGAAGTCTTCCCCGACGCGCTCGGTCCGCTCGCCTTCGCGCTGCGGGATCCCGCCGCCCCCGAAGCGGACGGCAACGCCCTGGCGATCCACCTCACCCCCGGCCACGACCGTCACGCCACGCTGACCGCCGAGGCGCTGGCCACCGATCCATCTCCGGCAGGGCTCGATCGCGTCCGCCGTGCCACCCTGGCCCATCTCGACGCGATCTTCCCGTTCCTCGACCGCCACCTCGCCGCCCTCTGGTCGCCCCACGACGGTCTGCCGGCCGAGGGCGCCTCCATCCACCAGCCGGTGGTGGTCCCACCGATCGCCCTCGACGCCATCTGGGACCTGCCGGGTGCCCGCCCACTCGGCCTGTGCGGCCTGCCACACGCCTCCGGCATCAAGGGTCTCTATCTCGCCTCCCGCCAGGTCCTCCCCGGTCTGGGCTTCGAGGGCGAGCTCGCCACCGGTTGGGGCGCGGCCCGGCTGATCACCTCCCGCTCGCAACGCCGCGAGGTCGACAAGACGGCGCTGCTCGTCGGAGGCTAGCGCTACGTCGGGCCGTGCTGCTCCACGAACCGGGCGATCTCCCGCGCGTGGTCTGGCGCCATGCCGGCGAAGCGCACACCGACGGTGCGACCGCCGCTCTCCGGGCGATCGAACACCACCTCGGCGCGCACCTGGATCAGCGGGCCGCCCGGCAGCGCGAAGGTCAGCGCCACCGGCGTTCGCACCGCCCAGGCCGCGTCCCCGACGTGCCGGAGCGTCATCCCCAGCGGGCCGATATTGGCCGCCTGGGCCAGGTGCACCGTTTCTCCCGCCCGCTTCACCACCGCCGCGACCAGCGGCCTGCGCGCGGCCGAGCGCCGCTCCCGGGGCGATTGTCTCCGTTCGAGTATCATGGTCCGATCGTACCGGCCCCCGACGGAGAGCGCAATTTTTCGCACCTTTCCCTACCCCTGCCCCACCGCGGGATCAACCCTCGATCGGGCGCGCCTCCTCGGCCAGGAGCTGCGGGATATCGTCGATCACCGGGTAGAGCAGCTTGCACTTCGCGCAGCTCAGCCCGTCGCCGGCGGCGGTTTGCGCCAGCTCGCCGCGGCACTTCGGGCACCGCACCAGGTCGAGCAATTCAGGGTGGATCGCCATGGCGACGGCTTACCAGCAAAGGAGCGCGCCGTCTACCGCGTGAGGACGGATGGAGGAGGGATGGAAGGAGGCTACTAGACGAGGCGGGTGCTCGAGCCGCCCTGCCAGCGACAGAGCTCGGCGCGCGGCTCGTCCTCGCCGGAGATGATGAGGTGGGTGAATGCCTGCTCCGGGCCGCCGTCCCCCTCGGAGGACAGCCAGGTGCCGGTGTTGAAGTAGACGCCCCCGTCGGCCAGCTTGATCTCCTCCGGGTGATGCGAGTGGCCAAACACGATGAACCGCGTGCGCACGATCCGGAGGATCGCCTCGGGCACCCGTCGCAGGAGCGCCGCCGAGTCAAGCAGCCGCAGCCGCGCCAGGAGCTGGTTCGCCGCCGCCGCCGCCGCCACGATCCCCGCTGCCGCCCCGATGCGCGGCCACCCTCGCATCGTCGCCACCACCACCGCCAGCATCATCACCGTCGCGATCCCGAGGAGGAACCGGTCGAGGAACAGCGCCACCAGCAGCTTGTGAAAGCTCTTCAGCACCGGCAGCCGCCGCAGCCCATCGAGCGCCACCACCTTGTCCACTGCCATCCGGTAGGAGTCCGCCAGCGTGTGCAGCCGCGCCCGGTGCAGCTCGGCGCGCAGCGCATCCGATTGCCGGTCGGTGAGCTGCGCCCAGATCTCGATCAGCTTGCGGATCATCCCGGCGTAGAACAGCAGCAGCCGGGCCGCGCCGCGCGCTCCCTGGGCCGCCGCCCAGCGCGCGTAGTCGATGAAATTCCACGCCTCGGCGCAGTGCGGATCCATCTGCGGCACGAGGTTGGCGAAGTAGCGCACCCCGGCATGGGCCAGCGAGAGCGCCACCCCGCCCGTCGAGGCCACCGGGTGAAGCTGGTAGTCGAACGAGCAGTGCTCGTCGTACTGATGCCCGTGCTCGACGTAGACCAGGTTCTCCTCGTAGTAGAACCACGGGCAGAACCGGATGCTCTCGGCCGGCGCGCCGTGCCCCTCGAGCACCTCGACCAATCGCCGTTGCACCGCCTGGTAATGGAACTCGACGTCGTGGTTCCCCATCACCACCACCAGCTCGTTCCCCGCCGCGACGAACCGCCCGAGCTGCCGGAACACCTCCTGATGCCGCTCCACCACCCGATCGAGCTTGTGCCGCGACTGCGGCTCGCCGTGGCCGAGGCCGAACCGCTGCTCGTCGTCGTCACTGGGCGCGGCCGCGAGGTTGCCCTGCCCGGGCGCCGGCAGGATGTGCACCGACATGAAATCGACCATGTCGCCGTTGATCACCAGCCGCCATGCCCGCCCGCCGATCCGGTGCTCGGTGTAGTGCGTGAGGAACGCGATCAGCTCCCGCTCCAGCGCGACCAACCGTCTCAGGTATGACACGGTCGCCGTGGTCGGCCGCAGATCCTCACCCAGATGCAGATCCGAGATGACCAGGATGTTCTTGTCGAGACGGCCAATCATGTGAAAACGCTGCCTTCCTCTGCTGAAACCTTGATCCGGCCCAGGCGCCGGAGCAACCCTGTTTCCTCTCGGTTGCAAGCACGAGGCCGTTCATTCGCGATTCTGTTGCCGATTCGGCCGACCGGCGCCCCGGACCAGCCCGCGGCCGCGGTTGGCGACGCGAAGGCGCTGTGTTATAGGCGAAGCAGCCCATGACGCACGGCTCCGCCACCGCATCCCCGGGGACTTCATGAAACAATTCCTCTTCGCGGCCCTCCTTTTCGCCTCGCTGGCCTTCTTCGCGCGGACCGTCACCCGCCTCACGAAGTTCCTCCTCAAGGGGCGCCCCGACGCCCGCTTCGACCGCTGGCCCGAGCGCGCGTGGAGCGTCCTCATCTACTTCTTCGGCCAGGCCAAGGTCGGCGAAGCGCCGAGCTACGACGCCCTGAAGAAGGGCATCACCTCGAAGCATCACCTGTGGATCTTCTGGGGCTTCCTGCTGATCACCTTCGGCACCGTCGAGCTGTGGGCCAACGGGATCGTCCCGAGCTTCAACTTCTCGTTCCTCGGCGCCGGCCTCTACGGGGTGATCAAGGCATCGATCGACGCGATGAACCTGATCGTCCTGGCGATGATCGTCTATGCCTTCATCCGTCGCATCTTCCTCAAGCCGCGCCTGATCCCGATGAACCTCGACGCCGGCCTGATCCTCGGAATGATCGGCCTGTTGATGATCAGCCACTTCGTCTACCACGCCTACCACTTCGTCGGTGAGGGGGCGATCGAGCCGTGGGCCGAGAGCTGGTCCGTCTCGGGTTGGCTGGCCCGCCGGATCGGCGTCTACGACCCGAGCGAGGGCTTCGCCACCGTCGCCCAGGTGGGCTGGTGGGTCCACGTCGTCACGCTGCTGGTGTTCATGAACTACATCCCCTTCTCGAAGCACATCCACCTCCTCGGCGCGCTGCCGAACATCCTGTTCCGCAACCTGGACGAGCGGATCGTCGGCACCAGGCGCAACCTGGAAGACGAGACCGACTACGGCGTCGGCACGATCGAGCAGTTCACCTGGAAGCAGCTCCTCGACGGCTACGCCTGCACCGAGTGCGCGCGCTGCTCGAACTTCTGCCCCGCGTACAACACCGAGAAGCCGCTCTCGCCGATGCAGATCATCCACGACATGAAGGCCGAGATGATCGAGCGCGGCGATCTCGAGATGAAGATCGCCCGCCTCGAGAAGCAGCCGCACCCGATCCAGGCGCTGATCGATCAGGCGAAGCGCGAGCTCGACGAGATGGCGCCGCTCGTCGGTGGGCGGATCAAGGACGAGACCCTGTGGGCGTGCACCACCTGCGGCGCCTGCCAGGAGGTATGCCCCGTCTTCATCGAGCACCCGCGCGCGATCGTCGATATGCGCACCTGGCTGGTGCTCTCCGAGAGCCGGATGCCCGCCGAGCTGCAGCGCACCTTCACCAACCTCGAGCGCAACTCGAACCCGTGGGGCATCGGCGCCGACCAGCGCATGAACTGGGCCGAGGGGCTCTCCGTCCCGACCATCGCCGAGACGCCCGACGCCGAGTACCTGCTGTTCGTCGGCTGCGCGGGCGCCTTCGACGACCGGATCAAGAAGTCGATGCGCGCGCTGGTGCAGCTCCTCCAGGCGGCCAAGGTCTCCTACGCCGTGCTGGGCGCCGAGGAGCAGTGCACCGGCGACCCTGCCCGTCGCAGCGGCAACGAATACCTCTTCCAGACGCAGGCCCAGGCCAACGTCGACCTGATGAACCGGTACAAGGTCACCAAGGTGATCTCGTCGTGCCCGCACTGCTTCCACACCATCCGCAACGAGTACCCGCAGTTCGGCGGCAAGTACGAGGTGATCCATCACTCGCAGCTGCTCGCCCACCTGATCGAGAGCAAGCGCCTCCTGCCGATGAACCCGGTGACAAAGAACTTCACCTACCACGACTCCTGCTACCTCGGCCGCTGGAACGGCGAGTACGACGCCCCCCGCAAGGTGCTGGAGAGCATCCCCGGGAGCGGCGGGCTGATAGAACTCGGGCGCAAGAAGGAGCACGGCTTCTGCTGCGGCGGCGGCGGCGGGCGGATGTGGATGGAAGAGAAGATCGGCACGCGCGTCAATCGCAACCGCACCGACGAGATCCTCGCCACCGGAGCGCAGATCGCGGCGGTGGCCTGCCCCTACTGCACGATCATGATCACCGACGGGGTCAAGGACGCGGGCGCCGAGGAGCGGATCGAGGTGCTCGATATCGCGGAGGTGCTCATCCGCAGCATCCCGAACATCCTCAAGAATCCCAATCCGCCGGTGCCCTACCCCGCCCGCGATACCAGTAACGATTGATAATCATTTATGTTTCAAGATAGAGATTGAAAGGTCCGACCAATTTACCTATCGTCCCTTCATGCGTAGCCAGCCCGCCCCGCGCACCGAGTGCTTCAGCCCGCGCGAGCGCCGCGGACTCGCCGCAGTCGCCGAGACCGCCGTGCCCGCCGGCCGCGTCTTCCCGGGCGCAGGGGAGGCGTGCATCGCCAAGGTGGAGCGCTATCTCGCCGACGCGGGCACGGCCGCGTCCACCGGCTATCGCGCGCTGTTCTACGCCCTCGACGGCGCGGCGATCCTCAAGCACGCGCGCGGCTACGAGAACCTCACCCCGGGCGAGCGGCTGGCGCTCCTCGACAGCTGGCGCACCGCCAACTACGCGCGCCGCACCGCCCTCCGCGCGCTGCTCGCGCCGATCAAGATCTCCCACTTCAACGATCCCGAGATATACCGCCACGTCGGCTGCGTCTACGGGATCACCCCGCCGGCGACGATCGAGCGGCCGCGCTACCTCGATCGCGCGCTCTCCGCCGCCGACGTGGCCGGCGAGACCCTCGAATGCGACGTGGTGGTGATCGGCACCGGCGCGGGCGGCGCGGTGGTGGCGCGCGAGCTGGCGGAGCAGGGCGTGGCGGTGGTGATGCTCGAGGAGGGCGAGTGGTACACCCGGGCCGACTTCAACGGCCACGCGATCGAGATGCAGAAGAAGATGTTCCGCGACATGGGCGCGACCATCTCCGTCGGCAACGTGGCGATCCCGATCCCGATCGGCCGGACCGTCGGCGGCACCACGACAATCAATTCAGGCACCTGCTACCGCGCGCCGGAGCGCGTCCTGAAGAGCTGGCGCGATCAGCACGGCCTCTCCGATTTCTCGTCGGAGATGCTGGATCCCTACTACCGCCGCGTCGAGGAGGTGCTCGGCGTGGCCGAGGCGCGCGGCGAGTTCCTCGGCGGCATCGCGCGCCTGATCGGCCGCGGCTGCGACGCGCTCGGCTACCAGCACAAGCCGCTCCGCCGCAACGCCCCCGACTGCGACGGCAAGGGCGTCTGCTGCTTCGGCTGCCCCACCGACGCCAAGCGCTCCACCAATGTCTCCTACGTGCCACTCGCCCTGCGCGCCGGCGCGACGCTGGTGAAGGGCGTGCGGGCCGACGAGGTGCTTTGCGAGCGCGGCCGCGCGGTGGGCGTGAAGGCGAGCGCGCGCGGCGGGGTGCAGGTCACGGTGCGCGCCAAGGCGGTGGTGGCCTCCTGCGGCTCGCTGATGACGCCGGTGTTCCTGCTCGGCAACGGGCTCGCCAACTCCTCGGGGCAGGTCGGGAAGAACCTCTCGATCCACCCCGCGGCGGCCCTGTTCGCGCGCTTCGACGAGGACGTGAGCGGCTTCAACGCCATCCCCCAGGGCTACTCGATCGAGCACTTCCACGACGAGGGGCTGCTCTTCGAGGGCGCGTTCGCCCCGCTCGACGTCGGCGCGGCGTCGATCACCCACATCGGCCCGACCTTCACCGACATGATGGAATCCTACGATCGCCTGGCCTGCTTCGGCTTCATGATCGAGGACAGCTCGCGCGGGCGCGTGCGCCGCGGCCCGGGCGGCAAGCCGCTCATCACCTACATGCTAAACCGCCACGATGTGGCAAGAATGAAGCGCGGTGTGGAGATCCTCGGCCGGATCTTTTTCGCCGCCGGCGCGCGCACCGTCTACCCGGCCCTGAACGGCTTCGACGAGTGGCACAGCCTCGCCGACATGGAGCCGTTCTACCGCGCCACGCTGCACGCCCGCGACTTCGATATCAGCGCCTACCACCCGCTCGGCACCGCGCGCATGGGCCTCGACGCCCACACCTCGGTGGTCGGCCCCGATCACCAGAGCCACGACGTCCCCGGCCTCTACGTCGTCGACGGCAGCGCCGTTCCCTCGTCGCTGGCGGTCAATCCGCAGCTGACGATCATGGCGCTCGCCACGCGCGCCGCGGAGAAGCTCGCCGCGCGGATGGGATAGCCCCCTCAGGCGAAGCGGACCAGTTTCGACTTGCGGATCCGCTTGTCGCGGGTCATCAGCGGAAGGCCGTGGACGACGCTGGTGGCCGCGATGATCTCGTCGGCGGGATCGCTCCGGAAATCGAGGCGGGTGGAGGCGCGGCTGACCGCGAGATCGAGCGGCCAGACGTGGAGGGAGCTGAGCACGCGGATGACCTCCGGATCGTCGAGGTCGATCGTGATCCGGCCCAGCTGCGCGAGCTTGGCGACCTCCCAGAGGACGATCGCCGAGATGGTCCATCGCTCCGCCGAGAGCACCCGCCGTTCGCGAAGGGTGAGTTCGTCGCTCAGCGCGAAAATGAGGATGTGGGTATCAAGATTCAGCATCCGCGTCCCAGCGCTCGCCCGTGGACAGGATGTCGCCCCGCACCTCGATCCGCCCCTTGAGACAGCCGATCAGCGCGCCCGACTCCCGCTCGATCGGGATCAGCCTGGCGACGGGCCGGCCATGCTTGGTGATCACGATCCCCTCGGGCTCCAGCCGATCCAGCAGCGCGAGACACTGCTCCTTGAACTTCGCGGCGCCGAGCTTCGTCATGCCCTCCAGGATGGATCTGGACACTTTTTCTGTCCAGTCCTTTTCGCCGGCCAGAAGCGGTAGGACCGGGTGGTGGGCGGCTCAGCTCCACATCGCGCGGGCGCGGGCCACGTCGGCGCCGATCCCGGCGACCAGGCGCGGATCGCTGAAGACGTTCAGGCGCGGAGCGAGCAGCTTGGCGTAGCGGTCGAAGAACAGCATCTGCTTGGTGACCAGGATGAACTCCTTCGGGAGGTGCATTCCGTGCTTCACCGACACCCGCATCACCGACGGGAGAAGCTCTCCGTACTTGAGCTCGCCGAAGGAGAGCGAGAGCCAGGGCGCGTAGACCGCCTTCAGGTCGACCGCCAGCTCGTCGAGGTCGACCTGGGCCCCCACCGAGCCCATCTCCGCCATCACCGCGGCGAGGCGGCGGTAGTCGCCGGTGGCGAAGGAGATGATGTAGTCCGTCACCTGCCGGCGCTGCAGCGGCGTGAAGCGGCCGATGATCCCGAAGTCGAGGAAGCCGAGCCGCCCGTCGTCGAGGACCAGGAGGTTTCCGGCGTGGACGTCGCCGTGGAAGAATCCGTAGAGGATCATGCACTGGAACCAGGCGTGCATCCCGTGGACGAGCGTGCCCTCGGCGTCGCTGGTGCGCGCCCGCACCGCCGCGACATCGTCGACGCGGACGCCGTAGAAGCGCTCCATCACCAGCATCCGGCGCGTGGTGTATTCGGGGATCACCGTCGGTGCGACGATGTCGCCGTGCCCGAGCGCGCCCATGATCCGGTTGAACTCGACCATGTTCTCGGCCTCGCGCACGAAGTCGAGCTCCTCGTGGATCGTGGCGTCGAAGTCATTGACGATCGCCACCGGGTTGGCCAGCTCCACCCGCGGCACGAGGGCGAACACGCGCGCGGCGAGGTGGAGGATCCGCACGTCGGCGTCGACGCGATCCTGGATGTTCGGCCGCTGGATCTTCACCACCACGTCGCGCCCGTCACGGAGACGCGCGGCGTGGACCTGGGCGATCGACGCGGAGGCGAGCGGCGCGGGATCGAGCGAGGCGAACACCTCCTCGATCGGGCGGCCGAGATCGGCGCGCAGGATCCGCACGGCGTCGGCGAACGGGAACGGGCGGACGCGATCGAGGCAGTGGCGGAACTCGGCGACGTAGCGGCGCGGGAAGAGCCCCTGGCTCGAGGCGACGATCTGTCCGAGCTTGATGTAGGTGGGGCCGAGATCCTCGAAGGCGCGCCGCACCAGCGACGGGGTGACGTCCTTCCGGCCAGCGAGCCGGGCGGCGATGCCGAGCGCGACGTAGCGCGCGATCACCAGCCCAGCGAGGAGCACCCGCCGCACGGTGCGCGAACCGAGGAGCACTCCGAGGCAGGCCCCGAGAGCGACGAGCCACGGCAGATCGAGCGGGGTGCCCATCGATAGGGGAGGCTAGCCGCGCGATTCGCGCAGGTTCGGGCGGCGCTTGTGCTCGTCGTCGGCGTTCGGGGGCGGCTGATCGCGCAGCGGCCGCATCTCGATGCCGTGGGCGCGGAACACGCCGGCGAGGAGCTGATGGTTCGAGGCCAGCGCGCTCGCCACCGCCTCGTAACCGTGCGTGGAGGCGACGTCCTTGTTCCAGAAGTTCATCGGGTTCATGTTGAAGAAGGCGTAGTCGTCGGAGGCGGGCTCGATGAACACCACGTCCGCCTGGATCGTCTCGTCGCGGTAGACCAGCTCCTTGGCGAGATCGAGGCGCGCCCCGATCAGCGTGCGCGCAGCCTGCGAGATCAGCGTCGGCAGGCCGTGCTCGTAGAGCGAGCGGCCGGCGCGATCGTAGCGGATGCGGGTGAAGGGGTTGTAGCAGATCACCAGCTCGCAGCCCTTCTCGACGGCGACCCGCACATTGGCGGTGCGCATCAGGCCCCCGTCGGCGAGGTCGAGGCGGTCGGGCTCGCCCGGCTCGCCGACGCGCGGGTTCTCGATCAGCATCGGCTTGTACCAGATCGGAATGGCGCACGAGGCGGCGATGGCGCGCGACACCGGGATGCTGGCGTACGGCTCGTCGTGGCCGAAGACGACCATCTCGCCGCGGTTGAGATCGGCGGCGGTCAGGTAGAGCGCCTTGCCGGTGCGGCGGAAGCTCTCGTTGAAGTCGTCGGGGAGGCCGGCGCGGCGCATGTTGCGGCGAAGGTAGTGCTCGAGCGCGGTCGGGTCGAAGAGGCCGGTGGGCAGGAGGCGCGCGGTGGCCTGGGTCATCTTGCCGACGGTGGTGCGGAAGCTGAACGCCTGGCCGGTGCGGGAGTCGGTGGCGCCGGAGAGCCAGTTGGTGAACAGCTCCTGCTGCTTGTCGAGGAACAGCCCGCCGCGGTGGAGCAGCTCGAAGGCGTTCGGCCGCATGAAGTGCCACGGCTTGAACGGCTCGTAGGTCTCGCTGGTGCCGCGAAGGATGCGGAACACCTCGTCGGGCGAGATGCCGGCGGCGAGCACCGACGCCAGGATCGAGCCGGCGGAGAGCCCGACAAAGATATCGAAGTCGGTCAGGCCGAAGGGCTGGCTGGCGCCGTGGGGCAGCTTGCGCCGGAGGAACGCCTCGTCGAGCGCGCGCAGGCCGCCCGCCTTGAAGGCGCCGCCCGAGACCGCTCCGCCCGCGAGCACGATCCCGACCTTGCCCCGCCGGAGACGCGGCAGCGAGGGATCCAGCTTCTGGATCACCGAGATGCCGCGGTGCTGGAGGAAGCGCTTCTCGAAGCCCATGGAGCCGAGTATCGGCCACCGTTGGCGCGGTTGCAAACCCGGGAATTCGGTCGCCGCGGGCCCCCGCGCGCGGCTTCCCGGTGTTATAGAGCGCCCATGGCACGCACCAAGACCGAGGCTGCGCTCGCCGAAGCCGAGCGCGAGCATGCCGGCGACCCGGTGCGCGCGGAGCTGCTGGCGCGCGCGCGTCGCTTCAAGTCGAGCTGGCTGGAGCTGGCGGAGTCGCTCTCGTCGCTGCGCAAAGGCGGACAGTGGAAGCACTGGGGCCACGCCTCGTTCGACGAGTACGCGAAGAAGGAGCTGCACCTCCGGCAGGAGACGGTCGACAAGCTGACCGGGTCGTTCCTGTTCCTGCAAAAGCGGGCGCCCGAAGTGCTCGCGCGCGACGGGGTGGGCAGGCCGATCCCGAGCTACCAGTCGGTCGATTTCCTGCGGCGCGCCGAGGAGCGCGAGGGGGCGCCGGCGGAGGCGGTGACCGAGATCCACCGGCGCGTGATCGACGAGGCGGCGTCGCTGCCGTCGCTGGCGCGGAAGTACAAGGAGGTGGTCTTTCCGCTGGACGACGACGAGCGGCGGGAGAGGGATTCCGCCGCGATCCGGGCAGCGGCGCGCCGGCTGCACGAGCTGCTCGACGGAACCGAGGCGGTGCCGAAGCGGCTGGCGGGCGAGGTGCGGACCGCGATCGAGAGGCTGATCGAGGCGCTGCCGGAAGAGGAGTCGGAGGCGGCGTAGCCCCCCTACCTGCCCTCCGCCAGCACCTGGCGGTACCACTCCTTGGTCGTCAGGTTGCGCTCGATCCCGATTCGAGTGGCCGAGACCAGGAACGGGACGTGGAAGTCGTTGGCGAGGCCGCGGGCGAAGCCGGTGATCGCCCACTCGCCGTCGAGGGGGTGGTCCTTCTGGTGGATCTGGACGAGACCGCCGTTGTGGGTCTCGCACAGGATGCGCCCGAGGAAGCAGCCGAGGCGGGTGGCCTCGTCCTCGTCGAGCGGCGCCTCGTGCTCGGCGAGCCAGGCGTCGATCGCTCGCAGGGTGGCGGGGCTGAAGCTCCGCGGGTCGGTTTCGAGGCCCAGCTCCTCCGCCAGCTCCTCGCTCGCCTGGAGCAGGAGGGTCCACATCTGGTCGGGCGTGCTCATCGCCGAGGAGTAGCACGCCCCGTCGCTGATTGACACCGCGGATCGGCTCGCACTATCGTGCAAAGCGCATGCAGGCTGGACCGTTGCAACGACTCGTCGCGGCGGCGCGCGCGCTCTCCGGCGAGCGGGCATGACGCGCCTCCGCTGGGGGCTCGGAGCGGCGCTGACGCTGCTCTCGCTGGGGACGATCCGATCGGCCCTGGGCACTTACGTCGCGCACCACCTGTGGCTCGGCGCAGCGACGGTGATCGTGCTCGGCATCATCGCCGTCGGGGGCTTCGCCAGCCTCGCCTTCGCCCGCCGCCGCCTGGGGCGCGAGCTCGCGGGCCTGTCCCGCGAGCCCGCGACCGGAGAGCTGATCGACGGGCGACGGCGAAGGCTGGAGGAGATCCGCCGCACCGGCGCCACGCCCGACCTCGACGCGCTGGCGCAGGCGAGCGCCGCCGAGGAGACCGGGCGCGCCTACATCGGTCGCTACCTGGTCGCGGTGACGGTCCTGGTCGGTCTGGTCGGCACCTTTGCCGGCCTGATGGAGACGCTGCGCGGTGTCGCGCCGCTGCTCAGCGAGGACCAGGGTGCGACGCTCAAGCTGATCGCCGCGCCGCTGGCCGGGCTCGACGTGACCTTCGGCGCGAGCATCGTCGGGATCCTGGTGACGCTGGCCCTGGCCCTGGTGCAGGGCGATCTCGTGCTCGCCGAGGAGCTGGCGCTGGCGCGGCTCGAGGAGCGCACCACGCACTGGCTCGTCCCGTCGCTGTGGCCGCCCGCGGATTCGGCGGCCGAGCGCGCGGCGCGTGAGCTCGCGGCGCTCCGCACCGAGCTCTCGGGCTTCCTCCATGCGTCCGTGGATGCGACCAGCGGCAAGGTCGCGGCGGCGGCGGCGACCGGGATCGAGTCGCTGGTCCGCGAGGTGAAGGGACTGCTCGCAGCGACGGTGAAGGAGAGCGCCCTGGCGATGCAGGCCGCGATGGCCGGCCTGCCTGCGGAGTTCGAGAAGCAGCTCCGGCCGGTCCTGGCCAAGGAGGGGGCACGCATCGGCGAGCTGCGCGAGGCGGCCGCCAGCGCGATGAAGAGCGCGCTGGCGGAGGTCACCAGGGCTTCCGCCGAGGTAAGCGCCACCCTCGAAAAGAGCGCTGCAGCGAGCGCCGCGACGCACGGACAGCTGATCACCCAGGCGGCCGAGCACACCGCGGCGGTTCGGAGCGGGGCGCAGGAGACTGCGACCCGCGCCGAGGCTGCCTTCGGGCGGATCGGCGAGGCCCATGCGGCCCGGCTCGACGCTGCGGTCAAGTCGCTGATCGATCTGGTCGCCGGGCGCGGCGAGGAGATCCGCGACTCGGCCAGCGCGAACGCGGCTCACTTCGACGCGGTGGCAGCGACGCTTCAGGACGTCGGGGCGCAGATCGCCCGCACCGGCGAGCGGCTGCTCGAGCAGGCAGCCGCGCAGGCGAGGGCGCTGGTCGGCACCGGCGAGGCGGTGGGGCAGCGCACCGAGGCTGCGCTGGCGCAGCTCGCGCAGGCGCACGCGGCGCGGCTCGATGCCACCACGCGATCGCTGCTGGCGTCGGTGGACCGCTCGGTGGCGGGCACGGCCAAGAGCTTCGAGGGCGTCGCCGCGAGCCTCGATCGCACCGCGGGACAGACCGCGGGGGGCCAGCAGAAGCTGATGGAGCAGGCCGCCGCGCAGGCCGCCGCGCTGGCCCTCGCGGCCGATGCGATGGCGCAGCGAGCGGAGGCGATCTTCACCCAGCTCGCGCAGGCCCACGCCACGCGCCTCGACGCCACGGTGCGCTCGCTGCTCGGCGCGGTGGAGCGCTCGGTGGGCGAGCAGGGCACGAAGCTCGAGGCGGCCGCGGGCGCGCTCGCGAAGGCGGCGGCGGATCGATCGACGGTGGCCGGGGAGCTGGGGCGGCTCGGCGACGGGCTGGCGCGGCTCGAGGCGCTGGTGAAGAACGCCCGCGAGGGCGGCGGGTGAGGCGGCGCGGGCACCGGGTGCTGTTTCCGATCAACGTGTGGCCACCGATGGTCGACGCGCTGACGCTCGCGCTGGCGGCGTTCGTGGTGCTGATGATGGTGGCGGCGGCGGCGCAGCGCGGGCTCCTGGCGCGGCTGCGCGAGCGGGATCGCCAGGTCGAGCAGCTGCAGAAGGACAAGGAGCGCATCGAGCGGCGGCTGCGCGCGGTCGCGCCGGCGGGGATCGTCGAGGTGGAGGAGGGCAAGGTGATCCTTCAGGGCGAGGTGCTGTTCGACTCGGGCAGCGACGAGCTGACGCCAGCGGGCCAGGTGCATCTCGCCACCCTGGCGGTGCCGCTCGCCGAGCTCCTTCGCAGCGAGCCCGACCAGATGGTGCTGGTCGGGGGCCACACCGACGATATTCCGATTCACAACCTCCGCTTCTTCTCGAACTGGGAGCTCTCGACGGCGCGCGCTGTGGCGGTGGCGCGGGTGTTGACGGCCGCCGGACTGGCACCGCGTCAGGTGCTCGCTGCCGGCTTCGGGCCCTACCACCCGAGGCTGCAGAACCAGGACGAGGTCAGCCGGCGCCGCAACCGCCGGATCGAGGTGACCCTGGTGCCGATCCGATCGGTGGCCACGCGCTAGTGTCCTGTCCGAGAAATTCTTTGCAGAATTTCTCAGCCAGAACACTAGCCTCGATCCCACGGTGCGTGCCGCCCCGCCCCGTCGGCGGAGCCGCCTGGGTCCCCACCCCTGCTCACGGCGGCACTTGCCGCCGGGCCGCGGCCGTGCGCGGCCTTTTTCTACTGCGAACTTCTGTGTCGGGACACTAGGCCAGATCGAGACTAGCTCCGGGCCATCTGCTCGAGCTGATCGAGCTGCGGCTGCGGCCCGAGCGTGACCAGCGTGTCGCCTGCCTCGATCGAGACGTCGGCCGGCGGGTTGAACCGCATCGTTCCGCTCGGCTTCTGGATCGCCACGACGACGATCCCGAGGCCGCGCAGCGGGCTGTCCTTCAGCACCACGCCGGCGAGGCGACTGCCCGCCGCGATCCGCGTCTCCTCGAGTTGCAGCTCGACGTGCTCGCTGCGCGTCGCCAGTTCGAGGAAGTCCACCACCGCCGGCCGCAGCACCGCCTGCGCCACCCGGTGCCCGCCGATGACGTAAGGCGAGATCACGCGGTTCGCCCCCGCCCGCAGCAGCTTCTCCTCGGCGCGCTCGTTCTCGGCCCGCGAGACGATGTTCATCTTCTCGTTGAGGAAGCGCGCGCTCATCGTGATGTAGAGGTTGTCGGCGTCCGACGCGAGCACCGTCACCAGGCCGCGTGCGCGCTCGATGCCGGCGCGCTTCAGCACATCGTCGTGGGTCGCATCCCCGTGCAGAAAGATCCCCTGCTCCGGCCGCCGCTCGCCGATCCCGTCCGGCGCCTCGGGCTCCCGCTCGATCACCACGAAGGGCATCCCCTTGGCCGCGAACTCCTTGCACACGAAGCGCCCCATCCTCCCGTAACCACACACGATCAGGTGGTCCTTCAGTGCCGCCAGGCTGCGCTCCATCCGTTGCCTCCCGAGGGCGGCCGCAAGCTCGCCCGTGACGATCAACCGGATCAGCTCCGTCGCCGCATAGAACAGCGCGAAGATCCCCCCGAGCGAGAGCACCATCGTGAAGGCCCGTCCGGTGTCGGACAGCGGGTGGACCTCGCTGAAGCCGACGGTGGTGAGGGTGATCACGCTCATGTAGAGCGACTCGAAGTAGGACCACCCCTCGACCAGGTGGAAGCCCAGGGTCCCGAACGCGATCAGGCCGAAGGGAACGGTGAGGGCCGCGATAAAGCGGACGGGGCGCACGCACGTTCGCTAGCCGCGCGCGTGGAAAGTTGCAAGGACAAAGGCTGCGGAGAGGGTGCCCCAGGGCGGAATCGAACCGCCGACACGCGGATTTTCAATCCGCTGCTCTACCAGCTGAGCTACCGGGGCGTGAGTGCAAGGCGCCATGTATGCAACGCCGCGCGGCGCGAAGTCAAGCCCGCACGGCGGGCGCGGGCGAGGTTGCGCTTGCCGTCGAATCATCGGGTTGTGGTATGTTGCGCGCGTGGCAGACCCGGACGGGCGTGGCCGGCGCGATGAGGCGAAACCGGCGATCGACAGCGGCGGCGCGGCAGCCAGTCCCCTGGCCACCGCACGGGCCTATTTTGCCGAGATCCAGAAGCAGGACTTCTACCTCTCCCTCGGCGTCGCCCGCGAGGCCGGACCGGACGAGATCCACCGTGCCTTCCTGCGCCTTGCCAAGCGCTGGCACCCCAACCTGCATGCGCTCGAGAACGCCGAGGTGCGCTCGCTGGTGGAGGAGATCTTCATCTTCCTCAAGCGCGGGCACGACACGCTGATGGATCCGGCGAAGGCCAGCGCCTACCGGACCCGCGTGCCGACCGCCAACCCGGTCCCACCCGCGCCCGCGAAGCCGGCCGGCAATGCGGCCGCAGCGACGGCCAAGACGCCCGTCCGCACCCCCGCGGTGGCCTCCAAGGCCGCAGCTTCACGACCCACCACCGGACCGCCCCTCCCCGCCGCCAGGGCGATCCCGGCCGCCGCGAAGGCAGCGCCCGCGGCCCGGACGCCGCCGCAACCGGACGACATCGACAAGGTCATCCAGATCGGCAGCGATCTCCTGACCGCGTATGACTTCCGCCTCGCCCGCGCCGCGTTCGAGCGGGCGCTGGCGCGCGACCCGACCCACCCCGGAGTGCGCGCGCTGCTCGCCGTCGTCGCGGCGCGGGAGTTCCAGGTCAACGGGCAGCTCCCTGCCGCCGTGAAGCAGTACGAGGCGGCCCTCGCCATCGACCCCAGCTGCGGGCTGGCGCGCGCGGGCCTGAACCAGATCGAAGAGATGCAGGCCGCACCGAAGCGCGGGCTGTTCCGCAAGTTCTTCTTCGACGAATGATGGACAGGCCAGCGAAAGAAGCACTGCGTTGAGCGCGATCGTCGGTATCGACCTCGGGACGACCAACTCCTGCGTGGCGGTGCTCGAGGGCACGGAGGCCACGGTCATCCACAACGAGCTCGGCGGGCGCACCACGCCGTCGGTGGTCGCGTTCAAGGAGGATGGCGGGATCCTCGTCGGCGCGGCGGCCAAGCGCCAGGCGGTGACCAACCCGCGCGACACGTTGTTCGCGGTCAAGCGGCTGATCGGACGAAAGTTCGACTCGCCAGCGACGGCGGAGCTGCGGCGGACGATGCCCTACGAGATCATCCGGGCGAACAACGGCGATGCCTGGGTGCGGGTGGGCGACCGCGACATGAGCCCCCCCGAGGTCTCCGCGCACGTGCTCGGCCACCTGAAGAGGATCGCCGAGGAGTACCTGGGCAAGGAGGTGACGCAGGCGATCGTCACCGTCCCGGCCTACTTCGACGATGCCCAGCGCCAGGCGACCAAGGACGCCGGACGCATCGCCGGGCTCGAGATCCGGGCGATCCTGAACGAGCCGACCGCGGCGGCCCTCGCCTACGGCGTGCATCGCACCCCGACCGGCAGCGTGATCGCGGTGTTCGACCTCGGCGGCGGGACCTTCGACATTTCGATCCTCCGCATCGAGGACGGCGTCTTCTCGGTGATGGCGACCAGCGGCGACTCGTTCCTCGGCGGCGACGACTTCGACCGGATGGTGATCGACGCGCTGGTGCACGAGTTCCAGGAGGAGCACGGCGTCGACCTGGGCGAGGATCCGGTGGCCCTGCAGCGTCTCAAGGAGGCGTCGGAGCGGGCCAAGCAGGAGCTCTCCTCGTCGCTCGACACGGAGGTGCACCTGCCCTTCGTCGCCGTCGGGCCGCAGGGGCCGCTTCACCTGGTCCGCAAGCTCACCCGCGACTGGCTGGAACAGCTCACCAGGCCGCTGCTCGAACGTCTGGAGGGGCCGTGCCGGCGCGCCATCGGGGACGCCAAGCTGAACGCGGCGGAGATCGATCAGGTGGTGCTGGTCGGCGGCATGACCCGCATGCCGGCGGTGGTGGAGAAGACCTTCAATATCTTCGGCAAGCGGCCGGTCAAGGGGGTCAACCCCGACGAGATCGTGGCGATCGGCGCGGCGACGCAGAGCGCGATCATGCGCGGCGGATTGAAGGAGGTCGTGCTCCTCGACGTCACCTCCCATTCGCTCGGCATCCGCGTCGAGGGGAATCGCTTCTCGGCGCTGATCCACCGCAACACGCACATCCCGGTGCGCGAGACGAAGATCTTCGCCACCACCGAGAACGATCAGGAGTTTGTCTCGGTGGAGGTGTTCCAGGGCGACACGCCGCTGGTGTCGGGCAGCCGGCTGCTCGGGCAGTTCCTGCTCGGCGACCTGCCGCGCGGGCCGGCGGGCTCGGTGCAGGTGCAGGTCTCGTTCACCCTGGACGTCGACGGCATCCTGTGCGTGGACGCCAAGGAGATCCGCACGGGGAAGGTCACCTCGAAGCGGATTCTTGCCTCGTCGGGGCTGTCGCGTGACACGGTGGAGGAGCTCTCGAGAGCCTACGCGGGCCGCTGACATTCGGGATCCACAGGATAGGGGTCGTGTGTGGGACGGGAGCCGGTTGCGCAGTATGCCGAGAACGAGGTGCGATACTCCGATGTCGCGGGGCTGACCCTCGACCTCGATCCCTACCTTTCGCTCGGCGTGCTGTGGACGCACGGACGTGACTTCCCGCCGCCGCTCGAAGAGTTCCCGTTCCGCCTCTCGCTCCCCGACGGGACACACTTCTCGCTGCGCGGGCAGATCCTCTCGCACGTCGGCGACAATGCGCTGATCCAGGTCACCAACTGGACCTCCAAGCACTACGCGGCGGCGCAGGCGGCGGCGCGCTATCGGGGAGCGCCGCGGACGCCGCTGCCTGCCCCTCCCCGTCCGGTCACGCCGTCGCTGACGCCGCAGCCCGCGAACGTCGCCCGCCCGGTCACCCCGCAGGCGATCGGCGCGATCGGCGGACGCGCCCAGACCCCCGTGCCGCGCTCCATCACCCCGCAGGTGATCGGCGCGATCGGCGGACGCGCCCAGACCCCCGTGCCGCGCTCCATCACCCCGGCGGTGAGTCTCGCCTCGGTGCCGGCCAGCGGCCCGCTGCGCAATCCGATGACGATCGCGGAGATGACCGCCCAGCCGCTGCGGCCCGACACCTCGGTCGGCCGGCCCCCGCAGGAGCCGTCACTGATCTATCTGGCGCGCTGGCTGGGGCACTGCCGGGCGACCGGGATCCTCACCGCCCGCTCGGAGACCCGCACTTTGGAGGTGGCCTTCCGGCAGGGGCGCGTGCTGATCCCCGACCGCGGACACGACGCCAGCGGCGACGCCATCCTGTGGCCGCGGGCGAGCTACGCCTTCGCCAGCGGCAATGAGGAGGAGCTGCAGCAGGCGCGGAAGACCTCCGCCTCCTGGAACTGGGTGGTCGGGCTGCTCAAGCGCTGGCTGCGCGAGCAGCCGATGGACGTGCTGCGGGAGGCGCTGCCCGAGACCCGCGCACCGCTGCTGCACACGCGCGGGCGGGATCTCCTCGCGGCGCTCGATCTCACCGGCACCGAGCTGCGCTTCTCCGAACACCGCCTCGACGGCCAGAGCGCGCTGTGCGACCTCTACCACGCCGCCGGGCTCTCCGACCTCGGGACCGCGCGCCTGGTCGCCATGCTCCATCTCCTCGAGTTCCTCGAGTGGCAGGAAGCCCCGGAGCGCCACGCCGAGACGCCGGAAGAGAAGCTGGTGCGGCTCTACGAGCGGCGCGCCGGTGGCTCGCACTTCCAGGCGCTGGGGGTCCACTACAGCTCCGCCCCGTCGCAAATTCGCGCTGCATATCATGCATTTACGGCTGACTACGGCGTGAAATCGGCAGCCCACGAGGTCTCCGCGGAGTACGCGGGGCGGATGATCGATCTGGCGCACAATGCCTGGGCGGTCCTCGGCGACAAGGCGTCGCGGCAGCAGTACCGCAACGAGACGCTCAAGGTGAACGCGGTGGCGTGCGCGCAGCTGCTGTTCGATCAGGCGAAGATGGTGCTCCTGCGCGGCGAGGTGACGGAGGCGACGGAGATGCTCGAGGAGGCGATCGACCTCGATCCGCAGCCGGAGTATCGGGCGCAGCAGGCAAAGATCGCGCCGCGTACCAAGACCGAGTAGGGGACGCGGGGGCCCCTTGCAATTCGTCCGCGCCCGAATATCCTCACCGGCGCATGGTCAGCGGGGCAGCACTGTTTCTTGCCGCGGTCGCGTCGACGACGACGCCGGCGCTGGACCATGGGTTCTCCGAGCAGCCGCTATGCGACGAGGACAGCGGGTTCGAGGAGCTGTTCATCGACGCGGGCGCGCCGCCACTGGCCCTCGCGCCGGCCGCCGGGCCCACCTGCGCGGCGCCGGTCGTGCCGGTGGTGATCGAGTGCAGCGATCCCCGGGCCAGCCTGTGGGTGCAGGAGATGATCGGCTCGTGCGACATGCCGCGCAGCGCCTCCTACGGCCTGCGCGCGCGTCCGATCCACGATCACAAATCGATCTGTCGCAGCACCGGCTGCGAACGCGATCCCATTCCGCTCCGTGCCGCTTCCCGGCTCGACGACGGCTCCTCGTCACTCGTGGCGCGCGGCGTCGGAACCGCCGTTCCCCCCGTCGGTGTGCGGCTTCCGCAGCACCCGCCGCGGCGCCTCCGCGGGACCTTCTCGCCCCGCCTCGATCGCCCGCCCCGCGGATAGCATTCTCCCCGCTTCCGACTCCCGTTTTCTCACGCCGGGCGAAGGTGCGCCCGGCCTTCCATTGAGGTGTACCCATGAGCAGCGACCATCCCGAAAGCAGTAGCAGCAGCGGCCCGAAGGGCATGTCCACCGGCGGAGCGATCATCGGCATGTTGATCGCCGCCATCCTCGGCTTCCTCCTCCGCGGCGCGATCGACGGCCGTGGCGGCGGGAGCACGGGCGGCGGCGGGGGCGCGGATGTCGACATCGCCGTCGTCCCCCCGGGAGCCGTCGACCCCTCGATCGATCGCTTCAAGATGACCCTCGGCAGCGCGCCGGTGAGGGGGAGCGCGACCGCCAAGGTGACGATCGTCGAGGTCTCCGACTTCCAGTGACCCTTCTGTTCGAGGGTCGGTCCGACCCTCAAGCAGATCGAGCAGAAGTACGGCAAGGACGTCCGCTTCGCCTTCAAGAACAACCCGCTCCCGTTCCACCCGAACGCGATGCCCGCCGCCGAGGCTGCCCTCGCCGCGCACGAGCAGGGGAAGTTCTGGGAGATGCACGACAAGATCTTTGCCAACCAGCGTGAGCTCTCCGCCGAGGCGTACGAGAAGTACGCCAAGGAGCTCGGGCTCAACCTGGAGAAGTTCAAGGCGGCGATCTCGACCGGCAAGTTCAAGGCGCAGATCCAGGCGGAGCAGGCCGAGGCGGCGCGCTTCGGCGCACGCGGCACGCCGGCCTTCTTCATCAACGGGCGCTACCTCTCGGGGGCGCAGCCGTTCGACTCGTTCAAGGCGATCGTCGATCAGGAGATCGCCGCCGCCAACCAGGCGATCAAGGCGGGGGTGGCGCCGAATCAGGTCTACGCCGCGCTGATGAAGAGCGCCAAGACCGGCGAGCCGCAGGTGGCCCTCCCCGCCCAGGCGGCGGCCGCCCAGCCAGAGCGCAAGGCGCCGCCGCCGGAGACCACCGTGTACAAGGTCCCGGTCGGTGGCTCGCCGCAGAAGGGCCCGTCGACCGCGCTGGTGACGATCATCGAGTTCTCCGACTTCCAGTGCCCGTTCTGCTCGCGCGTAGGCGGGACGATCGATCAGGTCGAGAAGGAGTACGGCGCGAAGGTGCGGATCGTCTGGAAGAACAACCCCCTCCCCTTCCACGACAACGCGACGCCGGCGGCCGAGGCGTCGCTGGCAGCGCACGAGCAGCAGAAGTTCTGGCCGATGCACGACCTCCTGTTCAAGAACCAGCAGGCGCTCGACCGCCCGTCGCTGGAGAAGTACGCCGCAGAGCTCGGCCTGAACGCCGGCAAGTTCAAGGCGGCGCTCGATTCGCACAAATTCAAGGCGTCGATCGAGGCGGACATGGCGCTGGCGGCCCAGGTGGGCGCGCGCGGCACGCCGTCGTTCATGATCAACGGCAAGCCGCTCCGCGGGGCGCAGCCGTTCCCGGCCTTCAAGGCAGCGATCGATGCGGCGCTGGTCGATGCCGAGGCGGCGCTCAAGCGCGGCGTGAAGCCGGCCGACCTCTACAACGAGCTGACCAAGGGCGGCCTCGAGAAGGCGGCGGCCCCCGCGGCGCCGCCCGGCCAGCCGTCGGACGCGGTGGTCTACAAGGCGCTGGTCGGCGACGCGCCGGTGAAAGGCGCGAAAAACGCGAAAGTCACGATTGTGGAGTTTTCGGACTTTCAGTGCCCGTTCTGCTCGCGCGTCGAGCTGACCGTCGACCAGGTGGTGAAGGCCTTCCCGAACGACGTGCGGGTGGCCTTCAAGCAGCTCCCGCTGCCGTTCCACGACAAGGCACAGCTGGCGGCCGAGGCCACGCTGGCGGCCAAGGAGCAGGGCAAGTTCTGGGAAATGCACGCCACGCTGTTCAAGAACCAGCAGGCGCTCGACCGGCCGTCGCTCGACAAGTACGCGGCGGAGCTCGGGTTGAACATGGCGAAGTTCAAGGCGGCGCTCGACGGCGGGAAGTTCACCCAGAAGGTCAAGGACGAGATGGCCGAGGGCAACAAGATCGGCGCGCGCGGCACGCCCTCGTTCTTCATCAACGGGAAGAGCTTCGTCGGGGCGCAGCCGTTCGAGAGCTTCAAGGCGAAGATCGAGGAGGAGATCAAGAACGCCGACAATCTCACGGCGGCGAAGCACGTCACCGGGACGAAGATCTACGACGAGCTGATGAAGGACGCCAAGGACACCGTGGCGGCGGCTCCCGCGGCGGCGCCCGCCCCCGGAGGCGATGACGTCAAGGCGGCCGAGGTGATCAAGGTGGATCCGGGCAATGGCCCGTCGAAGGGGCCGAAGAATGCGCCGGTGGTGATCGTGGCGCTCTCCGACTTCCAGTGACCGTTCTGTTCGAGGGTCGGTCCGACCCTCAAGCAGATCGAGGAGAAGTACGCCGGCAAGGTCCGCATCGTGTGGCGCAACTACCCGCTGCCGTTCCACGCCAACGCGATGCCGGCCGCCGAGGCGGCGATGGCGGCGCATGAGCAGGGGAAGTTCTGGGAGATGCACGACAAGATCTTCGCCAACCAGGGCTTCCTCGACCGGCCGACGTTCGAGAAGCACGCGCAGGAGATCGGCTTGAACATGGCGAAGTTCAAGAGCGCGCTCGACTCGGGGCGCAACAAGGCCGGAATCCAGGCGGACGTGGCCTACATCAACACGCTGCCCGGCGGCGGCGTCGGCACGCCCACCTTCTTCATCAACGGGCACAAGCTGGCGGGCGCCTATCCGTTCGACGAGTTCGCGAAGATCATCGACGCGGAGCTGAAGAAGAAGGGCTAGAAATCACCGGATGAACGTCGAGGAGCCGGGGAGGCGATCTCCCCGGCTCCTTTTTTTCGCCTCGCGCCGGGGCTACACTTCAAGCGTGTTCAACCTCGACCTCATCACCCCCGAGAAGCCCCGTCGGATCGCCCGTGCCGAATACGACCAGATGGTCAGCATGGGCCTCTTCGACGACGAGCGGCTGGAGCTGATCGACGGAGTCATCGTAGCCATAAGCCCGAACAATCCGCCTCACGCCTCGCCGGTCGAGATCCTGAACGAGATGCTGGTCCTCGCGCTCCACGGCCGTGCGCGCGTCCGCGTCCAGCTCCCGATCATCGCCACGGGCGAGTCGGAGCCCGAGCCCGACATCGCGGTCGTCCCGGTCGCCGACTACTCCGAGCGCCATCCCGATCGCGCGTTCCTGGTCATCGAGGTGGCCGACTCGTCGCTGCGGAAAGACCGCAACGTCAAAGGACCGCTCCATGCGGCCTCCGGTTTCGCTGAATACTGGATCATCAACGTCGTCGCGCGAGTGGCCGAAGTGTACCGAGGCCCATCGAACGACGGCTGGACGAGCATCACTCGCCACGGCCGCGACGAGACGCTGCGCATCGAAGCCTTCCCCGACGTCGCGATCAAGATCGCCGACATCCTGCGCTGACCCGATGACGGTCGCAAGGCGCGCCCTTGCCCGGTTCGCTCTGGCGCTGATCGGTTGCTCTTCGAGCTGATCATCGAGTGCAGGGACGGGACATGGCACCTTGTCTGTTCGGCCAACTCCTGCTGGGAGGACCTGAGCGGACCGGAGGATCTGAGCGTGAAGCCGCCGTCCGACATGGCGACGCCGATCGACGGGGCTGCGGAGCTCCGCTCCAGCGACAGCGGCGACAAGGGGTGACCGCGCCCCACGGCGAGCCGCGCGCCGGGCCGCGATCTGCTATACCCTCGCGCCATGTTGATCCTGATGAGACCGGACGCCTCCCCGTCGCAGATCGACGAGGTGATGGAGCGCATCCGCGAGCTCGGCTTCACCGGGCATCCGATGCCGGGCACGCAGCGGGTGGCGATCGGCGTCACGGGCAACGACGGGGCGATCGAGCCGGCCCATTTTTCGCGCTATCCGGGGGTGGTCGAGGCGGTGGCGGTCTCGAAGCCGTGGAAGCAGGTTTCGCGCGAGTGGCGGCCCGAGGACACGGTGATCACCCTCGCCGGGGCGGCCGGGAACGCCCAGTTCGGTGGCGGGCGCTTCGGGGTGATCGCCGGGCCTTGTGCCGTCGAGAATCGCGAGCAGCTGTTCGCCAGCGCCGACGCGGTCAAGGCGGGCGGGGCGCGCGTGCTGCGCGGGGGAGCCTACAAGCCGCGTACATCGCCCTACAGCTTCCAGGGGATGAAGGAGGAGGGGCTCAAGCTGCTCGCGGAGGCGCGCGCGCGCACCGGCTTGCCCGTCGTGACCGAGGTGGTCGACACCGCCAACGTCGAGCTGGTGGCCGAGTACAGCGACATGGTGCAGGTGGGCGCGCGCAACATGCAGAACTTCGCGCTCCTCGAGGCCGTCGGGCGACTGAAGAAGCCGGTGATGCTGAAGCGCGGCCTCTCGGCGACCATCCAGGAGTTCCTGATGGCGGCCGAGTACATCATCAAGAACGGCAACCGCGAGGTGCTGCTATGCGAACGCGGCATCCGCACCTTCGAGACGATGACCCGCAACACGCTCGACCTCGGATCGATCCCGCTCATCAAGCGGCTCACCCACCTGCCGATCATCGTCGATCCCTCGCACGGCACGGGCGACTGGCGCTCGGTGCCGGCGCTGGCCCGGGCGGCCCTCGCGCTCGGCGCCGATGGGCTGATGGTGGAGGTGCATCCCGATCCGGCGAAGGCGCTCAGCGACGGTCCGCAGTCGCTCACACCGGCGAAATTCGGCGAGATGATGGAGTCGCTGCGGGCGATCTCGCACGTCGTGGGACTGGAGCTGTAGCGTGCGCGTGGAGATTTTCTCGCGGCGGGAGTGCCACCTCTGCGACGAGGCGAAGGCGGTCGTCTTGCGGGTGCGTGCGGACACGCCCTTCGAGCTGGCGGTGATCGACGTGGACGAGGATCCCGCGCTCGCGGAGCGACACGGTCTCGAGGTGCCTGTGGTGGTGGTCGACGGGCGGAAGCACGCCAAGTACCGGGTCGATGAGCAGGCCTTTCGGCGGCGCCTGGCCGGGCAAGCCGACGCATGAAGCCACTGGTGTGGATCGTCGTCACCGCGGTGTGCGGGCTCCTCGCCGCGGCGTTCCTGCGCGCACTCCCGGGGGCGGTGGAGAGGCAGCGCACGGGGCGCGAGGCCGCGCTGAAGGCGGTGTGCGAGCCAGCGCTTCGGCCCGAGGCGCACAGCGCCGCGCTCGGGCAGATTGGCCCCGAGGGCGCCGCCGCGCCCGAGTTCACGCTCAAGGACTGGGCCGGGCGCAAGGTGGCGCTCTCGTCGCTGCGGGGCCGGGTGGTGCTGGTGAACTTCTGGGCGACCTGGTGCGACACCTGCGTGGTGGAGATGCCTGGGCTCGATCAGCTCGCGGCGGCGGAGAAGAACCGGCCCTTCAGTCTGCTGGCAATCTCTGTCGACGAGAACTGGGACGTGGTGCGGCAGTTCTTCGCCCAGGGGACGGCGCTGACGGTGCTGCTCGACAAGGAGAAGAGCGTGCCGCCGCGCTACGGCACCGAGAAGTTCCCCGAGTCGTTCCTGATCGATCGCGACGGCAAGGTCCGCTACTTCGTGGTCTCCGACCGGAACTGGGCCTCCCCCGATATTCGCGCCTGCATCGACCAGCTGATTGATGGCTGATCAGCGGCGGCCCTTCGGAAGGGTCGCGGCGAGCAGCGGCGCGGGGATGGCGCGATCATCGGCGTCAGCGACGAGCAGGAGTTCGATCCTGCCATCCGTCGTGAGGGTGGCGTGGACGCCCTCCACCTTCACCGGAGCGTCGATCGGATCGATCCAGACGACGCCGCTGTCGTCGAGCAGGCCGATCACTGCGCCTGCGCATGGGCCGTCGCGGTAGCTGTCGGGGCTGTCCTCGGCGGCGGCGGTGAAGATCAGGCGCCCATCGGGCAGCGGGGAGGCGTCGGTGAAGCCCAGCGGGACGCCGTCGATCGATCCGAGAGCGACGCGATGCACCGAGCAAAGCAGCGCCCCATCGAGCGCGCACCCGTCGGCGAGGTCGCGGAGGAGCCCATCGAGATCGAGCTCGATCACCGCGTTCTCGCCCGACGGCCCCGCCGCGCGGTGCAGGAGCCGCAGGCGATCGCCCGTCGCTGCCGCGCCCTCGATGTTGAGACCGGGCAGCTCACCGGCGAGCGCGCGGTAGAGTGGCGCGAGGTCGATCGCGCGCGCCGGGCCGAGCAGCTCACCGTCGGTGGCGAGCGGCACCAGCGCTCCGCGGGCGCGCCGGGTGGTCGCCCCGGATCCGAGCGCGAGCAGCGCCCCGGGGAGCAGCGCCAGCGTCTCGAAGTCGGGCTTCGCCGCCTTGCGCGCCGCGGGACGGGCGGGGAGAACACCGGGGAGCAGCGCCAGCCGGCGCCCCGGCCCGGTCTCGCCGCGACGGTAGATCGCGAGATCGAGCTCGTCATCGACCACCACGAAGAGCTGCTCCCCGACCGCGACCAGCCCGCTGGCGGCAGAGACATCGAGGGTCCGGACCATTCGTGTCACGATCATGACGCGGAGATGCCCAGGCGCGCGCTAGAATGGCGGGCCCTGCCCTCGGGAGCAGTGCCAGATGGCGCGCACCTGGACGACAGCGGTAGCCTCGTCGACGAAGTCATAGACGTGGTAACGGGATCTAGGCATCAGGACACGGCGAATCTGCGGGACGGGCTTGTATTCGGTTCCGGCCGAGGGAGCTGTTTCGAGCTTGCCCACGGCGCCCGCCAGCTCGTCGCGGAATAGCGTCGGCCCGGCCGGGCGGTGGTCGTTCCACCAGGCCGCCACGCTCTCCGCCTGATCACGCGCCTCCGGGGAGAACTCGACCCGGTAGGCTCTCACTTTGCGTCGGGTCCGCCGAAACGCCGAAGCACATCGGCGGCGGGGATTCCCCGGCCGGCGCGGAACTGCTCGGCCGAGCGCTCCAGCGCCGCATGCAGGCGCACGCGATCCTCGTCGTCGAGATTGTCGCCCTCGTCGACGGGCACCAAGTCAACCTCGCTGCCCTCGGGCAGATCAAAGGGCTCGTCGAGGATCAGCCGGCCACCTCGCACATGGGCTTTCAGGGTCAACGTCACAGGGTGATTTTAGCACCGCCTCGCCGCGATCGAACGCCTGTTGAGCATTTCGGGCGCCTGCGCGGGGGCGGCGATCAGAAGGGGTTGTTCAGGTAGAGGTAGACCTGATCTTCGCCGCCGGTCATGAAGCCGCGCGCGTAGCCGAGCTGGAGGGCGACCGGGAGGTACCAGGCGATCTGCGTCTCGAGGCGCAGCTCGGTGCCGGCGCCGAGGCGGAACTGACGGGGGTCGAAGGCGCCGGAGAAGGCGCTCCCGAAGTCGGCGAACAGCGCGCCGTGGAGCCGCTTCAAGTAGACCGGCAGCGTCCCGTGGCCGCGCTCGATCGCCCAGATCGGGAAGCGGTACTCGGCGTTCAGCACGTGCATCTGATCGCCCTCGAAGGCGCCGTAGGGATAGCCCCGGAGCGAGGCGCGGCCGGGGCGGGTGAAGTCGACCAGCGAGCGCAGCGGATCGGGCTGGGGCGCGTAGCCACCGACGGAGAAGACACCACGGCGACGGAGATCCCCGCCCGCGAGGCCGCCGGCGTAGGAGAGCGCCAGCACATGGCGCGCGCCCAGCGTGACATATTCTGTCCAGCTCCACGAGGCCGAGTAGACCTCGTGCTGGGAGCCGATGCCGCGCAGCGCCAGCGACAGCCGGAGCCCGAGCTGGCGCCCCTTCTCGTTGCTGATCGAGAAGGTGTAGCGCCGCACGTTGGACCAGCCCCAGGTGATCCCGAGCGACGCCACGCGGCCGGTCTCCGGCAGGCGGGTGGTGATCAGGTCGGGATCGAGCGGCACCTGATCGCGATCGACGTGGCGGAGGTAGGCGAAGTTGTAGCCGAAGCTGAGCGTCGAGGATTCGGCCAGCCGGCGCACCACGGGGAGGGTCACCGCGGCCGTGGCGGAGTAGTCGTCCTCGATGTAGGCGCGCTGGATCCCGTCGACGTACAGGCCGCCGCGCCGGGTGAGCGTGCGGTGGCCGCTCAGGGTGAAGGTGGGGAAGAGGCGCTGGTAGACGTAGATCGCCGAGGCCTGGATCGCGTCCCAGCGCGCGAGGCTGAAGTCGACGCCGAGCGCCCAGGCGTGCTGGCCGACCACGTCGCTGCCGCCCAGGCGGAAGCCGATCGTCTGGCCGAAGGCGTCGGGAAAAAAGGTGAAGCTGAGGGTGCGCGGCCAGAGCGTGGCGAGCGGCTGGTAGGGGCGCGAGGGGAGGCCTGCGCCACCCGGGGGCAGCGGGACATCGGGGCGATCGAGCAGCGCGGGGAGAGCGGGGCGGAAGGTGGCGGGATCGAGATCGATCGTCTCGAGGCGCCAGCCGTCGGCGACGAAGCCGACGTAGACCGCGCGCCGCCCGTCGGGGGAGATCGCGACGTCGAAGGCGCCACCGACGAGGTTGGTCACCTGGAGGGTGCGCTGCGTGGCCGGCTCGAAGGCGTAGAGGTTGTAGACGCCGCCGCGATCCGACGAGAAATAGATCAGCTCTCCGTCGGGGGACCAGCGTGGATCCATGTCGATCGCGCGGTCGGCGGTGATCCGGGTGAGCGCGCGGGTCGCGACGTCGATCGTCCACAGGTCGCGGTAGCCGCCGTCCCGCCACCAGGAGAATGCGAGCGTGCGCCCGTCGGGGGACCAGGCAGGGGTGTAGACCTGCGAGAGATCGTCGCGCTTTCCGAGGAGGTAGGTGAGCGGGCCGCCCGCGGCGGGCATGGTGACGAGCGAGCGGGAGCCGCGGTCGTTGACGTCGAAGGCGAGCGTGCGCCCGTCGGGAGAGAGGTCGGGCTCGGCGGCGCGCAGGCCGCTGGTGAGGCGGCGCTTCTCGCCGGTGGCGAGATCGAGCGCGTACAGGTCACGGTAGAAGTAGATGTTGCGGTGGATGTCGCCGGCGTCGAAGTAGAGCGTTCCACCGTCGGGGGAGAGGGTCGATCCCCCCGCGGCGTCGACCTCCAGGAGGGTGCGGGGGCGGCCGCTGCCGTCGCTGGCGACGCGGCGAAGCTGGGGGCGCGAGGCGTTGTCGTAGTCCGACCAGATCACCTCGCGGCCATCGCGGGTGAAGATCGGGCGCACCGCGACGTCGCGTGGTCCGGTGAGCGCGCGCGACGGCGTGATCC
Organism: Myxococcales bacterium; assembly: GCA_009692555.1. Taxonomy (GTDB): domain Bacteria; phylum Myxococcota_A; class Polyangia; order Palsa-1104; family SHYY01; genus SHYY01. The sequence goes on from SHYY01000027.1 coordinate 32,218, forward strand.
CAAGGAAGGCGATCGCATCGCGTTGTCGACGGTACTTCTCCTCCAGCGAGGCGCGGAAGTCGACGTAGAGATCGCTCCAGGTGCGGCCGATGATCCGGCGCAGCGCGCGGTTCACGCCACCCGGGATCCAGGCGCCACCGTAGTCGTGCGAGAGCCTGCGCCAGAGGTCGGTGCCGTAGCGCGAGGTCACCCAGCGGATGAAGGCGGCTCCGTAGAAGTGCGCCGAGCCGCCGCGCGGGAACTGCAGCGGGCCGTTCGAGAACTGATCGAGGCGCTGCAGCTTGCCCTCGAGCGTGGCGGTGCGCAGCCACATGTCGTAGAGCGACGAGCGGTGGCGCCCACCGCCGGTGAGGCCGCTCTCGTGAAGGACGGCGATTCCCTCCAGGATGAAGGCGGGCTGCGAGGTGTTGGGGGCGTAGAGGGTGCCGCGCTCGCCGAAGCCGAGCACCCAGTTCAGGACGCGCGCGACGCCGTGGATGGTGTCGGTGTGGAGGATGTGGCTGTACTCGTGGATGATCAACTCGGAGAGCCAGTCGTCGTAGTCGTTCAGCTCCGAGCGATCGTCGGGGGCGGTGGCGTAGAGGTGCAGGTTGGCGTACGGAAGCACGGTGGCGTAGCCGTTCGCATCGTCGGTCTCGTCGCTGAGCACCACCTCGGTCTTCTGGCGCGGGGCGTGATCGAAGAGCGGGACGAGCTTCCGGTGGGCGTCCTCGGCGACCACCGCGAGGCGCTGCGCGAGGGGCTCCTCGCCGTCGTGATAGGAGATGACGAAGTGCGCGCTCTCCAGGGTGCGCCACGTGCGGAGCGGATCGCCGGCGCTGGCGACGGTGGGCGCCCCCAGGAACAGCAGCCCCAGCACGAGCAGGGGCAGCCGATTTCTCGTCGCAGCGGGCGTGGCGGTGCCCCGGCGTTTCACGGTCAGAGATCGCGCGACAGGACCTGGCTCACCAGGCCGAAGCCGAGCGCGCGGTAGAAGCCCTCCGCCGCCGGGTTGCCCGCCCACACCGTGAGCAGGATCTGATCGGCGCCCCGCGCGCGGCTCCACTCGGTCGCCGCGACCACGAGGCGGCGGCCGATCCCGCGGCGGCGCTCCTCCCCGGCGACGAGGATCTCCTCCACCTGCGCGCGTCGCCTCGGCACCATCGCGGGCGACCGCGGCGTCTCGTAGATCGCGATGTGGGCGAAGCCGACCGCGCGCCCGTCGCGCTCGGCGACCAGCACGGCCTGATCGGCGCCGTGCGAGGCGCGATCGACCTCCCACAGGGCGTGCTCGGTGCCGCGCGGCGCGCGAAAGAAGCCCGGCGCAATGCCCGCGTGCAGCGACGCCATCTCGCCCCACATCGCCGCCAGGGCCGCGCGGTCGGAGAGCCCGGCGAGCCGGATCCGCAGACCGCGCGGGTCAGCCCCCGAAGACCCAGGGGACGCTGTGGTGCCGCCTGCGGCGGGCCTTTTAGGCTCAGCGCGCGGGGGCACGTCCCGCCGCCCGCCCCGGCCTCGCGCCCTGGATCACGCCGCGGATCACGTCCTCGACGGCGCGGCGCTGCACCGGCTTCTTGAGGTACCCGTCGGCGCCCAGAGCCAGCGCGTGCTGCACCGCAGCATCGGCCCCCTCGGTGGAGACCACGACGATGCGCGTGCCGGCGAGGGAGGCGTCATCGCGTATGCGCTGGATCACCTTGTGGCCGTCCATCACCGGCATGTTGAGATCGAGGAACACCAGGTCGAAGCGCGCCCGGGAGAGCGCCTTCAGCGCGCCCACGCCATCTCGAGCCTCCTCCACCTCGGCGCCCTTGGCGCCCGCGATCAGCGACAGGAGCTGCCGCATCGCCGGTGAGTCGTCGACCACCAGGACGCGTGGCGGGCCAGGCGCCGTGGGCTCGGTCGCCGCGCCCGGGGGACCTGGAGCCGCCTTCGGCGGGTCGATCACGCGGACGGGCCCACGACCTGCGGGCCGGCGCCGTCCTCGCCGAGCAGGAACGGCAGCGCGACGCGGAGCAGCTCGTCGGGGCGCTCCTCGTGCGGGGAGTGCCCGCAGGCGGGAATCACCTCGAGGCGCGCGCCCGGGATCTGCCGCGCCAGCCGCTTGCCGTGGGCGAGCGGGATGATGCGGTCCTCCTCGCCCCAGGCGATCAGCGTCGGCGCGGTGATCCGCCCGGGGTCACCGGTGTTGTCGGCGAGCGAGCCGAGATACTTGAGCGTCGCGTAGTAGGCGGCGCGCGCGCCGGCGCGGTTGAAGCGCTCCCAGAAGTAGTCGATCAGCTCCTCGGTGCCGAGGGTGGGGTCGCGGTAGGCGTTGCGGAGGTGCTTCCGGAGATCGCTCCGCCGATAGACGTTCTTGAAGAGGAACGGGCCGATCCCGGGGAGGAGCGCCAGCCGGCCCTCGAGGGAGATCGGCAGCGGGTAGACCGCGGGATCTTCGAGCAGCAGCCGCTCGACGCGGTCGGGGTGGCGCGCGGCGAGAGTGAGCGCGATCCCGCCGCCCATCGAGTGGCCGTAGAGGCGCACCTTCCCGACACCGAGCGCGTCGAGCGCGGCGACGACGAGATCGGCCATCGCCGGGAAGTCGTAGCCGAAGCGGTCGGGCGGCGGGTTGTCCGACTCACCGTGGCCCGGGAGGTCGAGCGCGATCACCTCGAAGCGCTCCGCCAGCGGCGCGATCACCGGGCGGAAGTACCAGTGCGAGACCAGGAAGCCGTGGAGCAGCACCAGCGGCGCGCCCTGCCCCGAGCGATGGACGAACAGGCGTGCCGGGGCGAGATCGAGGAGGCGACCGGGGAGACTCACGCGCAGGAATCTACCAGATCGAGCGGCTACTGCGGGACGATCGTCACGCGGTCCGGCGCGGGACCGTTCGCGGCCGCCGCCGAGACCAGCGACGAGGGAGCCGCGGTCGTCGCGCCCTGGCGCTGGACCTTGCGGACCACACCGAGGACGACGAAGAAGAGCGCGAACGGCACGAGCATGAACACGCCGACGAGACGGAGGGTCGAATTCACCCGGTCGTTGCCGATGCAGTTCGGGCAGGCGAGCGCCGGCCCGGCCCACGCACAGAGCGCGACCGCTACCATCGCCATGCGCGCCGGAAGGTTCATCGGGCGGTGTAGAGCACCGTGTGCCACGCCGCCTCGAACATCAGGACGATCGCGTAGAACGGGGGGAAGAGCATCGGCAGGCCGAGGATCATCCGCAGGTACTTCGTCTCGCTCCGGAGGTGCATGTAGTACTGCGCCACGGCGAGCGCCTTGGTGACCGCCATACCGACCAGCAAGGCGATGATCACGGCCCGCGAGATCTTCAGGTACACCACGCCGATCTCGAGGAGGGTCAGCGCGGCCAGCACGCCGGCGACGACGAGGTACTGCTTCCTGCTGTGGGCGGCGCTCATCGTCACGCTCCGGGCGGGGGGCTGGGGATCAGGTAGATGAACGTGAATACCAGGATCCAGACGAGATCGACGAAGTGCCAGAACAGGCCCGCGATCTCGAGCATGTTGCAGTGCTTGGCGTCGAGCTTCCGGCGCGTGCTGAGGAGGAGCATGATCGACAGGTAGAGCACACCGGTGAAGACGTGCGCACCGTGGAAGCCGGTGATCACGAAGAACGTGCCGCCGAAGTGATCCGCGGTGACGGTCAGCCCCTCGTGGATGAGCTCGCTCCACTCGACCACCTGGCCAATCAAAAAGAACAGGCCGCCACCGACGGTCGCGGCGAGCCACCCGCAGAGCGCCTTCCGGTTGCCCTCCTGCGCCGCGGCCAGCGCCATGACCATCGTCACCGACGAGAGGATGAGCACGAAGGTCATCGCCGCGGTGAACGGAATGCCCAGCTTGTCGAGCTCGGGATTGGGCGGCCAGGTCGGCGCCCCGGCCCGGAGGATCGCCAGGCCGATCAGCAGCCCTGCGAACCCGAACCCGTCGGTGAGGAGGAAGATCCACATGCCCAGCTTGCCGTGGGAGGCGGTCCCGAAATGGGGATCGACCTTCCCGGTCAGGGAGGGCGCGTGTGAAGCCTCTGCGTGGCTCGCTGCTTGGCTCATTGGGGCTGGCGGCTCCTGGTCAGGCGAGAGGAATTTGCGCGGAGGAACCTATCATGTTGATCGCGCGGCAACAAGACGCTCATTCTTCGCTCATTCTTCGCCGATGTCGTCGGACGGGAAGCGGCCCTCAATGTAGTGATGGCATTTCGCGCACTCGAGCCGCGTCACGCGCTCGCGCCTCGTGACGGCGATGATGCCCTCCTGGCAGAACGGGCACTTGATGTCCTTCGGCCGTCCCGCCATCACCGCCTCGAGAGCGTCCTGCCAGTAGATGACGTCGTCTTCGCTCATGGTCGCCGTCGAACTTGCCCCGGGCGCCCCTCCCCTGTCAAGACGCCTTGACAGCGCGCGTACCGCATTCCTAAATACGCCGCATCGTGCCTCCCCACCCGGCCGCACTCCATCGCCTGCTGCGCCGTCCGCTCTTCTGGATCGCGCTTTTCGGGCTGCTCTTCGGCCTGCCGCTCGGCCGATCGTTGACCCGCAACCTCCCGTCGCGGCTACCGGTGCTCTCCACGCTGCCCGACTTCCGGCTCACCGACGAGAACGGCCAGCCATTCGAGAAGAAACAGCTCGCCGGCAAGGTGTGGGTGGCGAGCTTCATCTTCACCCGCTGCCCGACCGCCTGCCCGCTCCTCTCGGCGAAGATGGAGAAGATCCAGAAGCGCACACGCAACCTCGGGCGCGCCTTCCATCTCGTCTCGTTTTCGGTCGATCCGGAGAACGATACCCCCGCCGAGCTGCACGCCTACGCACGAAGGTTTCACGCCAACCCCCGGGGCTGGACCTTCGTCACCGGGCCCCTCGATGCGATGCAGGCCGCGGTGGTCAAGGGGTTCAAGATCGCGATGGTGAAGGAGCCGATCGCTGCCCCGGAGGCCGCGGACGGCGGCGCGACAGGCTTCTTCGACATCATCCACGGGGAGCACCTCGTGCTGTGCGACCAGCAAGGCCGTATCCGGGGCTACTTCGAGGCCAGCGACGACGGGATCAACGCGCTGGTGGCCGGGATCGCGCAGCTGGTGAACGGCCAGTGAGCGCCTCGACAAGGCCTCGTAGCCCGTTGACAGCCCGTTGAGGGTGCTTAACAGCGGAGGGGGCCCTCTTGCTGGCTCTTGCTCGTCACGTAGTCGTAGTCGTCGTCGTAGTCGTAGTCGTCCCGTCCGCAGCGACGGCAATCGAACTTCCTCCCGCAACAAATTCCTCCTGCCAACCGACCCCCCTGGCCACCCAGGAGGATGCCCCCTACATCGCCGAGGGAGCGGGCCGGTTCGGAGCGCCGGAGGGCGCCCGCTTCTACAGCATCGCCCGGGGCTCCGCGATGGAGTGCAAGGCGATCGTGGATGCCTTCGCGGTCCTGCAACTCGCCTTGGAAGACACTCGGCGACAGGCCATGGAGTTGCTGACCCGCATCGTGGAGATGCTCACGCGCATGGGCCGGAGAGGTGATCCCCCGCGCGCGAGTGCCCCTGAATCGACTACGACTACGACTCCGTGAGCGGAGGGACCCCTTCTCCCGTTAAGCACCCGCCCGTTGACTTCGCCTTGACACCCACCAACCCCGCCGCTATTGTCCTGACGCTTTTTTCCCCCTTCCGCACGCACCAGGTAGGAGGCCAGACCCCACCATGACGCGCCCCCGGAACATCTTCCTGCTCGCAGCCGCCGTCGTCGCTGCGTCCTGCGGAGTCGCCCACGCCCAGTTCATCGGCGGGCGCCCGCTGGACGTCTCCCTCGATGGGCATCGTGGCGACTGGCTGTTCGATGTCACGACCCTCTCGGTGACGCTGCTGTTCATCATCATGGTCGGGATCATGCTCGGGGCGGCGCTGCTGCACCGCGACAAGCCGGGGCGCAAGGCCCACTACGAGACCGGCATCGGCAGGAGCCACCTCGTCCTGACCGCGGTCATCTCCTCGGTGATCTTCTTCGGGGTCGACGGCGTGCTCCTGGTGAGCTCGTTCAACTCGCTCACCGAGGGCTTCTGGAAGTGGCCGGCCAACGACGGCAAGACCGTCACCGTCGAGGTGATGGCGCAGCAGTGGGGATGGAACCTGCGTTACCCCGGCAAGGACGGGAAGTTCAATACCCCCGACGACATCCTGACGTGGAACGATATGCCGATCCCGAAGGACGTTCCGGTGATGATCAAGATGATGTCGAAGGACGTCATTCACTCGTTCTACCTGCCGAACTTCCGCACCAAGCAGGACGCCGTGCCGGGGCAGGTCACGCAGCTCTGGTTCCAGGCGGTGGAGAAGGGCGAGTTCGAGATCGGCTGCGCCCAGCACTGCGGGGTCAATCATTACAAGATGAAGGGGATGCTGAAGGTGGTGGAGCAGGCCGACTTCAATCAGTGGCTCGAAACCGCCGGCGCCGATGCCGTGCGCCGCTACGACGCAGCCGACACCGAGGCCCACTGGGGCTGGGACTGGGAGAGCTAGTCCGATGAGCGAACACGCAGCGGCCCACGACGAAGCGCACGGCGAGCACGGCGACCACGATATCCACCCCGAGCCGACCAGCTTCCTTCGCAAATACGTCTTCTCCACCGATCACAAGGTGATCGCCAAGCAGTTCATCTGGCTCGGCCTGATCTTCATGTTCATCGGCGGCTCGATGGCGATGATGATCCGGTGGCAGCTCGCCAATCCCGGCGAGCCCTTCCCGATCCTCGGCAAGCAGATCTTCTCGAACTCGGGCGGCATCGTCTCCCCCGCGGCCTACACGTCCCTGTTCACGATGCACGGGACGATCATGATCTTCTACGCGATCACGCCGATCATGATCGGCGGCTTCGGCAACTTCTGCATCCCGCTGATGATCGGCGCGCGCGACATGGTGTTCCCGAAGCTGAACGCCTTCAGCTTCTGGATGATGTTCGTCAGCACGATTATCCTGGTGATCTCCTTCTTCGTACCGATGGGCGCGGCGGGCGCCGGCTGGACCACCTACCCGACGCTGTCGACCACGATGGGCACGCCCGGGGTCGGGCAGACCCTGTGGGTGGTGGCGATCTACTGCGCCGGGGCCTCGACCCTGATGGGCGCGGTCAACTACATCACCACGGTGATTGTGCTGCGCGCGCCCGGCATGGGCTACTTCCAGATGCCGCTGACGGTGTGGGGTCTGTGGCTGACCGCAATCCTGAATGCGCTGTTCATCCCGGTGCTGGCGGCCGGAATGATCCTGCTGTTCCTCGACCGCGTGGTCGGCACCCACTTCTTCCTCGCCGGCACGATGGTCAAGGGCGGCGGTGACCCGATTCTCTACCAGCATTTGTTCTGGATCTTCGGGCACCCGGAGGTCTACATCCTGATCCTCCCGGGCTGGGGCGTGGTCTCGGATCTGCTGTCGTTCTTCTCGCGCAAGCCCGCGTATGGATACAAGGTTACTGCGCTGGCGATGTCGGCGGTGTGCGTCCTGTCGGCGGTGGTCTACGGGCATCACATGTTCACCACCGGCCTGTCGCCGCTGCTCGGTCAGGGATTCATGGTCCTCACGATGATCATCTCGGTGCCGGCGGAGATCTTCTTCCTGAACTGGCTGCACACTCTGTGGAAGGGCAAGATTCGCCTCACCGTGCCGATGCTGTTCGCGCTCGGGCTGGTGTTCGTGTTCGGCCTCGGCGGCCTCACCGGCCTGTATCTCGCGACGATCTCGACCGATCTCTACCTCCACGACACCTACTTCGTGGTCGGCCACTTCCACCTCACGATGGCGGCGGCGGTGTTCCTGGGATCGTTCGCGTCGATCTACTTCTGGTTCCCGAAGATGTTCGGGCGGATGACCAATCCGCTGCTCGGCAAGCTGCACTTCTGGTTCTCGTTCATCCCGATCAACCTGATCTTCTGCGGGATGCTCTACGTGGGCTTTGGCGGCATGCAGCGCCGGCTCTACGACCCGTCGGTGTACGCGACCTTCAAGCACCTCCTGCCGGTCAATCAGTTCATCAGCACCTCGGCCTATGTGCTGGGCTTCGGGAGCATCTTCTTCAGCATCAACTTCTTCTACAGCATGTTCTACGGAGCGAAGGCGCCGCAGAATCCGTGGGAGGTGACGACGCTGGAGTGGACGAATACGACGTCGCCGCCGCCGCACCACAACTACGATGTGATCCCGACCGTCCTCCGGGGCGCTCATGAGTTCGGCAATCCCGAGTTCATGAAGGCGACCGGCAAGGACTGGCTCGGTCAGGCCGAGGAGCTGCCGGCGGCGGGAGCCAAGGCTGCCGACAAGGAAACCGCGGAGTAGCAATGGCCGCGGCGATCACACCGCCCATGACGGCACTCCAGGGCTATTCCCGGCGCAAGGACACCGGCCCCTACGTGGGCATGGTGATCTTCCTCTCCGCCTTCGGGATGTGCTTCGCGGCGCTGTTCTTTTCGTATTCGGTGGTCCGCACCGGCGCGATGAGCTGGCCGCCCGCGGGTACCGAGCCCCTGCCACTGGGCTTGCCGGCGCTGAATACCCTGGTGCTGGCGCTGTCGAGCTGGACGTTCCATCGCGCCTACGTGGCCGCGCGGCGGGGGCAGCCGGTGGTCGCCTGGCTGGGCGTCACGTTTTGCCTCGGGGCGCTCTTCATGGCGCTGCAGCTGGTGGTGTGGGTGTCGGTCTATCGGTCTGGGCTGCATCCGTCGAGCGGCATCTACGGCTCGGTGTTCTACGCGCTCACGGTGTTCCACGCGCTGCACGTTGTATCGGCGCTGGTGACGATTCTGTACCTGCTGCCGGGAGCGCTCGTCGGGCGCTACGGAGCGGCGAATCACACCGCCGTGCGCCTCTCCGCCATGTTCTGGCACTTTGTGGACGTGATCTGGGTGGCGATGTTCCTCTCGGTCTACGTTTTCTGAAAGGAAGCGGGAATGCGATCTCGCCTGTTCATGCTGGCTCTCCCGCTCTCGCTCGCCTCCTGCGAGTGGGGTGGCGCGAAGTTCGATACCCCGCTCAAGCTCGGTGGGCAGGAGGTGCAGCCGCACACGCTGAAGAAAGGCTACGAAGCCTACCAGCAGTACTGCCGGCCGTGCCACGGCGACAACGGCGACGGGCGGGGCTATTCGTCGAAGGGCCTCCGGCCCCCGCCGCGTGATTTCACGCAGGCGCTGTTCAAGTTCGGCGGCGTTCCGGCGCCGGGCCTCCCGCCCGACTCCGAGATGAAGCGGATCGTGAAGAGCGGTCTTCACGGCACGGCGATGCTCCCGTGGGACATCACCGACGAGGAGCTGACCAACACCCTGCAGTACATCAAGACCTTCTCGCCGCGCTGGCAGGCCGAGGTGCCGGGCGAGGTGGTGAAGGGGGTCGACCCGAACTACACCGGCGACAAGAAGGTCCAGGCGATCGAGCTCGGCAAGAAGCTGTTCCACGCCAAGGCGCAGTGCTCCGCGGCCTGCCACGCCAACGCCGTCGGCCACGCCGAACTGTTCGAGCTGACCAAGGCAGCGACGGGGAACGAGCTGACCGAGTTCGCCGCCGACATGTACAACAGCAAGCTGAAGGACTCCGAGTACTGCCTGGAGTGGAAGCCGGGCTGGAAGAAGCTCGAGGATCGCGAGTGCGCGCTCCCGGTCAAGATCATGCCGCCGGATTTCACGATCGACGATGTGCGC
>SHYY01000227.1 GCA_009692555.1 Myxococcales bacterium
ACAGGCCATGGAGTTGCTGACCCGCATCGTGGAGATGCTCACGCGCTTGTGCCGGAGAGGTGATCCCCCGCGCGAGAGTGCCCCTGAATCGACTACGACTACGACTACGACTACGTGAGCGGAGGGACCCCCTTCTCCGTTAAGCACCCCCAACCAACAAGCCCGCTTGCCGGGCTCCTGCGATCCGTGCGACTGTCCCGTCGCCGATGAGCCCGCGAGACGCCAGCCGCACGCGCATCCCGAACGTCCCGCCCGGCGCCGGCGTGAATTTCCGGATCGCCAGCCACGCGCCGCTGAGCGAGGTCTATGGGCCGGTCGACATCCAGGTGCTGCTCGCCGGCCTCCCGGGCTTCCGCGGCGTGGAGCTGTTCGTCGACGGTGCGCGCTGCGGGGAGCCGCTGGTGCGGATCGGCGGCAATCGCTACGCCGCCAGCCTCGACACCGCCCAGTTCCCGGACGGGATCCACGAGCTGGCGCTGGGGGCGATGGACGCGCACGGCGATGTCCTGGCGAGCATCTTCACCGACCTCTCGTTCAAGAACGTCGACCGGCTGACGCTCCTCTCGATCGAGCCGAACGAGGGGCGCGACGGCTACGCGATCCAGGTGCGACTGCACACGATGCGCGCCAAGCTGCCGCCCTCCAGCTTCGGCTGCGTCGATCGTGTCGACGGCGAGGTCGAGGAGCTGGAGTGCGACGTCGAGTATCCCGGGGAGGAGTCGACCGGAGCGTCGGTGGCGCTGCTGCATGCGCGGCGGCCGCGGGGTCGCGCGCTCGCGCTCGGCCTGCACCTCCTCGCGGTGACGGTGCGCGACAACCAGGGCGGCACCAGCGCCCGCGCCACCGGGGCCTGCCGCACCGGCTGACCAGTCCACTGGACCGGGATCACTGGAGCGTCACCGCTCCGGGGCCTGCCACCTTCTCGAGCGCGGCGATCAGCTCGTCGGTGGGCGTGATCGCGAAGCGCTTCGGCAGCAGCGCGTCCGTACGCGAGTGGCGCGGGAGGATCAGCCGGAGCGCCGTCGCCACGGTCCCGGGCGAGCGCTCGAGCGCCTGCTTGATGAGGAGGATCTTGGCCTCGGTGGCGCCCTCGGCGGGCAGCGTCACCGTCAGCTGGCGGGTCTTCTCGTTGCGCATCCGCGCGATCGGGATCGCCTCTCTCAGGTGGATCTTCTTCACCACCGACTCGCCCTCCCCCTCGCTGTTGACCGTCCCGGTGATCAGGAGCGGCTCGTCGCTCTTCAGCACCTCCTCGTAGAGCGCGAACGGCTTCGAGAAGCACACCACCTCGACCTGCCCGCTCGGGTCCTCGAGGCTGAAGAAGCACATCCGCCCGTTCCCGCTCTTGAGCGGCCGCTCGCGGTAGTCGCACACCACGCCGCCGACGGAGATCTCCGCGCGATCCTCCTTCTGGTCGATCTCGTCGACGCGGGTGGCGCGGAAGCGGGCGAGGTCGGGCAGGAAGCGATCGAGCGGGTGGCCGCTGATGTAGAAGCCGAGCGCGTCCTTCTCGTTCCCGAGCTTCAGCTTCGCGGGCCACTCGTCGACGTCCGGATACGCCGGCTCGGGGAGCGGCTTCGACGGCCCGGTGCCGCCGAGGAGCCCGAAGAGCGAGGTCTGCCCCGAGTCGCGATCGCGCTGCGCCTGCTGCGCCCGCTCCGTCGCCGTGTCCACCGCCGCCATCATCTGCGCGCGCGCCGGGCCGAAGCCGTCGAACGCCCCCGACTTGATCAGCGCCTCGAGCACCTTCTTGTTGCACCGCTTGAGATCCACCCGCTCGCAGAAATCCCACAGCGACTTGAACGGCGCGCTCTTGCGCACCTCGGCGATCGACTCCACCGCCCCCTCCCCGACCCCCTTCACCGCCGAGAGGCCGAAGCGGATCACCTTTTTCGCCTTCGCGACCGCCCTGGTCTTTCCCTCGGCCGGTACCTTCACCACCGAGAAATCGCTCGCCGACTGGTTCACATCGGGGCGCAGCACATCGATCCCCATCGCCCGCGCCTCGGCCACATTCTTGACCACCTTGTCGGTATCATCCTTGTCGCAGGTGAGGAGCCCCGCCATGAACTCCTCGGGGTAGTGTTTCTTCAGATAGCCGGTCTGGTAGGTCACCAGGCCATAGGCAGCGGAGTGCGATTTATTGAAGCCGTAATGGGCGAACTTCGCCATCAGCTCGAACACCTCGTCCGCCACCTTCGGATCGACGCCCAGCCCGGCCGCACCGACGAGGAATCCGGCCTTCTCCTTCTCCATCACCTCCGCTTTCTTCTTCCCCATCGCGCGGCGGAGGAGGTCGGCCTGCCCGAGCGAATAGCCGGCCAGGGCGCGGCTGATCTGCATCACCTGCTCCTGGTAGACGATCACCCCGTAGGTCTCCTTGAGGATCGGCTCCATCGCGGGGTGCTGGTAGGTGACCCGCTGGCGGCCGTGCTTGCGGTCGATGTAGTCGTCGACCATCCCGCCCTCGAGGGGACCGGGGCGGTAGAGCGCGCCGGCGGCGATGATGTCCTCGAAGCGGTCCGGCTTGAGTCGCTTCAACATCTCCTTGAAGCCCGACGATTCGAACTGGAAGACGCCGATCGTGTCACCCTCGGCGATCATCTGATAGACGCCCTTGTCGTCGAGCTGGATCGTCGTGATGTCGAACTCGGGCACGTCGCGCCGCACCAGGGTGACCGCGATATCGATCACCGTCAGCGTCTTCAGCCCGAGGAAGTCGAACTTCACCAGGCCCGCCTTCTCCACCTCGTCCTTGGCGAACTGGGTGACGATCTCGCCCTTCGGGCCCCGCGAGACCGGCACGTAGTTCCACAGCGGCTCCTCGGAGATCACGATCCCCGCGGCGTGCATCCCGGCGTGGCGATTGAGGCCTTCGAGCGACTGCCCGATATCCAGCAGTTCCTTGTAGACCCCGCCTTCGTCGTACATCGCCTTCAGCTTCGGCTCCTGCTCGATCGCCTCCTTCAGCGTCGGGATCTTGCCCTGCACCGGCTCCGGCACCAGCTTGGCGACCTTGTCCGCCTCGGCGTAGGGGATCGCCATGACGCGCGCGATATCGCGGATCACGCCGCGCGACTTCAGCTGATGCATCGTGACAATCTGTCCGACATTGAACTTTCCGTATTTCTCGGTGACGTACCGGATCACCTCGTCGCGGCGATTCATGCAGAAATCGATGTCGAAATCGGGCATCGACACGCGGTCGGGATTGAGGAAGCGCTCGAAGAGGAGGTTCCAGGGCAGCGGGTCGAGGTCGGTGATCCGCAGCGCATACGCGACCAGCGACCCGGCCCCCGATCCGCGCCCCGGACCGACTGGAATCCCTTTTTGTTTTGCGTAGTTGATGAAATCCCAGACAATCAGGAAATAGCCCGGGAAGTCCATTGTGCAGATGACGTCCAGCTCCACCGCGAGGCGCGCCCGATAGACGTCGCGGTCCGGCGCTTTGGTCCCGGAGGCCCGGTGCGCCTCGATCTCCTGGAAGCGGCGCTCGAGCCCGTCGGAGGCCACCTTGCGGAGATAGGTCGGGAGATCGTACCCCTCCGGGACCTTGTAGGTGGGGAGGAAGGTCTTTCCCAGCTCCAGCTCGACATTGCATTGCTTCGCGATCTTGACGGTGTTCTCCAGCGCCTCCGGAATATCCATGAAGTACGCATTGAACTCGGCCGGCGATTTGATGTAGAAGGCGTCGTTCTTGTGGTGCATGCGCTTCTCGTCGTGGATCGTCTTTCCCTGCTGGATGCACATCAGGATCTCGTGCGCCCGGGCGTCCTTCTGATTGACGTAATGGCAATCGCCGGTCGCCACCAGCGGAATGCCGGTCTCGCGCGACATGCGGCGCCACGCCTCGTTGATCCCGAGCTGCTCCTCGAGGCCGTTCGGCTGGATCTCCAGGTGGTAGGCGCCCGGCTCGAAGATATCGCGGTATTCGAGGGCCACCTCCTTGGCCTTCTCGTAGCCCTCCTTCATGAAAGTCTGCGCCACCTCGCCGCCGAGGCAGGCCGAGAGGCCGAAGAGGCCCTTCGAGTGCGCGCGCAGGAGCGGCTTGTCGATCCGCGGGTGATAATAGAAGCCCTCCAGGAATGCCATCGAATTGAGATACCGCAGGTTCCGATAGCCCTCCTGATTCTTCGCCAGGAGGATCAGGTGGTGATTGCGGCGGCTCTCCCGGTTCGTGCGGTCATTGCCGGCGACATAGGTCTCGCAGCCGAAGATCGGCTTCACCCCGAACTCCTTGGCCTTCTGATAGAAATCCACCGCGCCGAACATGTTGCCGTGATCGGTCAGCGCCACGGTGTCCATCCCGAACTCCTGGACCTTCGGGAACAGGTCCGGCAGACGGATGGCACCGTCGAGGAGCGAGTAGGCGCTGTGGAGGTGCAGGTGGGTGAACTCGGCCATGCCTTGCTGGTAGCCGATCGGCCCGCGGATGTCCATTGCCGGGGAAGGGCATTTGACCGCCCTCGCGTCCGTTGTTACCGTCGGGGAATGCGACTCGGCGCGTGCCTGGCGATCGCCCTCGCGGGCTGCGGAATGCCCCCGCCGCCGCTGGCCGATGCCGGCCCGGCGAGGCAGATCCTGGTGCCCGCCGGATCGCAGGTGATCGGGCTGGTCTACGGGCAGGTCGAGGAGCTGTCCGCGCGGCTCTCGGGCGAGACGGGCGCCCCCGCGCCGGGCGGCGAAGTCCGCTTTCGGATCTTTGGTGATCCGGCCGGCTCGACGCTGTCGCGCGATCGCGCGGTCGCCGACGAGGCAGGCGCGCTGGCCGTCCGCCTGACGGCGGGCTCGGCGGAGGCGTCGTTCCGGGTCGTGGCGAGCGCCGAAGGGGCGGACGAGATCGAGTGGAGCGTGGCGGTCTCGCGCTTCGCCTTCGTCGAGCTGGACGCGCGGCTCGCCTGGACCAAGGGGCCGATGGACAAGGTGACGACGCTGCGCGCGCTGCTCTACGACGATCGGTCGTGCGCCCAGCTCCCGCCGTCGGGGACGCCGCAGAAGGCGGCGCGCGAGCAGGCCCAGCCGATCGGGACCCCCACGCCCCTCCGCTTCCCGACGCTGCGGGCGATGAGCTACGCGCTCGTCGGGCGCGCCGAGGACGGTGCCGGGCGGCTCTTCGGCGCGGGGTGCGTCGATATCGCTGCCGGACTCCTCCCACCCGGCGGGCAGGTGGAGGTGGCGTTGCCGCTGGCGCGCGTCGTCCCATCGGTGAGTGGGGCCTGGACGGTGGTCGCGACGGTCCCGGTGGTGGTCAAGTCGTCGCCGGTGAAGGCCTGGCAGGCGCTGGTGGCCTGCCCGCGGGCGCCTGCCCAGCAGATCCTGGACACGCTGGTGACGGCCCTCGCGGCGCAGGGCCAGGGGGCGCTCGCAGCCGCGGTGAACCTGAAGCGCGGGCCGGTCGATGGGGCGGACTGTCGGCCGCTCCACCTGGCGCCGGGGGGCGAGTCGCTGGACGGGCAGCTCGAGACGCTCCTCACGCCCAAGGACGCACCGGCTCTCGCGCTCGGGGCGGTGGTGGCGGATCTCGACGCGATCGTGGGTCAGGCGGCGATCACGTCACGCCTCGAGCTGGCGCCGGGCGGGGACGAGCTGGAGGCCGCGCACAGTCTCTCGCGGGTGGGCTTCGCCGGCGCCCTGGGCACCCACCCGGCGAGCTACGATCTGGCCGCCATCGGCGCGCCGGTGATCGCCAGGAGGGGCATCCGGGCCACCCTCGACGGACCGGCCCTCGCCGTCGCCTCCCATGGCTTCACGCTTCGCCTCCCGTCGCTGTGGGGGCGGGCACTGGGGGACGTGGCGCTCTCCCCCCGCAAGCTCCCGGCGACGACGCGGGCGCTGCTGGCGGCGATCGTCGGTGCGGCGCAGCGCACGGCGAACATCGGTGGTGTACCCACCAAGTTGACCGGGTGCGCCGCCATCAAAGATCTGGTGTGCACGGTCACGGGAGCCCTGATGTGCGACTCGACGGGGGCGTGCGAGTCGGGCCTCGACGCGCTGGCGGCGACCCTCGATCAGCCGTTCGCGCCACCCTCGGGGATCGACCTCAGCTGGGCGGGCACGGCGAGCGCCACCGACGGCAATGGCGATCTGGTGGCCGACGCGTTGCAGGGCGGGAGCTTCTCCGCTCAGGTGGTGATCGCGAAGGGCATCTTGATCGCTTCGCCGGTGACATGGACCGCCCAGCGTGCGAAATAGAGGGCAGGAGGTGGCCTTGGACGAGGACGATCGCGCAGAAATGCTCCGGCTGGTTCGTCGCGTGAGGGGAGCGATCGAGTGGCAGAAGGAGGGAGGCGCGGAGGGGCTTCCGCGCCGGCCGGCAGCGACGGGAGCGGGAACGGGAACGGCAGCGGCAGATCGTCTCCCTCTCCCGCGTGCGGGAGAGGGTCGGGGTGAGGGTCTCGCGACCGCCCCTGCGCCCCCCCCACCCGCGACCGCGATCTCCTACGGCGATCCGATCGGAGCCGCCGGGCTTGTCGTGATCCGCGAGCACCTCGGCGATTGCCATCGCTGCAAGCTGCACGCGGGACGCAAGCAGATCGTCTTCGGGGTCGGCAAGGCGGACGCCGCGCTGGTGTTCGTCGGCGAGGCCCCCGGTGCCGACGAGGATCGCACCGGCGAGCCCTTCGTCGGTGCCGCCGGGCAGCTCCTGACGCGGATGATCGCCGCGATGGGTTTCCCCCGCGAAGAGGTCTACATCGCGAACATCATCAAGTGCCGCCCGCCCGGCAATCGCAACCCCGAGCCCGACGAGATCCAGCAGTGCGAGCCCTTCCTCAAGCGACAGCTCGGCGCGATCCGGCCCCGCCTGATCGTCGCCCTCGGAAAGTTCGCCGCCCAGACCCTCCTCCGCAGCGACGCGCCGATCAGCACGCTGCGCGGACGCTTCCACATCTACGAGGGGGTGCCGCTGATGCCCACCTTCCACCCCGCCTACCTCCTGCGCCAGCCCGACGCCAAGCGCCTGGTGTGGGACGATCTCAAGGTGGTGATGGCGGAGCTCGACCGCCTGGGAATCGATCGCCGCCGCGGCGCCTGAGCCAGGCTCAGCGGACCTCCACCGAGGCGCTGAAGCTCACCGAGACCTGGAACGCCACCGAGACCTGATCCATCGCGCGCGGCAGTTCGGCCGCCTCCTGCGCCGCGCAGGCCACCGCCGCGAGCCCGAGGGAGGTGGCGCCGGCAGCAAAGCCCGACGAGGTGCGGACCATGATCTCCCCGGTGTCGCGGAGGTCGGTGAGGCGGCTGCCGAGCGCGCGAATCTCCGGCATCCGCGTCGATACGGCCAGCGCGATCGTCTGGGCGCGCTCGGCCGCGGCCGCCGCCTCGCTCGCGTCGACCAGCAGCCTCGCCTCGCCCGGCGTGCACTCCTCGTGCGACACGCGGATCGTGTCGCACATCTCGCGGCATTCGGTCTTGACCTCCGGCGGCACGAGGCGGCCACTGCACACCGGCTCGCGGAACTCGACCGAGCAGCCCCCGCGGCACTCCCCCGCGCAGGAGGCCTGCGCAGCGACAACGCAGCGGCCCGAGCACTTGCCGCTGCAGCCGGCCGAGCATGTCCCGTGGCAGGTGCCCTTGCACGCGCCGGCGCAGCGTCCCTGGGCGTCGCGGGCGGCGCACTCACCATCGCAGATCCCGCTGCAGGCACCGTCGCAGCTCCCTCCGCAGGTGCCCTCGCAGGCCCCCTCGCAGCGGCCCTCCACCGTCGCTGAGCAGCTCCCGTGGCACTCGCCCGCGCAACCGCCGCGGAGGTCGCCGCCCTCGCAGCGGATCTCGATCCGGCCGCTCTGCACGATGCGCGTGTCGCACTTCTCGATGCACTGGCGATACTCGTCGACGCGTGTGCGGCACACCGGCTCGGTGGTCTCGAAGCGGAGCTTGACCCGGGCGGTACGCAGCGACGCCACCTCGTAGCGCAGGCGCGCGTTGGCCTGCCCGCACACCGCCGCCGTACCGCCGCCGCCCAGCTCGCTATCGGTCATGCCCAGATCCCGCCCGAGCCCTCCGCAGATGGAGCGCAGGCGCCCGTCGATGTCGTTGGCGGTCGAGATGAAGGCGTCGGTGGCCTGGATGAAGGCCGCGAACCCGCGGGCCGTTTCGCCCTGGCCGAAGTCGCCGCGGCAGCTCCCGTGCACCGCGTGGGGTCCGGTCGGCCCGACGCCTGCGAGCAGCTGGGGACAGCCGGCGAGAGGGAGCAGCAGCAGCAGCGGAAGCAGGGCGCGCATGGGAACCTCCTGGTGGTTCGCGGCGCAGCTTAGACGCAATGCTGATCATATAAACACTTTTCCTGCGGGTCACTCGAAGGAGACGGCGAGCTGACGGCGAGCACGTCGACGCGGAGGCGGAACGTCCGAGCGATTCGGACAGAGAACCGGGGCTAACCTGGGTGCTTAACGGAGAAGGGGGTCCCTCCGCTCACGGAGTCGTAGTCGTAGTCGTAGTCGATTCAGTGGCACTCGCGCGCGGGGGATGACCTCTCCGGCACAAGCGCGTGAGCATCTCCACGATGCGGGTCAGCAACTCCATGGCCTGTCGCCGAGTGTCTTCCAAGGCGAGTTGCAGGACCGCGAAGGCATCCACGATCGCCTTGCACTCCATCGCGGAGCCCCGGGCGATGCGGT
>SHYY01000028.1 GCA_009692555.1 Myxococcales bacterium
CAAGACGCAGTGGACCCTGCCCAGGGTGAGGCGTCAGCTCCAGCAGGTGCTCCTGCGCTGGGTGGGGACGTGCCCGCTGTGTCGCCGCGTGGTGGACGCCGAAAACCTGCCGCGCGGCCCGTCAAGGATGTGATCGAGTAGTACCAGGGCACCGAACGGTTTGAAACCCGGCTGCGGCGCAGCCCTGCGGGCATCTCGCGGCGTACCTCCTCGCCGCTTCCCTCACCGTACAGAGAGTACGCCTCGGTCGCGTCTCCGGGGGTGCGCCACGATCTGCTCCGCATGTCTGCGCCTCGCTTCGACTCTCAAACCGTTCGGTGCTCTAGCGGCTCCCCTCGCCGCCGTCGCGGAGCGCCCGCGCGCGATCGATCACCTCGGCCAGCCCGGAGGTGGTGTCGAGATCGCGCAGGTCGGCGATCGGCACGAAGCGCGCTTCGTCGGCGTCCGAGGCGGCGGCCAGGGTGCCGCGCGGCGCGGTGGCGAGGTAGTCGTGGATCACGTAGTGGAAGCGCACCCGGCCCGCCTCGTCGCGGTGGACCCGCTCCACCACCTCCACCAGCGGACCGAGGGTCGCCGCCAGCCCGGTCTCCTCCGCCAGCTCGCGCGCCGCCGCGTCGCGGAGCGTCTCGCCGGTGTTCACGCCGCCCCCGGGGACGCTCCACTTTCCGGCCGCTGGGGCCGCCCCGCGGCGCACCAGCAGCACGCGATCCCCGTCGAGGAGGACCACCCCGACCGCGATCACCGGCCGCGCGGGGTACTCGCGCCCGCTCACTTCTTCTTGATCGTGATCGACGGGTGCAGCGAGCGCGGCGTCGGAGCCATCAAGCGCGGCGACGAGGGCCGGGTGCGGCGCGGCGTCTCGCCGGTCTTGTAGTGCAGCGCCACACCGTCGCGGAGCGGGAGGATGGTGGTCAGCAGATCGGGCGCCGCGAAGGCGGAGCGGTTGTAGGCGTCGACCGCGCGCGTCTCGGCGTCGTAGGTCTCCGGTGCGTCGGCCACCTTCCCACGCCAGAGAACATTGTCGGTGATGATGAAGCCACCGGGACGCACCCGCACCCGCGCCAGGTCGAGCGCCGCCGGGTAGTCGACCTTCTCCACGTCGATAAAGACCACGTCGAAGGGCCCCGCGTAGCGGGTGATCACCTCGAGCGCGTCGCCGACCTCGAAGGTCACCCGACTGGCCAGTCCGGCGCGCCCGAGCAGCTGGCGGGCCTCGGCGGAGAGCTTCGGGTCGAGGTCGGTGTGGACCACTCGCCCGCTGTCGTCCATCGCGCGGGCGAAGAACAGCGTCGAGTAGCCGAACCCCGAGCCCATCTCGAAGATGTCGCGGGCCCCGACGGAGCGGGCAACCTGCATCAGCAGCCGCCCCACCAGCGGACCGACGATCGGGAAGCCCCGCGTCGCGGCCAGCCGCTCCATGTCCGCCTGCACCGCGTCGTGGGTGGGCGCCAGGTCGAGCAAGTACGCTTCGATCCTCGGATCGGTAATCATCGGTGTTCTCCCCTACACGCGGCCCGCCGCAGGGCAATGTGGCGCCAGTGTACACGACTGGCACGCGGGCTTGCGTGCCTGACAGACCCGGCGGCCGTGCCAGATGATCTGGTGGCCGAGCTGCGTCCAGCGCTCGCGCGGGAAGAGACCCACGAGATCGCGCTCGATCTTCACCGGGTCGGTGTGCCTGGAGAGGCCCAGGCGGCCGGCGAGCCTTGTGACATGGGTATCGACCGCGATGCCCTCGTTCATGCCGTAGGCGCTTCCCAGGACCACGTTGGCGGTCTTGCGCGCCACGCCCGGGAGGGTGCAAAGCGCCTCCATGGTCCGTGGCACTTCGCCGCCGTGCACGGTGGTGATCAGGCGTGCGGAACCGACGATGTTCTTCGCCTTCTGGCGAAAGAACCCGGTGCGCGCGACCAGCCGCTCCACCTCGGCGGGATCGGCGGCGGCGAGCGCGGCAGCGTCGGGGAAGCGTGTGAACAGACCCGGGGTGATGGCGTTGACCATCTTGTCGGTCGACTGGGCAGAAAGGATGGTGGCGACGAGCAGCTGGAAGGGGCTCGCGAAGACCAGCTCGCAGTGGGCCTCGGGATAGAGGGCCTGGAGCCCGTTGATGATGGCGGTCGCCGGCCCGGGCTGCTGCGGCGGCGGCTTCGACGGCGTGGCGGGGCGCGGAGATCGCGGGGCTGGCACGCCGATCCCGGGTACCGCCGCCGCGGCGGCAAGTCAAGGAACGTTTCCATTCGGTGACATCGAAGCAGGTTGTCCACCGGTGGAACCATGGCGGGCGATCGCATAGAGTCGGCGGCGTGGCGAAACCCCGGCACGAGCTCCGTCGGCGGATGGCGGCGGTGGAGTTCTCGCTGTTCGCGGGCGCACCGGGCTCGGCGGAGGAGGTGGAGGCGCACCTCGGACCGCTCGCCGCGGAGGTGGGCGGTGAGGCTCCGGCGCGGGTCAAGGCCCTCGGGGCGATCGGCGCGGGCAGGGGGGATCGCGCCGCCTACCGCGAGCAATTCGGCGTGTGCGGGGTGCGCCGCTTCACCGCCGCCAGCGGGGTCCGGATCTATTTCATCCCGATCGAGACCTTCCCCGAGCACGTCAACAACCTCTACCTGATCGTCGACGGCGCGCGCACCACGCTGTTCGATGTCGGATCGCAGACCGCCCAGACCCGGGACGAGCTCGCCCGCGCCGCCGCCGTCCTCCGCACCGAGTGGGGCGAGCCGGCCGCCTTCGACCGGGTGAGCGACGTGGTGCTCTCCCACGGGCACATCGATCACTTCGGCGGCGTGGCGACGTGGCGCGAGCGCGGCGCGCGGGTGCACGTCCACGAGCTCGACGGGCGGGTGGTCACCGGCTTCGAGGAGCGGATCGTCGTCGCTGCGATGCAGGTCCGGGTGTTCCTCGAGCGCGCCGGCGTGAGCGAGGCCGATCGCGTCGAGCTCGAGCAGATGTACGTCTTCACCAAGCACCTCTTCAAGTCGGTTCCGGTCGATCGGCTGCTGGTCGACGGCGACGAGGTCAATGGTATGCGCGCGCATCACGCGCCGGGCCATTGCCCTGGGCAGATCTGCCTCCAGGTGGACAATGTGCTGCTCACCGCGGACCACGTGCTGCCGCGGATCACGCCCCATCAATCGCCCGAGTCGATCACTCCCTACACCGGCCTCGGCACCTACCTCGAATCGCTGGAGCGCACCCACCGCCTGCCCGGGATCGATCTCGCCCTCCCCGGCCACGAGGAGCCGATCCCGGACCTCAATCGGCGGATCGCGGAGATCGTCGCCTTCCATCGCGAACGGCTGGAGAAGGTGCGCGCGCTGTGCGGCGAGTCGCGGACGCTGGCCGACGTGGCGGGCGAGCTGTTCGGGCCGCAGGCAGGCTACGGGCGCCTGCTGGCGCTGCAGGAGGCGGGAGCGCACGTCGAGTGGCTGTCGCAGCGCGGCCGGCTGGAGATCGCGAATCTGGAGGATTTGACGAAATCGGCGAATCCGGTGGTGCGCTACCGGGCGAGCGCCTGAGCTACCAGGTCGCGAGGGCGCTCGTCATCAGGTTGAAGCAGGCGTCGGTGGTGGAGCAGAACTCCGCCTTCTGGGTTCCGAAGATGGCGCCGACCGTGCCGCCCGCCACCAGCACCACCGCGCCGGCAAGCACGCCCCACACCCACTTCTTCTGGAACCACTTCGCGGGCGGCAGCGGTTTGACGTAGCAGGGGTTGGTCTCGTCCTGCGGCAGCTCGATGAGCTTGACGTCGATGGTGTCGTCCTTGCCGGCCACCGCCAGCACGTTCGAGAAGAACTCCTTGTAGCAGCCCTTCTCGACCTGGACCGCGCGCGCCCCGACGTCCATCTCCACGTGGACCGGCGCCTCGCCGACATAGCGCCCGTCGATCAGCACGCGCGCGCCGGTGATGTTCGCCGTCACGTGCAGCACGCCCGAGATCGGGACCAGCTCGATCTCCAGCTTGACCACCTTCTTGGTCTTCGCCGAGAAGACGTCGATGAAGGGCGCGTAGCCGAGCTTGACGACCTTGATCGTGTGATCGCCCGCGGTGACCGGCACCGGCATCTCGATCGGCGCGTTCCCGATCATCTGTCCGTCGACGAACACGTCGGCGCCCGGCGGCGCGCACTCCACGGTCAGGGAGTGGAGCGTCTTCGGGTCGATCGCGGAGGCCGCGCCGGGTGCCTTCTTGTCGGGCAGCGGCGCGATGTCGGGCACCGCCTCCATCGGGTCCGGCTTCTTCTTCCTCGGCTTGCCGTCAGCAACGCCCGAGGCGAGCAGCAGGAGGGGCGCGACCACGACCAGGGAGCGGAGGATCACACGCATGATGGGGCCCACTTTATCGCAATGCCTTGACCCTCGCCAGCGCCTCCCGCAAACGACCGTGGGCGGGATCGAGCTCGAGCCCGCGCTCGTACATGCCGACCGCCTTTTGCGCCTCGTTCACCTTCTCGTGGATCTCGCCCAGGGCGAAGTAGACATCGGCCTTGCTCATGCCCGCCTGCGGGTCGAGGTTCTGGAGCAGCATTGAGCGGTAGATCCGCCGCGCCTTCTCCCACTCGCTCTCGGCCGCGTACAGCCGTCCCAGCGCCGCCAGCGTGGGCGCGTGGCTGGGGTCGATCTGCTGCGCCGCCTGGTAGTTCTCGAGCGCCCGCCGCGCGTTGCCGCCCGACTCGGCGATCGCCCCCATCCGGTAGTGGAAGCGCGCCACGTCCTTGCTCCTTCGCCCCTTCCCGATCGTGTCGATCAGCTTCCGGTAGAGCGGCAGCGCGTCGACGTACCGCTCGGTGGCGAAGTAGAGGTCGGCGAGCGGCTCGATCACCGTCACGTCCTCGGGGGCGAGGTCGGCCGCGCGCTCCAGGAACGGGAGCGCACCGATCGGGGAGCCGAGCTTCTCGGAGTGGATCTTCGCCAGCTCGAGCAGCAGCGGCCGCTTGTCGGCATCGGCCAGCCGCTCGCTGCGGAGCTCCACCAGATCGGCCACCCGCTGCCACTCGTTCCGGCGCCGCGCCGCGCGCTCGAGCATCTCGACGGCGCCCGCGTGACCGACGTCGGCCTCGAACGCGCTCTGGTAGCACCGCTCCGCGGCCGCCTCGCCCTCCGCAGCGCCCAGCCGCTCCTCCTCGAGCCGGCCCATCCGGTAGAACAGCTCGGCCGCATCGGCGCCGCCCGGCGAGAGCGCCACCGCCCGCTCCAGCGTCTGCTTGCAGCGATCGAGGTCGTGCGCCGCCTCGTAGATCTTCGCCAGCGAGGTGAGCGCCCG
Source organism: Myxococcales bacterium (assembly GCA_009692555.1). Taxonomy (GTDB): domain Bacteria; phylum Myxococcota_A; class Polyangia; order Palsa-1104; family SHYY01; genus SHYY01. The sequence continues at coordinate 5,261 of SHYY01000028.1, forward strand.
CACATTGCGCGGATCGCGCGCCAGGATCGTCTCCAGGAGCTCGGTCGCCGATCCCGCCGAGTCCAGCTTCGACTCCAGCACGTCCGCCGCGCGCACCAGCAGCGCCACCTCCCGGCTCTTGTCGCCCGCCGTGCCCGCCTGCGCCGCGTGCTGCTTCAGCGCCTCGACGAGGTCCCACCACTTCTCGGTCTGCTCGAGCACCGCCTCGAGCTCGGCGCGCGCCTCGCCGTCCTTCGGGTCCACCTCGACGATCTGCTGGTAGTAGGCCAGCGCGTCCTCGGGCGATTTCTGCTTCTCGATCGCGAGCTGGGCCAGCCGTCGCAGGATCGGCACCTGCTGCTTGCCCGCCTTGACCACACCAAGGTGGCGCACCAGCACCTCCTGCAGCGCCAGCCAGTCGCCGCGCTTGGCCTGCAGATCCTCCAGCGCGTTGAGGGCGGAGAGCGACTCGGGGGCCAGATCGAGCAGATCGCGGTAGGCGTCCACCGCGCGGTCGAGATCGCCGGTCTTCTCGGTGTGCAGCGACGCGCACAGCTCCTTCATGGCGATCTGGTCGGCGGTGGAGTCGGTGAAGCGCGCCTTCTGCTCCAGCACCGCCACCAGGTCGTTCCAGCGGCTCGCCTGCTCGTGCAGCGACGCCAGCGCGTCGAGCGCGTCGTGATCGCCTTCGTCTCCGTCGAGCACCTTCTGCCACGCCGCCACCGCGCCCGCGGGATCGCCGAGCGGCCCGCCCGAGAGCTTCGCCACCTCGGCGAGGAGCTGTTTCTTCCCCTCCAGGTCCATCTCCACCGCGGCCCGCCTGCCCAGCACCTCGCACAGCCGCGCCGACGCGTTCGCCTGGCGGTAGATCCGCTCCAGCGCCAGCAGCGCGTCGCCGGACTCGGCGTCGATCTCGAGCACCGCCAGGTAGCGCACCTCGGCCCGCGGATCGTCGCCCAGCTTGTCGTAGATTCGCGCCGCGCGGAGGCCGATCTCCTTCGCCGTCTCGGCGTGGACGCCCGCCTTCAGCACCCGCTCGAAGGCCGCCGCCGCGTCCCCCGGGCGGTGCGCCTCGGCGCCCATCCGCTCCACCTCCTCGGCCAGCGGTCCGTCGTTGGGCGTCTCCGCGAGCGCACGGGACAGCGCGTCGAGCGCGCGCACCGGATCGTCGAGCTCCTCGTCGCACAGCTCGGCGATCCGCTGGAGCAGGCCCGATCGCTCCGGCTTCCCGACGGTGAGGCGCAGCCGGGCCTCGGCCAGCGTGACCTGCTTGGCGTGGTCGCCGTCGGTCTCGGCGAGCGGCTCGAGGATGTCGAGCACCTGCGGGGCATGGCGGTCCGAGCCCAGCATGCCCTCGAGGGAGGCGCGGGTCGGGAGGTGGCGCGGCTCGCGATCGAGGGCGTCGCGGTAGGCACTCAGCGCCCCCTCCGCGTCGCGCAGCTCGAGGCGTCTCAGCTCGCCAAGCCGGAACAGGAACTCGGCTTGCGCCGGCGGATCGTTCACCGCCTGCGCCTCCTGCTGGACCACCTTCGCCAGCTCCCGGAACTGACCCGCGCCGGCCAGGAGCCGGTCGAGCGCGCTGAGCGGGACCATCTCGTCGCCCGGCAAATCGAGCGCCTTGCGATAGCGCGAGATCGCCTTCTTTTCGTCGGAGAGCCGGCGCTCGTAGAGGTCGGCGAGCTTGAGCGCCAGGAGGCGCTGCACCTCCGGATCGAACACCGCGTCGAGGCGCTGTTCGTACAGCCCGGCGAGCTCGCCCCACGACGACTGCTGCGCCGCGATCCGCTCCAGCTCCACGTAGCCCGTCTCGTCGTCGGCCGACTCGGCGATCAGTCGCCCCCAGGCCGAGAAGGCCGCGCCCGCGTCCTCGAGGCCGATCTCGTGCATCTCGGCGATCTCCGCCAAGAGCGCGCGCCGCGACGAGGGATCGCTCTCCGCCGTCAGCTTGAGCTCGAGCAGCTCCACCAGTGGCAGGTACTCCTCGCGCATCCGGTAGAGCGGATCGAGCACCGCGGCCGCCGCGTCGCGGGACTCCTCGCTGCGTACCAGCGCCTCGAGCGCCTTGCGGACGCCTTCGTGGTCGGGCGCGTCGTCGAGGAGCCGCCGGTAGCGGTCGATCGCCGACGCCGTCTCGCCCTCCTTCTCCTCTTGCACGCGGGCCGCGCGGTAGCGCAGGAGGTTGTGCTCCGCCTGCCCGCGCTTTGCCGCCGGAACCAGCGACGCCTGCCGGTCGAGCGCATCGAGGAGGTCACGCCACTGCCCCTCCTTCTCGTACAGCCGCTCGAGCGCCTGGAGCGCCTCCACGTCGCCCGCGTCACCGTCGAGAACGGCCCGGTAGGCAGTGATCGCCTCGAAGGCGTCGCCGAGCTGGTGCTCGGACACCTTCGCCATCGCGAAGCGCAGCGGCCGCTTCTCCTGGTCCGTCGACGCCAGCTCGATCTTGCGCTGGTAGATCAGCGCCAGGTCGCGGTGCGCGCCACGCGCCTGGTAGAGCCGCGCGAGCGCGTCGAGCGCGGGGCGGTCGTTCTCGTCGAGCGTGAGGATGTGCCGCCAGGTGGCGACCGCGCGGTCGGGTTGCCGGAGAGTGTGCTCGTGCAGGTCCGCGGTGCGGTAGGCCAGCGCCTTCTGCTCCATCAGGTCGTGCGAGAGCTCGCCGCGCCGCTCCAGCACCTCCACCAGCTCCGCGTGCCGCCCGAGGCTGCCGAGCAGCCGCTCGATCGCCTTCCACGCCCCGACGTCGTCCTCGCGCACGCCCACGACCCTGCGCCAGCTCTCCACCGCCGCCGCCGCGTCACCGAGCCGCCGATCGTGGATGTCGGCCACCCGCGCATGGACCCGCGCCACCAGGTCGTAGTCGTAGCTCCCGGCAACGGCTTGCTCGAGCACCGCGACGAGGTCGTCCCAGCATTTCAGATCGACCGCGAGGTCGCACAGGTTCTGGTAGAGATCGGCCTCCTGCTCGCAGCTCCCGTCGGGGGCCTCCTCGCGCCAGGCCCGCGCCAGGGCGCTGAAGGCGAGCTTGAGATCTCCGCCGCGCTCGGCGTGGATGCGCGCGATCTCGCGGAGCAGCGCCACGCGCCGGGTCTTGTCGTCGATGAACTCCAGCTCGGCCCCGTAGATCACCACCAGCTGCGCCCACTGATCGTGGACCCTGTAGATCGGCTCCAGGATCTGGGCGATCCGGAAGCGCTGGTCGCGGTCCATGATCAGCCGTTCGAGGGCGGCGATCGCGTCCTTGTGCCGCGGATCGCGCTTCACCACCTCCTCGTAGGCGTCGATCGCCGACGGCAGGTCGTCGAGCTCGAACTCGTGGAGCGCGGCGAGGCGGAGCTTGAGCGCGCTGCGCTGAGCCGCGTCGGCCTTCTCGAGGCGCCTTTGCAGGAGGTCCGCCAGATCGTGCCAGCGCTTCGCCTCGACGTAGAGGTGATCGAGCGCGGTGATCGCCCGCACGTCCTCGCCGTCGACGTCGAGCACGGCGCGGTAGGCGTCGATCGCCGCCGCCGGGTCCTTCAGCTTGGCCTGCTGCAGGTCGCAGATCTTGAACAGCAGCACCTTCCGCGCCGCGTTGTCGATCCCGCCCTCGGTGGCGTCGCGGTAGACGGTGAGCAGGTCCTGCCAGCGCGAGGCCCGCAGGAGCGACGCCTCGAGCAGCTGGAACGCCTGTCCGTCGTTCGGATCGGCCGCCAGGAGCCGCTTGTAGCAGACCTTGGCCTTGTCGATCGCGCCGAGGCGGCCGTCGTAGAGCGCCGCCAGCGTGCGGAGGACCTCGATCGAGGCCGGGGTCTCCTCGTAGGTCTCGGCGAGGTACTCCTCGTAGACCACCGCCAGCTCGGCGTGGCGCCCGAGCACGTTGGCCAGCCGCGCCAGCTGATCGCGCATCCCGCGGTCGGCCGGCGCCTCGCGGAACACCTTGCCGAACCAGCGGAACGCCGCCTCCAGATCCTCCAGTTGCTCCTCGTACAGCCGGGCGATCCGCCGGGTCAGGCCGAGGCGCTTCGCGGGATCGTCGGCCGCCTCGAGCCGGATCTCGTAGATCCGGATCAGCGCCTTCCAGTCGTGGCGGGAGGCGTAGACCGGCTCCAGCACCTCGGCCGCGTCGACGCGGTGATTGGCGTCGTCGAGGAAGCGCTCGAGGGCGCCGATCACCCCGACGTGATCCGCGTCGCCGCCCATCGCGGCACGGTAGTTGTCGACGGCGCGGTCGCTGTCGGAGAGCTCCTTCTCGTAGAGCTGGCCGAGGCGAAAGCGCAGAGCCACCGCCTCGTCGAGGTCGTCCGCGAAGCCCACTCGCCGCTCGAGGAGATCGGCCAGGTCGGCGAAGCGAGCCCCCTGCTGGTACAGCTCCTCGAGTCGCTGCGCCGCTTCCGGGTCGGACGGGAACAGCTCCAGGATCTGCTCGTGGCAGGCGATCGCCTCCGACGGGCGATCGAGATCCTTCGCGCACACCCCGGCTGCGAGGGCGAGGTAGTGGCGGCGGCGCTCGTCGTCGCCCTGGGCGAGATCGGCGCGCCGGTTGTAGATCTCGAGCAGCGGCTCCAGCTCGCGCCCTTCATGGTAGAGCGACTCGAGCGCGTCGAGCGCCTTCGGGTGCTCGGGCGCACCGTCGAGCACGCGCCGGAAATAGTCGCGTGCGGTGGCGCGGTCGCCGAGTGTGCGCGCTTCGGAGGCGATGGCGAGGTAGACCCGCTCTTGCACCTTGGAGTCGAGGATGTCGGCGCCCAGCTCGCGGTAGAGCGTTACCTGCTCGGCGCGCATCCCGGTTTGACCCGCCAGGTGCTCGATCCCGTCGAGGAGCTGGCCGAGCTCGCTCTCGGCGACGGCGATCCGGGACGCCCGCGACAGCGCGTCCAGGGCCGCCTTGGGGTTTCCGCCCTGCTCGCGCAGGCGCGCCACCTTGCGCAGCCGCGCGATCCGCTCGTGGGGGTCGGGGGAGTGCTCCGCAAAGAGCTCGGAGAGCTGGCAGAGCATCTCCAGATCGCCGCCCTTGGCCTCGTAGATCGGCTCCAGCACCTCGGCCGCGCGCAGGCGCAGCTCGTCGTCCCTCAGCATCCGCTCGAGGCCCGCTCGCGCCGCCGTGTTGTCCGGCTCCACCGCCAGCATCTCGCGGAATCGGTCGAGCGCCTGATCGGCGTGCGACAGCTTGCTCTCGAGCAGCCACGCCAGCCGTCCCAGGAGCCCGACCCGTTCGCTGCCGGTGCGGGCGAGGGCGAGGCGCCGCTCGAGCACCTCCTGCAGGTCCGACGAGCGGTCGGCCGCCTGATAGAGCCGCGCCAGCGCGTCCAGGGTCGGCACGTCCTCCGGCTGCTCGTCGAGAATCGCGGTGTAGCCGGCGAGTACGTCGGAGTTGACTTGCCCGGGGTGCAATCTCTGCTCGGTGAGCTCGGCGATGCGCCACAGCAGGTCGCGCCTGGCGGCGGAGTCCCGCGAGAGCTCGACCCGCCGCCGCAGGATCTCGCACAGGTCGCTCCACTCCGAGCGCGCCGAGTGCAGCCGCTCCAGCGCGTCGAGCGCGGGGCGGTCCTCGGGGTCGGCGTCGAGGATCTCGCGATGGGTCGCCACCGCCGCGGCGAGGTCGGAGGCAAGGTCCTCCTGGATCAGCCCGACCCGACGCTGGAACTCCTTCCGGGGCTCGCCCGGGTCCGCCCACTCCGCCTGGCGCCGGAGCACCTCGATCAGGTCCGGCCACGCCTCCTCGGCCTCGTAGAGCCGCGCCAGCGCCTCGGCCGCGGGGCGCGCCGTCTCGAGGCGGGTCGGGTCGAGGTCGAGCAGCCGGCGCCACGCCGCCCGCGCGCGCGCCGCGTCGCCGATCTGGGCGTCGTAGAGCAGCGCCGCCTTGCGCAGGAGATCCGCTCGCAGGAGCAGATCGTGCGGCTCGCAGCGTGCCTCCGCCTCCTCCCACGCTTGGGCGAGCTCGGCGAAGCGCTCCAGCGCGCAGCCCAGCCGCTCCACCTCGGTGCGCACCGCCTCGTCGGTGGGATCGAGCCTTAGCGCCTCGCGCCACGATCCGAAGGCCTGCTGGCGCGAGCCCTGCTTGTCCTCGACGAGGCGCGCGATCCGGGCGAGCAGCTCCACGGCCTCGCGCCCCTCGACCTTCTCGCGCTGCGCGGTGAGCACCTGCACCAGCTTCGCCCACGCCTCGTCGGCGGCGAACAGGGGCTCCATGATGCGCGCCGCCCGAAGCCGCAACTCGGGGCGATTCATCAGCTTTTCAACTCCCTTGCGCGCCCCGTCGTTCTTGCCGTCCTCCCCGAGAGCCTCCTCGTAGAGGTCGCAGGCGCCCGGTGGATCGTCGAGACGCTGGGCGTGCAGATCGGCGCGCTTCAGCTTGAGCTGGGCGCGCTCCTCGGCCTTCCCGGCGTAGGGCACAGCGCGCTCGTAGAGCTCGTCCTGATCGAGCCACTTCTCGGCGCGGGAATAGATTCGCTCGAGCGCCTTGAACGCGCGCTGCGAGGCCGGATCGACCTCCAGCGCCTCGCTGTAGGTGCGAGCCGCCGCCTCCGCGTCCTCGAACACTCCCTCGTCGAGGTCGCAGATCTGGAACAGCAGCTCGCGCCGCTCCGTCATCTCGAGGGCCAGCTCCTTGCGCTGGACCAGCAGCAGCCGCAGTTCTTTGTAGTTCTCGTCGGCGCGGTGGTGGCGCTCGAGCGCGCGGAAGGCGCCGTCGTGCCGGGGGTCGCGCTCCAGGACCCGCCGCCACGCCTGCTCGGCGATCGCCGGCTGGTGGAGGCGCTCGTCGAGCAGGGTGGCGAGCTCCCAGGCGAGATCGCGCGCCAGCTCGGGCTGCTCGGCCTTCATCGCCGCGGCCTCGGCGGAGGTGAGGAGCCGCGAGAGATCTTCGTGGCGCTCGAGGAGGTCTGCCAGATCGGTCAGCTCGCGCCGGTTGTCGGGATCGGCCGGGACGAGGGTGAAGATGCGCGAGCAGTAGGTGTAGGCGCGCTCCGCCTCGCCGAGGCGGCGCCCGACCAGCAGCGCCAGCCGGCGCAGGAGGCCGAGCTCTTCGTCGCGGTCACCCGCCGCCGCTTCGAGCAGGATCGCGAGCGCTCCGGCGAGGGGCGCGGCCTCGTCGGCGCGCTCGTAGACCGGCGCAAGCAGTCGCGCCACGTCGATCCGACCCGGGCTCCCGGCCGCCAGGAAGCGCTCCAGCGCGGCGACGGTGGGACGGTGCGCCGGCTGCCGCGCGAAGGCGCGCTGGTAGTAGTCGAGCGCGCGCTCCGGCTGCGCGAGGTGCATCTCGTGGAGCTCGCCGAGCTGGTAGCAGATCGCCACCTCCGCCGCGACGTCGTCACGCAGCAGATCCAGCTGTTTCGCGAGCACTTCGGCCAGGCCGCCCGCGTTGCCGCGCGCCCCGAAGATCCGCTCCAGCGCCCGCAGCGCCTTCGCCGACGAGGGCTCCTCGCCAAGGATGCGCTGGTAGCTCTCGGCCGCCGAGTCGAGCTCGCCCGACTTCTCCTCCTCGATCTGGGCGATCTTGAACCACAGGTCGATCCGCTGCGCAGAGGTCGCAGGATCGCTGCCGATCCGCTCCACGCGTCCGCGGTAGAGCGCCAGCAGGTCCGGGAAGCTGGCCGCCTGGGTGTAGATCTGCTCGAGCGCCGCGCCGGACTCGGCGTCGTCGCTGAGGCGCTTCAGCACCTCGATGTAGTAGGGGCGCGCTTCGTCGGCGCGGTGGAGCTTGTGGAAGATCAGATCGGCGAGCTGGCGGTAGCGGGCCACCTTGTCCGCGCCTTCCGCAACCTTCTCGACCTGGACGGCGTAGATCACCACCAGCTCCTCGTAGGCGTCGGCCTCCCGGGCCAGGCGCGAGAGCTCGGCGGCGAGCGCGGCGTCGTCGGGGCGCAGCTCGTAGGCGCGCGCGCACCACGAGAAGGCGAGCTGCTTCGAGCCGAGCTTCTCCTCGCACAGCATGCGGATCTCGGCGTGCAGCGCGAGCCGCTGATCCTCCTCCAGCGCGTGGCCGAGCAGGATCTCGTAGGTGGCGAGCAGGCGCGCCCACTTCTCCGTCCCGCGGTAGATCGGGATCAGCGCGTTGGCGGCGCCGAGGTGCTGCGGGTCGACGGCGAGGATGCGCTCGAACGCCTTGGCCGCGCGGTCGGGCTGCTGGAGCTGGCGCTGGGCGATCTCCGCGACGCGCTGGTAGATACGGATCTTGAGGGCGTTGTCCCCGGCGGGCGAAGGGGTCCGCTCGGCGACAGTGAGGAGGGTCTCGCACAGCTCCTCCCACTGCCCGTGCTCGGCGTACAGCGCCTCCAGGCGCTCGAAGTCCCCCGCCTGCGCGAACAGCTCGCGCAGCACGCGCACCGCCTTCTGCTGGTTCGGCGCGAGGCGGAGGATCTCCTGGTACGCCTCGATCGCCTTGTGGGGCGCGCCCAGCCGCTCGACCCACAGCGTCCCGATCTTCTCGAGCAGCGGGATCGCCCCCTTGGCGTCGGTGGCGCGCGCCTTCTGCCGGCGCAGGACCTCCACCAGCGCCGGGAAGCGCTTCTCGCGTTCGTAGAGCGCCGCGAGCGCGACCAGCGCATCGTTGTCCTCGGGGTTGTCCTCGAACAGGCGGTTCCACAGCGCGATCGCCTCGTGCGCGTCCCCCAGCCGCTCGGCCGCCAGCTTGGCCATCTCGATCAGCTTCGCGCGCCGGTCGGCTCCCTTCGGGCCTGCGGGGCGCTCCAGGTCCTTGCGCTCGAGGTCGACCAGCGCCCGCCAGGCGCGGCGGCGGGTGTAGATATCGCGGAGCTGCGCCACCGCCTCGGGATCGCCGGGAAGGAGCGCGTACAGCTCCTCGAGCGGCTTGACCGCCTGGTTGTGATTGCCGAACTTCTCGATCCACAGGCTGGCGATGCGCCGGAGTAGCGCCGTCTTCTCGTGATTGCCCTCGGGGAGGAGAGGCGCGGCGTCGGCCTTGCGCTGCAGGACGCCGATCAGATCATTCCAGCGCCCCATCTGCTCGTACTTCGCCCCCAGCGCCGCCAGCGCCGCCTCGTTGCCGGGGGCGATCGCGAGGATGGTGTTGTAGGTGTTGATCACCATCACGTCGAGGTTCAGCCGGTCGCGGTAGATCGCCACCACCTCGAGCAGCCGGCTCACCCGCTCGGCGATCGCCTCGGGGCTGTCCTTCGGCAGCGCGTCAATCTGCTCCTTCAACAGCTCGAGCAGCGCGTTCCATTTCTCCGCGCGAATGTAGAGCCGCTTCAGCGCAATGCCGGCATCGGGGTTTCCTGCGCTCTGCTTGAGGATGCCCTTCCAGATGTCGATCGCCTTCTCGAGGTTGCCCGCCGAGGCCTCGGCCACCTCGGCCATCTCGATGCCCAGCGCGAGGCGCCGCTTCGGATCCTCGGCCACCTTCTGCGCCTGCCCGAGCACCTGGAGCAGCTTGGCGGTCTCGTTGCGCTCGCCGTGGTAGGCCCGGTAGAAGGAGAGCATCGCCGGCCGCCCCGGATCGACCTTGCGCACCTTGGCGAAGAAGGGCTCGGCCTGATCCCCGTTGCCGAGCTGCCGCCACCACACCGTCCCCATCTGGATGTGGATCGCCAGCTCGGCCTCGCCGCGCGGCCGGGCCTTGAGCGCCGATTCGTAGGTCTTGAGCAGGCCCTGCCAGTTCTCCAGCGCGGTGAGCGCGTCGACCAGCGCGGCCAGCGCGCGCGGGTTCGCCGGATCGAGCGCGAGCGCCCTGGTCATTGTCTCCTGCGCGAGGTCGGGCCGCTTCATCTGATCGCGCTGCAGATCCGCCAGCGTCACCAGCAGCGCCACCTTGGCGTCGCGGGAGGGTGCACCGTCGCTGCGCTGCTCGATCAGCGCGGCCAGATCGCTCCAGCGCTCGGCGCTGCGGAGCAGGCGTTCGAGGTGCGTCGCGGCGCGCCGGTTCTTGGCGTCGACCTCCAGCGCCTTGCGGAGGTGCACTTCGATCTCTGCCGCGCCCGGCTGGTACTTCCAGGTGGTCTCCGCGGCCGAGAGATAGAGGCCGCTGGCGAGCTGCCGGTCCGCGCCGCCGCCCGCCTCGGAGAGGTATTTCTGGACGATCTTCTGCCAGCGCTCGCGCACCGCCCCGATGTGCCCGAGCGCCTCGGTCGCCCCCTCGTGGCCCGGCTTCTCGACGAGCACGCGCTGGAAGGTGGCCTCCGCCTCCGGCTCCCGCAGGAGCTCGCTGTCCAGCACCTGCGCGCGCTCGAACAGCAGCTCGGCCCGATGGGAGGGGTCCTTCTCCCAGCCGAGTTCGAGGTCGCACAGCCGCACCACCAGCTCGAAGTCGCCGCGCTCGCGATGGATGCGTCGCGCCTCGCCGAGCGACCGCGCCGCCGCCGGATCGCTCTTGCCGTTCCCACCGCCTTCGGCCGCCGCGGCGAGCTGCGCCAGCGCGTCGGTGTTGTTGGGCTCCGACTCGAGGATGTGCAGAGCGTGAAGGATCTCGGTCTTCATCGGCGGGCGACCTCGGCTCGGGTGGGGAGAAACCGGCGGACGATAGTAGATCACTCGGCGCGCGCGGTTCAAGCGGAACCTCACTTGTCAAAATAATCAAATTCTGTAATATAATCAAATGCTTACAGTTCACTGTGAGGCCGGATGGCAAGCTCACCGGGCGTGCGCACCTTCTGGTGCCGCGGCGGAACGCGGCGGAAGAGCACGCTTCACGGGTTCGTCGCTTCGGGCTACGCTGCGGCTGGGAGAAAAGTCCACCGATCAGGGATCGAATTCCCGGGAGGCGCGTAGAACAGGCCATGGCGCTGGCACTTCGGATAAGGGTCACCTGGCAGGGCGATGTCGTCGAGGATGTCGTCCACGAGGGGCGGAGCACGGTGCGCGTCGGCGCCGGTTCGTCCGCCACGGTCGTCGCTCCGGGCGAGACGGATCGGCTGGTGCGCTTCAGTCGGCGTCGCGGCGGCTTCCGGATTCACGTCCCTGCGGGCGCGGCCGAGCGGATCGAGTTTCCGGGCGAGGATCCGATCGATGGCGGCGCAGTCAGCGTTGGTGGGGGCTTCGAGCGCGCGCTCGGCGTCGGCTGCGGCCGCCTGGTGATCGGCGGGACCGATGTCGATTTCGAGGTGCTGCGCCTGGAGCGCGATCACGCGTGGCTCTATCTCGGTGCCGGTCTCTTCGGGATCGCCTTCCTCGCCCTGTTCGCCGGCTTCGGCTATCGACTGGTCCGCCAGTGGGGCGACGGATCCAGCCCGCGCTGGGGCGAAGCGGTGGCGCTCGGCGCCGATCAGGCGAAGTTCCTGCGCGTGACGCTGGACCCGACGCCGCCGCCGGCCGGCGCGTCGAGGCTGGCCGCCGGAACGGGCGCGACAATCCGCGGCGTATCCGACTCGCTGCTGGTCCGCCGCACGGCGCCGATGAAGGTCGAACAGCACAGGCTGGCGGTGAAGCGGGTCCGGACGCCCCGGGCGAAGGCCGTCGCGATCGACACCCAAGAGGACGGCCTGGTGGCGTTTGCCTTGAGTCCGCTCAAGCCGAACGTGTTACCGGTGGTCGATGTCGCGGACGACGACGAAGACGATGACAGCGACGACAGCGACAAGGCGGATGCGTCGCAGCTGATTGAGAGCGGCCAGCAGGCGCTGCTGGCGGCGGAGCTGCGGACCGCGATTGACTCCCTCACCGCGGCCGAGAAGACCGACACCCTCGACTACGACAACCTCAACTGGATCGGTCTCGCGCACTACTTTCTTGGCGAGAACCAGCAGGCCGAGGAGCGCTGGAACGCGGCGCTGGCGATGGATCCCGCGCGTCCCGACGCGGTCAACAACCTGGGCGGCGTGGCGCGGCGGCGCGGCGATATCCCGGGCGAGATGGAGGCCTACTGGAAGGCGCTCGCCCTCCGACCGGGCGACTGCCACGCGCTGAACAGCATGTCGCTGGCGCAGGCGAAGCAGGGTCAATTCGAGGCCGCGCTCGGGACGCTGGCGCAGAGCGACGTCTCGTGCGGCGGCGGCTACGCCTACACCTTCATCCAGCGCGCCGGGATCCTCTCGCTCCAGGGCAAGACCGCCGAGGCGATGGTGGAGCTCGAGCGCGGCCTCGCCAAGGTCGACACGCTGATCCCGATCAAGGAGTACGAGGTCGAGGCCGACCTGCTCCTCGACTCCGCCTTCGCTCCGCTGCGCAAGCTCCCCGCCTTCGAGATCCTGACCGCGAGGTACCTGCCGCGCGCCGTGAAGTCGAGGGAAGCGATCCTCTCCTCGGTGGCCAGCCCCGCCCATGCCGCCGCCGGGCTGCCCCGCCAGGTCAACGTCGCGATCTTCGACTAGCCCCGCGCTCCAGGCACCCTACCGGCCGATTCTGCGTGCCCTCCCGAGCTTCACCAGCGACGGGGGCGGGTCGGGAGGCCCGATCGGATCGGGGCAGAAATCGCGCACCTTGCAGGGCCCGCACTCGGCGCCGCTCCACACCGCCTCGTAGAGCGCGCTGACCCGGTCGATGATCGCGAAGTCCTCCGTACACAGGCCGAGCTCGAAGTTGCGCCGATCGTCCCCCTTGGCCCCGAGCCCCGCGCCGGTCAGGTTGGCGCTGCCGAGATAGATCCAGGCGCCGTCGACGATCACCGCCTTGAAGTGTACCCGCGGGCAGATCTTGAGCGCCAGCCCGCCCTCCGTGAGGCGCGCCTGCCGGTCGAACGCGGCGCGAAACGGCCGCGACGGCAGCTCGGCGTGCAGCAGGCGCAGCGCCACCCCGCGCGCGGCCAGCGACGAGAAGAGATCGACCACCGGCCGCCATTTCCCGCGCTGCTCGATCATCATCGCCTTGACGTTTGCGGTGGCGATCCACACCGATTCCCGGGCGCCGGCCATGCGCTCGCCCACCACCCGCCGGTACAGCGCGCTCCCCGAGAGCAGCTCCGCTTCGATCGGGCGCACGGCCCCTGATATCACTTTTCTGCGAAAAACACTTTGACAAGGCGGCCGCGTGGTCCGAAGAATCGGCCAGGAGAATCGCGCGAAATGATGCGCCGTCGGTTGGTGGCGCGGAGACAGGGAGGCATTGCGACGTGATGGCGGCTCCGTCGGTGGTTCGTGGCTGATCCGCTTTCCGCGGGGGGAGGGGCGCAATTTCTCGCTCGCCACGCGCTCGAGGTGGGCACCTTCGAGCTCGACGTGGGCTCGGGTCGCTTCCGTCCCTCCCGTCGCTGGGTGGAGATGATCGGCTGCCAGCCCGAGGAGGTCGGCGAGACGCAGGACGCGTGGATCGCTCGCGTCGACGCCCGCGATCGCGCCGGCCTGGAGCTCGAGTTGATGACGGTGCGCGAGGGGCTGGCCGCGGCGTTCGAGGCGGAGTACCGCATCCGCCACAGCGACGGCAGCCTGCGGTTCATGCGTGCCCGGGGTGCGAGCGAGCGGGGGACGATCGCCGGATACCAGGAGGATCTCACCGCGCGCCGGCAGACCGCGGAGGAGAGGGGCCGGTCGGAGGCGGGTGGAAGCGCGCTGCTGGATGCGCTGCCCGACGCCATCGCGGTCCATCGCGCGGGCCGCCTCCGGTTCGTCAACCGACGGATGGCGGAGCTGCTCGGCGCACCGCGCGAGGAGCTGGTGGGACTGCTGCTGCTCGAGGTGATCCACGCCGACGATCGCCGCCTGGTCGCGGACGAGGTGATGCGGCTCCGGCACGAGGGGGAGGTGGGCCCGCCGGCGCCGTCGGTGGAGGTCCGGCTGCTGGCACGGAGCGGCGGCCAGGTGCTGGTGGAGCTGGCATCGTCGCCGCTGACCTTCGACGGGGAACCTGCGATCCTGGCGATCGCGCGCGACGGCGACCCGCGACGGAAGCTCCACGCCCGCCTCGCAAGCAGCGAGCGCATGGCCAGCCTCGGGGCGTTGATCGCCGGCGTGGCCCACGAGATCAACAACCCGCTGGTTGCGATTGGCGCCAACTTGCAGCTGATGGTCGAGAACCTGCCCCTCCTCGGGGAGCGGGTGCGTGCACTGCGGGCGCGGCTGGGCGAGCTGCTCGGCGAGGAGGCGGCGGCGGCGCTGGTGGGCACGATCGGATCGCCGCTCGACAGCGCGACCTTCGACGGGCTGCTCGGCCAGGTCAACGACGCCTACGAGGGCGCGCTGCGGGTGCAGGCGATCGTCGGCGACCTCCGGCAGTTCACCGGCACCACCCTGGAGCACCGGCCGGTGGATCTCGCGCAGGTGGTCGAGATGGCGCTCCGGCTGGCAGGACACGATCTCAAGTATCGCGCGCGGATCACCCGCCGGTTCGAGGCGGTGCCGAAGGTGATGGGCGACGAGGGGCGCCTCGGACAGCTCGTGCTCAACCTGCTCGCCAACGCCGCCCAGGCGATCGAGGCGGGTGACGGGAACGACCACGAGGTCACGGTGACGCTCCGCGCGGGGGCGGGCAACGGCCCTCCGCCCACGGACAGGGGGGCAGCCGGCCCCGTGGGTGTCATCCTGGAGGTCGAGGACAGCGGCTCCGGCATCCCGGCGGAGCACCTCCCGCGCCTCTTCCAGCCCTTCTTCACCACCCGTCCGCCCGGGGCTGGATCAGGTCTCGGGCTGTCCACCTGCCGGAACATCGTCGAATCGCTCGGTGGCCGGATCGAGGTACACAGCGACGGGAAGCGGGGCACGCGCGTCCAGGTGCGGCTGCCCGCGGCGGTGAGTCAGCATGAGCCGCCGCCTGCGATCGTTGTCGAGGAGGTCGCGGGGGAGCCGGCGGGCCCGAGCGCGCCCCGTCCGGGCGATGCGCACCAGCGGATCCTGCTGATCGACGACGAGCCCGCGGTGGCACGGGCGCTGCGGCGCGATCTCGCGCGCCACTGGGAGGTGGTGGTGTGCTACGGGGGTCGCGAGGCGATCGAGCTGCTCGGCCGCGACCACGACTTCGCGCTGGTGCTGTGCGAGCTCACGATGGCCGAGGTCTCGGGGCAGGACGTGTTCGTCTGGGCCTCGCAGGAGCTGCCGGACCTGGCGGGGCGCTTCGTGTTCCTCACGGGCGGGGCGACCCACCCGCGCGCGGCGGCGTTCCTCGACGAGGTCGAGAACCTGGTGATCGACAAGCCGGTGGACATCGCGCACCTGCGCGCGATCGTGCGGCACCTTCTGATGGTCGCGCGGTCGGCTGGCAAGAACGGTACGTCGAAGGCGGTGGCGAGCGAGCGGCGCGTCGGGCCGCGCTTCCCGGGGCGCGATCTCCACGGGATCCTGCCCGCGCCCGCGCCGTTCCGCCTGCTCGCGGTGGTCGACTATTCGATCTCGGGGATGCGCCTGGCGGCGAACGAGCCGTGGACCACGCCGGGCAGCGACCCGCTGATCTCGCTGACGCTCCGCAGGAGCGACGGCACCGACCGCGTGCAGGCGGATGTCGAGCTGGTGCGCACCATCGCCACCGACCGGGGCACGGACCTCTGCATGCGCATCGTGGCGATGGACTCGTCGAGCCAGCGCACCTACCAGGGCTGGATCGCCCAGGCGTCGGCCTCCTGAGCCTCGTGCCCGCCCACCGCAAGCGCGCCCTCCTGCTCCAGGGCGGCGGCTGCCGGACCTTCTTCACCCTCGGTGTTCTCGAGGTGGCGGGCGACGTGCTCGGCCCCTTCGACGAGATCGGCGCGGTGAGCGCCTCGACGGCGATGGCCTGCGCACACGCCCTCGGGATCCACGGCGAGGCGTACGGGCTGTTCGCGCGGCGGGTGCGGGGGAACCCGCGGAACTTCTATCCGCGCCAGCTCCTGCGCGGTCGCCGCCCGACGCCTCACCTCGCCATGTTCCGCGACGCGGTGCTGGAGTGCGTCTCCCCCGCGCGCTTCGCCATGCTCTGCCAGAGCCCCACGCGCCTGCGCTTTCTCGTCGGTGTGGGGCCGCTGCGCTCGCCGATGCTGACGGTGCTGCTCGCGGCCGCGACCGGGATCACCAAGCGTCCGACCCGCTTCATCGACACCCACGTCGTGAACGTACGCGACCTCTCGGGCCCCGAAGAGCTGGTCAGCGCGATCCTCGCCTCGTCGGCCTTCCCGCCCTTCACGCCCTTGCCGCGCATCGGCGGTCGCCCGGGCATCGACGGGGGGGTGGTCGAGTCGGTGCCCTTGCGCCTCGCCTCGCCGCACGCCGAGCGCGTCGCGATCCTCACCCGGCCGACCCCCTGGCGCCCGCTGCCACCGTCGGTGCGGGTGATCGCCCCGAGGTCGCCGCTGCCGGTTTCGATCTGGGACTACGCCAGCGAGCCGCGCATCCAGGCCACCTTCGATGCCGGGCGCCGGCGCGGCGACGAACTCAACTCTGCGCCGGGTGACCTCTACCGGGACCTCCCGTGGTACGATCACGCCCGTCCTACTAGCCGAGGGAAGCATGCGTAACACTTGCCTTGTCATCGTCGTGCTTCCGCTCGTCGCCCTTTTCCTGCTCGCCTGCAGCAATGCACCGACCCAGAGCCCCTGTCCGCAGTGCTCCGCCGGCACCAGCTGCGATCCGGTGCAGGGTGCCTGCGTGCTCGATCCCGTCGACGCGGCGACCGCCGCCGATGCGGGCGCCGGCGGCTGCTCTCCGGCCTGCGTCGGCCTCACGCCGCACTGCAGTGCCACCAATCACTGCGTCGGCTGCACCGAGGACGCCCACTGCCCGATGGGGAGCTTCTGCAAGGTGGGCGGCGACGCGATCGCCAACTGCACCCCCGGGTGCGTCGACGACCAGCGCTGCCCCAACGGATCGAAGTGCTGCAACAAGCTGTGCGCGTCCGTCGCTGCCGATCCGCAGAACTGCGGCGCCTGCGGCAACGTGTGCAAGGGCGTCCACGCCCAGGCGATGTGTGCGGCGGGCAAGTGCGCGCTGGCCGGCAAGTGCGACAGCGGCTGGGGGGACTGCAACGCCAACCCGGCCGACGGCTGCGAGACCAACCTCCACGTCGACCCGAACAACTGCGTGATGTGCGGGACCAAGTGCGCCGTCCCAGGAGCGATCTCCGCCTGCGCCGATGGCTGCTACGCCACCGCCTGCACGTGGGGCTTCGACGACTGCAACAACGACCCGATGGACGGCTGCGAGGTCCCGGTGCTGATGGACGGCAAGAACTGCGGCGGCTGCGGAAAGTCGTGCATGAACCTGCCGAACGCCTCCGCGGGGTGCATGAACGGCGCGTGCACCCTCGGCAGCTGCAAGATGGGCTACTTCGACTGCAACGGCGACGCGAAGGACGGCTGCGAGAGCAACCTGCTCGCCGATTCCAAGAATTGCAGCAAGTGCGGCAACGTCTGCCCGAACAACGCGCCGAGCTGTGCCAACGGCGCCTGCGGCACGCTGTTCACCTTCGTCGGGGTGCAGCAGAACCTGGCGATCAACAACCTCGGCGGCTGGTCGCAGTGCTACATCGACCAGTACGCCAACGCCGCCACGCCGATCGCCACCATCCTCCAGAAGTGCACCGGCAGCTACCTGATGCTCGCCTGCCGCCCGACCAACGCGGCCACCCTCACCATCGCGGCGATGGCCCCGCGCGCTGACGTGATCTTCGACACCACCAACGCCGGCAACACCCCGCACAACGCCAACGGCGTCGGCTGGTACTTCGGCACCGCCCGCTCCTGGGGCTTCGCCAAGGAGGGGGACGCGCTCGCCCTCAACAGCTGCGACACCAACAACACCAACCCCGAGTTGCGGCTGTGCTGGCACACCGGCGGCGCGAACATCAACGGCGGCTACCGCTGCGGCAACACCTCCGGCCTGAACGGCAGCAACGCCTGGGACCGGATCATCTACCAGTCGATGTGAGCCGGCTGCGGCCGGAGCGTCGACCAGTGTACCCGGACGCTCTAATCTAGAACGTGGGCGACGGGAAGGGCTCGCCGGGGCGGGCGAACAGGTAGCCCTGGAGGTAGTCGCAGCCGAGGCCGATCAGGGTGTCGCGCTCGGCGGCGGTCTCGACGCCCTCGGCGACCATCAGGGTGTTGGTCTCGCGGCACAGCTCGACCATCGAGCGCACCAGCTTCTGCTTGGTCGGGGCGCGGTCGACGTCGCGGATGATCGCCATGTCGAGCTTGATCACGTCGGGCTCGATCTGCGCGAAGCTGATCAGGCCGGCGTAGCCCGCGCCGAGGTCGTCGACGGCGATCCGGAACCCGCGCTTGCGGAGCTCGGCGATCCGCAGAAAGGCGTCCTTCACCTCGTGGAGCGGGGCGCGCTCGGTGATCTCCAGGATCACGCGCGGCGCGATCGGGAGCAGCGGCGAATCGGAATCGAGCAGCATGTCGTCGAGGAGATCGTGCGGGTGGAGGTTGACGAAGAGGTGTGCCTCGGGCGGCGCCTGCGGCATCGGAATCACCGTCATGCGGCGGATGGTGCGCCCGAGCTCCTCCAGGCGGTGGAGGCGCGCCGCGGCGTCGAACAGCGCGCCGGGGTGGGGCAGGGCGGGCTCGCGCGTTCGCACCAGCGCCTCGTAGCCGTAGACCGTGCGCGACGACCACTGGACGATCGGCTGGTAGGCCATCCACAGCGCATCGAGCGCGCGCCCGAAGCTGGCCTCGAGCGCTGGGCGATCCGCCACGTCCGGGCCGGGGCCGAGCCCGAGGTTGCCGAGCATCGCCAGCGCGTCGCGCTTGAGCCGCGCCACCCGGTGGCCGCGCAGCGCCCGCGTCACCGCCTCGTCGAGGGTGTGCGCGTCGAACGGCTTGACGAGGTAGCGCAGCGCGCCGTGCTCCACCGCCATCACCGCCGTCTCCACCGCCGGAGCGCCGGTGATCAGGACCACCGGGAGATCGGGGTCGCGCGCGCGCACCAACCGCAGCAGCTCGATGCCCCCCATCTCCGGCATGGAGATGTCGCTGACGACCACGTCGAAGGGTTGCCCGCCGAGCAGCAGGGCGGCCTCCCTGCCGTTGGTTGCGGCGGTCACGTCGTGCCCGGCCGCGGTCAGGGAGCGAACGAACGTGCGCAGGAACAGCGGGTCGTCGTCGGCGAGCAGCACCCGCGCCCGCGCCGGCCTTTCCGATTCCGCCACCGCAGCCGCCATCTGCCCATCTTGCCGCAGCGCAGCAGAGTGCGCCACTGAACTTCTCGGCTCTTCTAGGCACCGTAGCCTCATGAGCGCCCCTTCGAGCTCCGATCCCGCCCTGCGGGTTGCGCCCTTGCGTCCGCGGCGCGAGAATCCAACGGCGATGGGCTTCCGAGGGACGGCGAGGTACAACCTGCTGCGCCGCCTCGGGCAGGGGGGCATGGGTGTGGTGTTCCACGCCTTCGATCGCGAGCGCGAGGAGGAGGTGGCGCTGAAGACCCTCCTCAACGTCGCCCCGTGGGCGGTCTTTCAGTTCAAGCAGGAGTTCCGCGCGCTCGCCGACGTGGCCCATCGCAACCTGGTGACCCTCCACGAGATGGGGGTCGCCGACGGGGACTGGTTCTTCACCATGGAGCTGGTCCATGGCGTCAGCTTCCTCCAGCACGCCTGGGCGCCGATGGACGGCGAGTCGCACCTCGGCGCCGACGCGGACACCTTCGATGTCGGGCTCGAGCCGACCATCGCGCCCCCTCTGCCGTCGCCGCGCGCGACCCGGATCGTGAACGTCGAGGCGCTGCGGCTGGCGCTGTCGCAGCTCGCCGAGGGGATCATCGCGCTCCACGCCGCGGGCAAGCAGCACCGCGACATCAAGCCCTCGAACATCCTGGTCGCCCGCGACGGGCGCGTGGTGCTGCTCGACTTCGGGCTGATCACCGAGATCGGGCCGCTCGCCGACTTCGAGGTGGACCACCACGTCGCGGGGACCGCCGCCTACATGGCGCCCGAGCAGGCGCGGGGTGCGCCGCCGACCCCTGCCTCGGATTGGTACTCGTTCGGTGTGGTGTTTTACGAGGCGCTCACCGGCGTCCTGCCGTTCGATGGCGGGCCGATGGAGATCCTGATGGCGAAGCAGCAGAGCGATGCGCTGCCGCCCTGGGGCCTCGCCCCGGATGCCCCGCGCGGTCTCGCCGAGCTCTGCCACGCCCTCCTGGCGCGTGATCCCGCAGGGCGGCCGACCGGGCAGGAGATCCTCGAGCGGCTGGGCGCGAGGCGGCCGCCGGGCGACTTCTTCGTCGTCCCCCGGCGGGCCCCGGAGCCGGGCGACGACGAGGAGGAGCTGATCGGGCGGCGGCGCCACCTCGGCGAGCTGCGCGACGCGTTCCTGACGGTGCGGCGCGGCCAGGCGGTGACGGTCCATGTCCACGGTGCGTCGGGGATGGGCAAGACCGATCTGGTGCGGCGCTTCCTCGCCGACCTGCGGACCCGCAACGGGGCGGTGGTGCTCGAGGGGCGGTGCTACGAGCGCGAGTCGGTGCCCTACAAGGCGGTCGACACGCTGATCGATCGCCTGACCCAGTACCTCCTCAAGCAGCCGCGCGGCGAGGTGGCGCGTCTGCTCGGGCGCGACATCGCGCTTTTGGCGGAGATCTTCCCGGTGCTCGATCGCGTGGACGCGATCGCGCAGGCTCCCCGTCGCCACGAGCCGGTGCGCGACGCGCACGAGAAGAGGCGGCGGGCCTTCGCGGCGCTGCGCCACCTCCTGACGGCGATCGCCGAGCGCGCACCGCTGGTGCTGTTCGTCGACGATCTGCAGTGGGGCGATCTGGACAGCGCCGCGCTGCTCTCCGAGCTGCTCGGCCCGCCGCTCGCGCCGCCGATCCTCCTCATCGCCTGCTTCCGCACCGCCGACACCGAGTCGAGCCCTCTCTTGAAGCTGCTGATCGAGCAGCGGCGACGGGAGCGGGTGGGGATCGACGTGCGGGAGATCGAGGTCAAGCCGCTCGAGCGCGAGGAGGCGCAGCGGCTCGCGGCGCGGATTCTGCGCGACGACTCGATCACCGGCGAGGGGCTGGCGGCGGCGATCGCCGGCGAGGCGGCGGGGAGCCCGTTCTTCGTCCACGAGCTGGCGCGCCACAGCCTGATGCCGGATCACCGGCGCAGCTTCCCGTCGGTGATGCGGCTCGACGAGGTGCTGCTCGACCGGATCGGGCGGCTCGATCCGGCGGCGCGGCGGCTGCTCGACGTGGTGGCTGTGGCGGGGCGGCCGGTGTCGCAGCAGGTGGCGGTGCGCGCCGCGGGGGTCGCCCCGGCCGATCGCGAGGCGGTCGCGGTCCTCCGCGCGGCGCGGCTGATCGTCACCGGGAGCTCTCCGGAGGCGCCGCAGCTGGAGACCTACCACGACCGGATCCGGCAGACCGTCGCCACCAACCTCCCGCTCCCGGCGAGCCGCGAGGTCCACCTCCAGATCGCCCAGGCGCTGGAGGCGCTGCCCGACGCCGACCCGCAGGCGCTGGTGATGCACTACCGCGACGCGGGCGACGGCGAGCGGGCAGGACGGTACGCGATCGCCGCAGCCGAGCGGGCCGCGCGCGCGCTCGCGTTCGATCGCGCCGCCGAGCTGTATCGTCTCGCCCTTGATCTTCAGAGCGGCCTTCAGGACGGCCTTCAGGGTGGCCGGAGCGCGGACGAGCAGGAGAGCGGAGCGCTCCGGGCGCGCTACGCCGAGGCGCTGGTCAACGCAGGACGCGGCGGCGAGGGTGCGGTGAGCTACCTGGCGGCGGCGGCGGAGCTGGCGGCGAGCGCGCCCGGCGATCCGCGGGTGCTCTCCTGGAAGCGCTGCGCGTCGGAGCACTACCTGCGGAGCGGCCGGATCGAGGAGGGCCTCGCCGTGCTGCGCGAGGTGCTTTGCGCCCTCGATCTCGCGCTCCCCGACTCGCCTCAGAGGGCGGTGGCGTCGCTGCTCGCCGGGCGCACCAGGCTGTGGCTGCGCGGACTCGACTTCAAGCGCCGCGAGGTCGCGCCCTCGCCGCGCGATCTGTTCCGCCTCGAGGCCGCGCACGGCGCCGCGATCGGCCTGTCGCTGGTCGACCCGGTGCTCGCCACACACTTCAATACCCTCCACCTCCGCGCGGCGCTCGACCTCGGCGCGGTCGACAAGATCTTCGTCGCCCTGTGCTACGAGGCGGACTACCTCGCCTGCATCGGCGGCAAGGGACCCTTGAAGCGCAGCGCCGAGGTGTTCTCGATCGCGCGGCGCCTCGGTGCCGAGCTGCCCGATCCCTTCAGCCGCGCGGTGGAGAAGTTCGCGGCCGGCTCGATCGACTTCTTCACCTCCGAGTGGCGTCGCGCGCGCGCCGCCTTCGACGAGGCCGAGGCGATCTTCCGCGAGCGCTGCACCGGCGTGGCGTGGGAGCTGGCGAGCACGCAGGGCCTGTCGGCCTTCTCGCTGGCGCACCTCGGCGAGCTCTCGGAGCTGTCGCGAAGGCTGCCCGGGATGATCCGCGAGTCGGACGATCGCGGCGATCTCGTCGGAGCCACCTACTCGCGGATCGGCCCGTCGAGCATCGCCTGGCTGGCGCAGGATCGGGTGGCCCACGGGCGGGCGCTGGCCGACGAGGCGATCGCGCGCTTCCCGGGCGAGCGCTTCCAGGCGCAGCACTGGCAGCACGTCTTCTCCTGCGTGCAGGCCGACCTCTACGAGGGCGAGCCCGCCAGCGCGTGGCGGCGCGTGCAGGCGGCGTGGCCGAAGCTCCCCGCGTCGCACCTGCTGCGCCTCCAGCTCCTGCGCGTCGACATCCACCAGCTGCGCGCCCGCGCCGCGCTCGCGCTGGCGGCGGCGCAGCCTTCCGGGGCGGTCCGCGCGCCCTGGGACCGCGCGAGCCTGTGCGCGCTCGCCGAGGCCGACGCAACCAAGGTGGCCGGCGAGCGGATGAAGTGGTCCGAGCCGCTCGCGGCGCTGCTCCGGGCGGGTGTCGCGCGGCTCCGCGGTGACGACGAGTCCGCGCTTGTGTCGCTTTCTCGCGCGCTCTCCGGCTTCGAGTCCGCGGACATGGCGCTCTACGCGGCGGCGGCCCGCCACCGACGAGGAACGGTGACCGGCGGCGACGCGGGGCGGGCCGACCGGGAGGTCGCGGAGCGCTGGATGGCGGGGCAGGGGATCGCGCGGCCGGAGCGGATGGTGGGGCTGCTTTCGCCCGGCTGCGGGTAGGACGTCGGCTGCACGCGGATGAGCCCGCGCCGACGACATGCCGATTCGTCATCGATGCAACCATGGCCAACACTCGACTTCCACCCGCGCCACGGGTGCGCCCATCGGAAGGGCTGTCGCCAAGCGAGCTGCCTGCTCCTGAGTCGTACGCTCCGCTCCTCTCTCCGGTTTTCATCGGCGCTTTCCCGCAGCAACGCGTTGTTATGCCGCTCCGGGTCCACGCGCCGGTGGCAACCATGGCCGGTGCCGATGCCGCCAGTAGCCCGGCTTGCGACTCGTGTGCCCGAAAGCGAGTACGAGGACATCGTCCGAACGAATGACGAAATAGGCAATACAGGGGAAACGGGCAAATACGAATCGGCGAACTCTGGAGGTTGGGTCCACGACGGGCCAGGTCGCGGGCGCCTCTCCGATCGCGCCAAGGACACGCGAAGCCTCGACGAGAAGCTCCCAGCCCGGGCCAACTCGTTCATTCTCGTACCACTCCGCAGCAGCGAGAAGTTCCCCCCTCCGCCTCGTCGTCTACAACGACGACCGTCATCTCCGCATTGCTCGAAGGCGCTCGGCAATTCGCTCACGCACGGTATCCCAGGGAACGGGTTTGGTAATGCCGCGCTCGACGTCGGCCAGCCGGCGCTCTCCTTCCACGAGCCAAGCGGCCTCGACGTCCTGCTCCTCGGGCTCGTCGCTGCATGGCTTCCGTGAGGACTGACGTTCTGGAGGACATGCGGCGATCCTAGCCCTAGCACGCTGAAACCGCTCCGCATCGCTTCGATACTGGAACCCATTTCTTTCTAGATCAGGCCGCGCAGCACGCCGATCGCCGAGAGTTGGCCCGAGAGGATATCGACCAGCCCGCGGCGGGGATCGTCCGAGGTCATGATCCCGTCTTGCACCAGGAACTCGAGGATCTGCTCGAAGCCGAGGATCTCGACGAAGTGGGGCGAGGGCGGCGACCGGGTGAAGAGCTTCTCGTCGAGGAGCTGGAAGAAGTCGAGGTCCTCCGGCTCGTAGTCCTCGAGGCGGAAGATCTCGCACCACTCGTAGGTCTTCTCGCCTGGCTTGCCGATCTGGAGGCCGGTCGTTGCGTCGACCGTCTGGCCCCGCTCGACGTGGTCGAGGATCCCGTTGACCGCGTGGCGCGCCGACTCGTTGGCAGCCTCCATCGTCGGCAGCCCGGTGTAGGTCTGGGTGTAGTCGCCGGCGAGCACCAGCTTGTCGAGATGGACATGGTAGTGCTGTTTGATCGGGAGCGGGGGCGTGGCGAGGGGCTGCGGCTCGATCGGCTTGGTCAGCGGGTCGAGCGGCCCGGGGCGGAGGTGCCAGGTCTTCCTCGGGGTGATCACGATCCGGCTGTTGTTGATCACCCGGCCCGGGCTCACCGACGGGAAGATGATTCCGGTGTCGATGTGATACTCGAGGAACGGAAGCGGGTTCGGGGAGGGCAGGAGGGGGGGCAGGTTGATCCGGAGGTTCTTCAGCCCCTCGCGGAGCTGCCCCCACACCTCGGCGACGAACTCCGCCTCGGTGCAGTCGCGCGCCGCCTTCCTCGGGGGTGACACGGTGGGGTCGTCCTTGTCCCACGCCGCCACGTCCACCGACAGCACGCCGCGCACCCGCTTCGGGTCGCTGCTCGACGGGAGCGGGTCGTAGCGCTGCCAGAAGTCGCCGCCCCAGAACTGCGCCTGGGAGACCGCCGAGAGCCCCCACAGGGAGTCCGGGAACATGACGTGTCCGGGCAGGAGCGCGACGTCGCTCTCGAAGAAGAACTGGATACCGCCCATCCAGGCTGTCATCGGCGGGGTGCTCGCGCCGGGGTCCGAAAGCGGCGGCTCGCCGAGGTCCATGAGCTTGAAGTTTTTCGCCACGGGCACCAGCGAGGAGCTGGAAAGCGCCGCCGCGGCGAGGTTCACAACCAGCGGCTTGGCCGCGGTGAGCGGCAGCGCCAGGACGAAGTAGTTCGCCGTCACGGTGCCGGTGGTGGTGATGTCCGAAGTGGCGGTGACGACCCGCGTCTCGACGCTCGCCGATAGGTTTCCGCTGGTGTCCAGCGCGAAGTCGAGGAGCCTCGTGCCGAAGTTGAACTTCACCCCGTGCGCGTTGCGGACGGGATACTCCTTCAGATGCAGGTACCACGGGTGCAGCCACTGCTCCGACGTGGGGCCGTTCAGCGTGCGGTCGGTGTTCTCCCCCGCGGCGAGGTTGTCGAGGGTGAGGTGGATGAGGACGTTGCTCTGCGTCCGCGCGTCGCACTGCTTGGCGTCCATCGAGACCAGCGTCCGCGGGATCGAGTTCAGGTGAAGCTGCATCTGCTGCGACATCTGGCTGCCGTCGAGGAAGTCGAACCAGGTCTGGTGTTCGTACTCCCGCAGGCGCCGCGCGGGGGACGAGGTGATGTACTGGAACATCTTGAGCTGGAAGCGGAGGATATCGAGCAGCGGGTAGCCGAAGCGCTGGAGGAGCATCAGGATGCTGCGCGTGAGCGCCTCCAGCGAGCGCGGCATCTCGCGATCGTAGAGGACCGGCTTGAACCCATCCGCGAGGGCGATCCCCTGCACGGTGGTGGCCTTCAGGTTCTGGGCGACGCTGCGGTAGGGATGGGTCTGGCTCGGGGCCGGGGAGCGCCGGTAATCGGGGATCCGCTTCATCGTGTCGGTGAGGTGGCGGTAGAACGAGGGGAAGAGGCGGAAGCCGTGCTCGCCCGGGAGCAGCACCGCCGCGCCTGCGGAGTCGACGATCGTCGTGCTCGGGTGATACTGGGTGGCCGCCTTGCCACCGACGGGAGCGATCCCTCGTGGGGCCTGGAGGTTGAACCCGGGCTTCGCGGCGAAGTCGGCCGCCGTCATCTCGTAGACGTGGACCTCGAAGCCGCGCTCGCAGAGCTCGTGCGCGGCGGTGAGCCCTGCGACACCGGCTCCGAAGATGACGACTTTGGGGGGGGAGGTGGGCATCGCTACCTCTGCTCGTGGATCGGGCCTGGAGTCCCTGCGCGGTAGTCGCGCAGCAGATCGGGGAAGGAGGGGCTACGCACCGCGCCGTGGAGCCAG
This sequence comes from Myxococcales bacterium, assembly GCA_009692555.1. GTDB lineage: Bacteria > Myxococcota_A > Polyangia > Palsa-1104 > SHYY01 > SHYY01. The sequence goes on from SHYY01000028.1 coordinate 31,181, forward strand.
GCGGTGAAGCCGTCGTGGAAGGCGATCAGATCGGCAGGGCCGCCGCGGAGGAGCAGCCGTTCGTCCCACACCGCGTCGGCCAGCGTGAGCCGCGCGTCGACGAGATCGAGGATCGTCCGCCGGGTGGTCTGCACCTCCACCGACGGTGCGACCGACGCCGCGAGCACGCGCACCGATTCCGCCGCGAACTGAAGCGGGCAAAGCTCTCCGTCGACCGAGGTGGAGAGTTCGCGCGGCGCGAGGCGGGCGCACATCAAAGCGTAGGCGGCCGGCGCCTCGACGCGGAGGAGCCCCATCGAGCGCAAAAGGAAGCCGGTGAAGCTGCCTCCGCCGCTAGCCATGGCTCAGGAACTCGAACACCGAGCGCCCCTCCATCTCCACCGGCTCGCCGGCCACCTCGCCCTCCATCACCAGGCGCCCGCGGACCTCGTTGATCACCGTGATCCCGAAGTCGTTGTCGTCCGGGATGATGATCTGCGCCAGGTCCTCCGTCTCGAAGCGGCAGCGCACGAAGTCGCCGCGCGCCGAGGCCTCGATATCGAGCGTGCGCGGGACGTCGGTGCGCTGCTCCGGGGCGAGCAGCGCCAGCGGGCGCGGGAACTTCGCGATGCCGGTCCCGTGTGCAGTCGAAGGCCGCGGCGGCGCGAACCAGCCGCGCGGCGTGATTTGCACCTCGCCCTCGCGGAAGATCCGCCTTTGCACGCCGCCCTTCCAGAGGAACAGCCCGTGGCCGAGGTCGCTCGTCCGCGCGCGATTGCAAAGGCGGACGAAGGCGAGGCAGTAGGGCGACTCGGGCAGCGTCGGGAGCGCGAAGCCCCACTGCCACGCGAAGTCCTGCCCCCAGCGAAAGCGCCCCCAGTTGTGGTCGTGGTAGGCCGGCGCTTCGTCGAGGGGGAAGGTGCGCTCGCCGACGCGCACCGTTCCGCGCGCGGAGAGGCGCGGCACCACCAGCCAGTGCAGCGGACCGGCCTCGAGCGGCGTGTTGGGACGCATCAGCGGCATGGTCAGCGGCACCAGGGTCAGGGCCAGCTCGATCGGGCGGTCGCACAGCTTCGCGGTGAGCTCGAAGGCGCCCTCGTGGAAGCGCATCCGGCTCGGCCCGAAGGTGGCGTCGATCCCGCTCCGCCGGATCACGGTGTCGTGGGACGCGATGGTGTCGACGTCGCCGTCCCATCCCGCGTCGGTGCGCACGAGAACGCAGACGCGGGCGCTCTCGCGCGGCGCGGGGAGTCCTGGGATCTCGGCCTCCATCAGGCTGTAGTTGATGAACAGATCGAGCCCCGGCGAGAGCACGCAGAAGTGGAACCACTCCTTGTGCGGTGTCGCACCGGGCTCGCGCAGCAGCGGGCGCCGGAAGTGATTCGAGAAGGAGATCAGGCGCTCCAGCGGCTGCGGCGACATCGCTCGCCGCCGCTACAAGAGGAGGTCGCGCGGGCGCGCCACCGTCGCTGGAGGGCCGCCCTTCGGGTCCGCGTGGGTTCCCGGTGACGTCTCGTTGCTTTCCGAGCTTGCTGCACGCCGGCTATTGCCGGCGAGGTGGCGCGAGAGCGTGCGTGAAAAGGAGATCAGCCCGAGGAGCAGGTGGAGCGCGCGCGGGTCGGGCGGCTTCTCGGTTCGCGGCGCGTCCGGGGCCGCCTTGCCGCCGTGGTCGACGAGGAGGCGCGCGAGTCGCCGCGACCCCGAGAGCAGCCCGAGGGCGAGGTAGAGGAACTCGTTGCGCTCCCGGTAGGCGTCGCCGTGGCGGTGAAGGAGGCCGCGCTGTCCGTCGCCCTGGTCGGCGCGCGGGGTCATGGAACCGCCGCCCCGTCGTGGGCGCCGAAGAGGCGCGCCAGGAGCGTCTCCAGATTGGCGTGCGCCGCCGCGGCCACCAGCGCCTCCAGCAGCACCGACGGGAAGACGGTCCGATCATCCTCCTCGAGCATGTTCAGGCTGCACCCCTCCCACACCAGGCGCCCGCGCCGCAGGAGCTCCGAGTCGGCCAGCGTCTCGCTCCACGCGCGGCCCTCCTCGGTCTCGGCGAAGCGGCGCCCCTCGGCGACGAACGAGCGCACCGTGGCCCGCGCAGCCACCGGGTACTTGACGAGCAGCAGCTGCGCCGCGCGGAGGAGCTGCACCAGCTCGCCATCGCGGTCGCGCAGCGTCATGCGCGGGATCTCGCCTTCGACGGGCTCGCTCATGGCTACGGGAGCACGTCCAGCTGGAGCGTCACGAGGGCGATCGTCTCGCTCGCCCCTTGGCCCGCGCGATACACCACGCCTTTCGCCTCGTAGTGGCCGGGGGGGATCCCCTTCAGCGACACCACGAGCGTCAACTCCGCGGTCCCCTTGGGCGGGATCGGCGCGGGCTTGCTGTCGCAGTCGACCAGCAAGTCGAAGAGGCCGTTCGGGCCGCCGAACGGGGTGACCTTGAACAGCGGCGTCACCGCGACCGGCAGCGGGTTCTTCACCGGAAACTCGGCCTTGGCCTGCTTGCCGGCGTGTCCTGAGAGGGTGACGATCTGCCCCGCGCCGCCCGGTTTCGGGGGCTTTTGGTTCTCGGCTCCCGGGGCTTGCCCCTTCGGTCCGCCGTGGATCTGGCCGAGGAGCTCGTTGCCGAGCGCGAGCAGCTGGGTCTGCACCTGGAGGTGCCGCTTCACCAGATCGTGGATCAGCGCGCTCGGCTCGAAGCCCTTCGGAAACAGCGATCTCGGGAGCCCCTTGCCCTGGTCCGGGAGCGCCTGCTTGGCGCGGTGCACGCTGGTGAGCAGGGTGGCGAAGGCCTCCGCCGCGTTGCTCTGGGCGTCCTTGCGAAGCGTGGTGACGTTGCGGGCAGGCGGCGGTTTCTGGTCCGGCTTCTCGTCGTCAGGCATCGCGCGCGCTCACTTCGTGTCGGAGGGGGTGTCGAGATGGGTTGTCTCCACGGGCGTCAGGGCGGCGACCTCCAGCCGGATCTCCATCAGCGGCGGCTCCTGCACCGCGAGATCCATCTCGAAGGTGCCGCGCCGGAACTCCTTCAGATCGATCGTGATGCGCACATCGGCCGTGGCGCCGGGACCGAGGATCTTCGGACTGTCGATGGCAACGTCGAAGGTAAACGGTGGCTCGCCACCGCCACGGAACGAGGACTTGTAGAAGGCGAGGTCGACCGAATGCTTCCCCGGGTTGTGCACCGAGAAGCAGGCCCGTGCGATGCCGTAGGCTCCGGTCAGGCGCACCGTCTGCCGCAGCGGGGCGCAGGGCGCCTTGCCGCACAGACTGTCGAGGATGCTGGTCTGGTAATGCGAGCTCATCGCCGTCATCTTCTGATGGAACTCGAGCTGGAGGCGCGCCATCTGGCACAGGAACTCGTCGGTGTGGGCGGCCTTGATCGCGTCGGGCAGCGCGCACGGATCGGGCTTCGGCATGCAGTCCTTGAACTTCTGCAGCGACTCGAAGAACTCGCGGACGCCCGCGGTGATCGGATCCTCCTCCTTCTTCGGCGGATCGTCCGTCGCGGACCGGGGCGGGACGTGGTCGAGCATCTTGGAGTGATCGGCGAGCATCGCGGTCTCCTGTTGTGGCGATGCTAGCCGAGCCCGGGCGCCCGCTGCAAGCTACCGATCGCGCACAATCACGTAATCCACCAGTTCCTTCAGAAAGTCGCGGTGCACCGACGGGGGTAGCCACGCGGTGGCATTGGTGAGCACGCGATCCGCCTTCCGCGCCGCGCGCTCCGCCACGCCGCGCGCGTAGGTCAGGCTCCCCTCGCGGTCGATCAGGCCACGCAGCCAGCGGACGCCGGGCTCGCTCTTCTCGGCCTGCGGGATCGCCAGGATTCGCTCCGCCTCGGCGCGCTCCACGGCGCCGAGCGAGCGCATGGTGTGCATCAGGATCAGGGTGTGCTTGCCCTCCCACAGGTCGCCGCCGATCTCCTTCCCGTAGGCCCCCTCGTCGGCGGTGAGGTTGAGGACGTCGTCCTGGATCTGGAACGATACGCCGAGGTAGATCGCGAGACGGCGGAGCTGCCGGAGCCGCTCCGGGGGCGCGCCGTTGACGATCCCGCCGATCATCATCGGGGCGATGAACGTGTACCAGCAGGTCTTCTTGTAGACGAGGTGCCAGTAGTCGGCGTCGCGCAGCTCCCAGCGGCCATGGCGGACCCAGTCGAGCTCGAGCGCCTGGCCCTCGGCGGATTCGAGCGCCATCCGCGCCACGGCGTCAAGGATGCGGAGCGCCTTGCCGAGGCCCAGCAGGCGCATGTTGTCGAGCAGCGGGCGCAGGGTGAGCGCCAGCATCGCGTCGCCGACGTTGATCGCGATCGGCACGCCGTGCTCGCGGTGCAGCGTCGGGAAGCCGCGCCGCATCAGCGAGCCGTCCTCGATGTCGTCGTGGATCAGGAAGGCGTTGTGGTAGAGCTCGAGCACCGCCGCGCTGCGCAGCACGTCCTCGAGGCGGCCGCCGAGCGCCCGGCAGGTGGCGATGCAGATCGCCGGGCGCAGCCCCTTGGCCGAGCGCAGCGGGTAGTCGAGCATCAGGTCGTAGAGGATTGGTCCGTAGCGGTCCTTCGGGACGATGTCGCGGATCTCGATCTGCACCAGATCGCGGCACTCCCCGAGGTAGTCGGTGAGCAGCGCGCTCAAGCGTCCTGGAGGCGGGTCGGCAGCGTGAAGGAGAAGCGCGTTCCCTCCTCCTCGGTCGAGCGAACCCACACCTGGCCGCCCAGGTGGCGGGTGCACTGGTCGACGATCGACAGCCCGAGGCCGAGAGAGTGGCCGGTGCCGTTGTCGTCGCCGCGGACGTAGGCGTGGAAGAGGCGGGGCACGAGCTCGCGCGGGATCGGCCGGCCCTGGTTGGCGACGGAGATCTCGAGGAACCCGGCCTCCGGGTCGGCCACCAGCGGCGAGACGCTGCGGAACAGGCAGGCCGAGCTGTCGGCCAGCCGATCGAAGACCTCGGGCGGGCCGGCGTCGTCGCGGCGCCCGATCTCGACCCGGATCGCGCTGCCCGAGCGGGAGTGCTTGAGGGCGTTGAAGATCAGGTTGTCGAGGATGATCCACAGGCGATCGGGGATGGTGACCGCCTGCGGCAGCTTCGCCTCGGCCGCCACCTCCAGCACCAGGTGATAGCCGCGCGCCACCGCGGCGAACGGGCGCAGGTGGCTGCGGATGGCGATCTCCACGTCCAGGTCCTCGGGCGCGCGCCCGGTGGCCCCGGCGTCGATCCGCGACAGCTCGAGGGTGGCCGTGATCATCTGGCTCATCCTCAGCGCGCTGGCCTCGATGTCGGCCGCCATCTGCGCCGCCTCGCCCGCGCTCGCCTCGAGGAGGACGCCCGCGTTGGTGGTGATCACCGAGAGCGGCGAGCGGAAGTCGTGGACCAGCTGCGCCAGCAGCATGGTGCGGTAGCGCTGCTCCTCGAACAGCCGCGCGTTCTCCACCGCGGTGCCGACCAGCCGCGAGAGCGCGGTGAGCAGCTCCACCTTCTCGCCGAAGCTGCCGAGCGATTTCTCCTGGCTATCGACGTAGATCACGCCGACCACCCGGTCGCGGGCCAGCACCGGCACCGCGACGATCAGGCGCAGCCCGAACAGCTGGATGCTCTGGTGGCGCTGGAAGGTCTCGTCGTTCGCCGCGTCGCTGAGCAGCACCGGCTTGCGCTCCTGGACCACCTTCTGGATCACGCCGTGGCTGACCGGCAGGGGGTGGCCGGGGCCCGCCCAGTCGAGGTTGTGGACCACCGCGCGCTCGATCGCGCCCCGCTCGTCGACCAGCGCGAACAGCGCCCGCTCGGCGCGCACCACCGCCGCGACGCGCTCCACGACCACCGTCAGCAGGCTGTCGAGATCCAGGGTCGCGCCGAACTGGAGGGCGACCTCGATGAGTATCCTGCCCTGATCTGGGCGCTCGGTGTCGTTACCCATTGGTGACAGGAGCAGTAATAGGACAAGGAAGCGGGCCGGTGTCAATCGATGCGACCTCGGTATTCTGGGAAGGTGGATTTCGCTCACCAATTTCGGCACTCTTGCCTCCATGCGCCTGCTCGCCGTCGCCCTGGCCGTCGTTCTCCCCTGGCCGAAAGCGGCCTTCGCCACCCTTGTCGCCGTGCCCCCGCCGAACCTGGGGGCGCGCTGCGACGACCTCGATCCGATCGCCCTCGCGGAGGCGATCGAGCGCGAGCTGCCCGCCATGCAGAAGATGAGCGCCTCGATCGATTTCGCGGGCCGCCCGGTACCGTTCGCCGAGTACGCGCGGAAGACCCTTGCCCCGCTGGCCGCCCTGGCTCGCCAGGGGACGGAGGCGCTGTGCGCGGCGCTCCCGGCGAAGTTCACCTTCTACCGCAACCCCGACGCCGGGGCCGGCAAGTTCACCGCCTACCATAACCCGATCATCCGCGCGAGCCGCCAGAAGCAGGGCGTCTACCAGTTCCCGCTCTACCGTCGCCCGAAGGGCCCACTCGCCGCCCTCACCACCGCCCAGATCATCGCCGGGGGCCTCGCCGGCCAGAACCTCGAGCTCCTCTACCTCGCCGATCCGACCGAGCTGAACGCGGTCCACGTCGAGGGCTCCGCCACCGTGATCCTCGACGACAACACCACGATCGCGATCGGCTCCGATGGCCACAACGGCCATCCGTATCAGAACGTCAGCAAGGCGCTCGCGGCCGACAACAAGATCCCGAAGGCCCAGGTCACGCCGATCGGGATGACCCGCGCGCGCAAGTACTTCCAGGAGCACCCCGACGATCTGTGGGTGTACTGGGGGAAAAACCCGCATTACGTATTTTTCAAGGAGAAGGCGGTTCCGGGTGGCCAGGCGGCGAGCGGGAGGTTTGGCGCCCTCACCGCCGGCCGCTCCCTGGCCGTCGATCCCACCCACGTCCCCCTTGGCGCGGCGGTCTGGTTCCGTACCGATATGCCGGCGATCAAGGACAACAAGGTGGGGAGCTGGGTCTCCTACGGGCGGGTCGCGCTCGGCCAGGACACCGGCGCCGGGATCAAGGGCGCCGGGCGCGTCGATGTCTTCTTCGGCACCGGTGAGTACGCGCAGCAGGCCTCGGCGGTGACTACCAGGCCCGGCGAGATCTACATCCTGCTCGCAAAGTAGATCCTCACCAGTCCGAGCCTTCCAGCATCAGCCCGGGATCGATGCGCGAGAAGGTCGGCACCGTCGAGCGCTGCCATCCGACGGTGTTGGAGTAGCGGACCGTGGTCGGGGCCAGCCCGTCGCTGCGCAGGTCGCGCAGCAGCGTCAGCCATTGGCAGAGGCAGCCGAGGGCGTCGCTGCCGAGGAAGTGCAGCCCTTCGAGGTCGAGGACCACGCGCCGCACGCCGTCGTCGCGCATCGCCTCGGTGATCCGGCCGAGGTGATCGCCGAGCAGCGCGGCGCCGTCCTCGCGGTCGAGCTCGCCCTGGAAGGAGAGGGTGAGCGTTGATCCTTCGCGCTCGGGCTGGATGGTGAGATCGCCGAGGAGGACGCCGTCCTGGAGGGGCGCGGCGCAGGGGGAAGCCGTGGCAGCAGGGGCGGCAACGGAAACGGGAACGGAAACGGGAACGGAAACTGCGGCGGAGGGGGCGCGCGCCGTGCGCGGTGGCACCGGCATGGGCCGCGTCAGCGCGCGGGGGCCGAGCTTCTCCACCGGGACGGCCGTGGCAACGGAGGGGATCCACTCCATCGTGTCGCACGAAAGCAGCGCCTCGCGCAGCTCGGCGGCGCTCTGCCAGCGGTCGTCGGCCCGCTTGGCGAGCGCGCGCTCGATCAGCGCCACCAGCCCGGGCGGCATCCCCGCGATCGCCGCCAGCGACGGGGGCTCGGCCATGAGGTGCTGGGTGATCACGTCGATGTACGACTCGCCGACGAACGGCAGTCGGGCTGCGAAGGCCAGGAACAGCATCACCCCCACCGAGTAGATGTCCGAGCGCGCATCCACCTCCGCCACCCCGCGGCACTGCTCGGGCGACATGTAGCCGGGCGTGCCGAGCGGTGTCCCCGCGCGGGTCAGCACCGAGTCCTTGCCGGCCTGCGGGTTGACCAGCTTGGCGAGCCCGAAGTCGAGCAGCTTCACCGTCGGGAAATCCCCCGCCGCGCCATCGGGCGGGCAGAGCCAGACGTTGTCCGGCTTGAGATCCCGGTGGATGATCCCGCGCTCGTGCGAGACGCGCAGCCCGTTCAGGATCCCGTCGAAGATCGGAAGCGCGCGGGCGAACGGCAGCGGCCCCGCGGAGGCGAGGAACGCGCCGAGGCTCTCGCCCTCGAGGAACTCCATCACCAGATAGGAGCGCCCGTCGGGGAGCTGCCCGAACGCGAAGACGTCGACGATGTTGCGGTGGCGCACCCGGCTGGCCGCCTGAGCCTCCTTGAGGAAGCGCGCCGCCACCGAAGCGCCGGTGTTCTCGACGATCTTGATCGCCACCTTGCGCTCGATGAGCGGGTGGATCCCCGCCCACACCACGCCCATTCCGCCCTCGCCGACCCGCTCGGTGAGCCGATACTCGCCGACCACCATCCCCGCGCGCAGGGCCCCCGCCGCCGGCTTCAGTCCGAGCTCCGTCGGGTCCTCCCATGAGACGGTGTTCGGGCACTCCCCCGTCGTGTGATCGCCGCCGCAGAGGGAGCAGGTGGTCATCGCGCGGTAAGTCTAGCCCCGAAACCGGTGAGCAGCCTACGGGCTGCCGAGATCCTCGAGCAGGCCGTTGAGCTGATCGTCGGAGAGCGCGATCGCGCCGTACATGAGCTGGAACTTGCCGTCGGTCTTGCGAATGGTGAGGCCGCTCGCCCATGACTCGCGCGCCACCCCGTCGGTGCGACGGACATCGATGCCCCACTGCTTGCCGCCGTCGTCGGGCTCGCGGTGGGGCGTGAAGCCGCACGAGCGGTACAGCGGCAGGTGCACCGAAGTCGAGACGACCATGATCGTCCGGTCGGTTGCCGGCGACAGCATGAAGGAGTAGGGCTTGGCAGCCCAGCCGCGGTGCCCCGCCACCCGCTGGACCGAGAAGGAGAGCAGCGCGGAGAGCTTCTCGACGGCTTCGAAGATGTCCTTCATGAGAAGGCACCGATACTACTCGAAACCGGATGCCCGGCGGACTACTTTTGCGGCGGTGGTGCGAGGCGGCTTTTCTCGACGGGCCACGCCTTGTCGACGCGCTTGCCATCGAGGATCACGTTGTGGAACTTCGCGGGCAGCGCGGCGGCCTCGTGCAGGCGCGGCTTGTCGGCGAGCTGGAAGTGGAGGTGCGGCTCGGTCGAGTTGCCGCTGTTGCCGACCAGCCCGATCGCCTCGCCCGCGACGACGCGCTGGCCGACCTTGACCTTCAGCGACCCGGGGACGAGGTGCATGAACAGCGCGTACTCGCCCTGCCCGAGGTCGAGCGCCACGTGGTTGCCGGGGATGAAGTAGCCGTCCTTCTGGCCGGGGACGTTCTCGGGGATCCCGTCGACCACCAGCACCACCGTGGCGGCGGCCGGGGCGAGCGCCTCCTGGCCCCAGGCGTGGTAGTCGGCGTTGGCCTTGCCCTCGCCGCGGTGGCTGCGGCCCTGCTCGTCGAGGATCACCCAGTCGACGGCGAAGCGCTGGTTGCGATTTCCGAAGTGGGGATTCTTGTCGTCCCGGCCGGCGTTGAGGGCGGTCCAGGTCCCACGAAAGGGCGGACGCAGGCGGGCCTTCGTCTCGTAGCGATCGCGCGCGTCGAGCGTGGCGAGTGGGGCCGCCTCGTCGGTGATGAGGAGTCCGCTGACGGTGGTATCGGGGCGCAGGGTGACCTTGATGTCGCTGACCGCGCCGCGGGTCCAGTTGCCCTTGATGGTGAATGTCACCTGCCCGCCCGCGTGGTCGTGGCGCAGCCGGACGATCACGCTGCGCGCCGGGGCGCGCTCCCCACGCATCGGCTCCATGATCGCTGCGAGGCGCTCTCGCGGCACGGCCTTTTGCATCTCGGGGTCGAAGTGGCCGAACACCTCGTCGTACTTCCCGTCGACGAGGTCGCGCGCCAGATCGCGCGCCGCGGTCTCGAGATCGGGCGGCTCAGTCCCCGAAGACCCAGGGGAGGCTGTGGAGCCGCCTGCGGCGGGTCGATGAGGCTCAGCGAGCGCCGGCGCGGCGAAGCATAGCGCGAAGAGGGTGGCGAGTACCGTGCGCATCGCGCGAGGATACCAGGAAACACCTGCACGCCACGAGGCGGGGGCCGGACCCGGGTGCTTAACAGCGGAGGGGGCCCTCTTGCTGGCTCTTGCTCGTCACGTAGTCGTAGTCGTAGTCGTAGTCGTCCCGTCCGCAGCGACGGCAATCGAAGTTCCTTCCGCAACAAATTCCCCCTGCCGACCGACCACCCTGGCCTCAAAGGAGGATGCCCCTGCTGGCCGACCAGAAGCTCGACGTCTATCGCCGCGCCATCGAGTTCCTCGCCCTTGCGTCGCAGATCGCGACGAGC
>SHYY01000228.1 GCA_009692555.1 Myxococcales bacterium
GATGGCGCGGCGATAGACGTCGAGCTTCTGGTCGGCCAGCATGGGCATCCTCCTTGGAGGCCAGGGGGGTCGGTTGGCAGGAGGAATTTGTTGCGGGAGGAAGTTCGATTGCCGTCGCTGCGGACGGGACGACTACGACTACGACTACGTGACGAGCAAGAGCCAGCAAGAGGGCCCCCTCCGCTGTTAAGCACCCCACGTGTCGGCCCCCCACCCGTATTCAACCTGTCGGCGCCCACTTGTCCACCGCGGGCCCCCATGCGAATCTCGGCGCCATGGACGACGCCCCCCTCGACATCTCCGCGCTCACCGCGAAGCACACCTACGGTACCTGGCGCTTTCAGCGTGGCTGGAAGCCGCTCCACGTCACGCGCGCCCTCGACTGCCACTTCTGGGACAAGAGCGGCAAGCGCTACCTCGACCTCTCGGCGCAGCTCATGTGCTCGAACCTCGGCCACCAGAACCAGGCGGTGATCGAGGCGATCTGCGCCCAGGCGCGCGAGCTGGCCTTCATCTCGCCCTCCTTCACCTGCGACATCCGCGCGAAGCTCAGCCTGAAGCTGCTCGAGGTGATGCCGAAGGGGCTCGAGAAGTTCTTCTACACCACCTCCGGCACCGAGGCGAACGAGGCGGCGATCAAGATCGCGCGGCTCTACACCGGCAAACACAAGATCATCGCCCGCTACTCGTCCTACCACGGCTCCACCGCCGGGGCGATCGCGGCGACCGGCGATCTCCGTCGCTGGTTCGTCGAGCCGGCCGGAAAGATCCCGGGCGTGGTGTTCGGGCCGGAGTGCCACTGCTACCGCTGCCCGCTCAAGATGAAGTACCCCGACTGCGGCCTCGCCTGCGCCGATTACATCGCGCACATGATCGATCAGGAGGAGAACGTCGCGGCGATCATCCTCGAGCCGATCGTCGGCACCAACGGCGTGCTCGTGCCACCGGCCGACTACCTCCCGCGCATCGCCGCGATCGCGAAGCGGCGCGGGGTGCTGCTGATCGCCGACGAGGTGATGTCGGGGTGGGGTCGCACCGGCAAGTGGTTCGCCGTCGACCACTACGGCGTGGTGCCCGACATCCTCTGCACCGCGAAGGGCATCACCGGGGCCATGGCGCCCCTCGGCGTGGTCGCGACCTCGCAGCCGATCGCCGACTTCTTCAACGATCACTACTTCGCGCACGGCCACACCTACGAGGCGCACCCGCTCACCCTCGCGCCCGCGGTCGCGGCGATCGACGAATACCGGCGGCTCGGTCTGCTCGATCGCGCCACGGCGATGGGCGAGATCCTGGGCGGGAAGCTGCGCGCGCTGGCGGCCCGCCACCCGTCGGTGGGCGACGTCCGCGGGCTGGGGCTGTTCTGGGCGCTCGACCTGGTCAAGAACCGAGAGACGCGCGAGCCGTTCAACACCCAGCAGGACAAGGTCGCGCAGCGGCCGATGGTGATCGACCAGGTGACCGCGGCGATGATGGCGCGCGGCGTGTTCGTGATGGGCTGGGTGAGCCATCTCGTGATCGCGCCGCCGCTGATCGTCACCGAGGCCGACCTCGACGAGGCGGTCGCGGCGCTGGATGAGGCGCTCCTGATCGCCGACCAGCACGTCGCCGCATGAGCCGGGGATGAGCAAGCAGGAGCCGCCGTTCCACAACCCCTTCGCCGCGGCGAAGAGCAAGCTCTCGGCCGTCGTGGTCAAGCCGAACCACCCTCCCGCCCCGGCAGCGAAAACGGCAACGAAAAGCGCTCGTCTCCCTCTCCCGCTTGCGCCCTCCGGGGAAAAGGGTCGGGGTGAGGGAAGCTCCGCACCTCCGGCAACAGCAGCGAATCGCCCCGCCAGCGACGAGCGCCTGTTCAGCGACGAGATGTTCGGCGTCGCCCGGCTCGATCCCGATCCACGCGGCCGCGTGCGAGCCCCCGAGGCCACCCACACCACCCCCCTTCCCCCCCGCCGCATCGCCGACGACGCCGAGGCCTACGCCCTCCTCGCCGACCTGATCGAAGGCAGCGGCCACTTCGACTTCGCCGACGGGGACGAGTTCGTCGAGGGGATCGCCCCCGGCCTCGACCGCCGCATCCTGAAGCGCCTGCGCAAGGGCGAGTACGCGCTCCAGTGCCACGTCGACCTGCACGGCATGACCCGCGACGAGGCCCGCGCCACCGTCGAGCGCTTCGTCGCCGAGAGCCGCAGCCACGGCCACCGCTGCATTCTGATCATCCACGGCCGCGGCCTGAACTCGAAGGATCAGCTCCCCATCCTCAAGGAGCGCGTCCGCGCCTGGCTCGAGCGCGGCCGGATCGCGAAAGCCGTCCTCGCCTTCTGCAGCGCCCGCCCCTGCGACGGCGGCGCCGGCGCGGTGTACGTCCTCCTCCGTCGCTGAGCCTCAAGGACCCGCCGAAGGCGGCGAAGGAGCGTCCCCTGGGCCCGGCCCGGAGAGACCCCGGAGTACCCCTCCCCTCGATCGATCGAGCCGCGCGGCACTCTGGAGTACCCCCTCCCCTCGATCGATCCAGCCGCGCGGCACTCTGGAGTACCCCCTCCCCTCGATCGATCCAGCCGCGCGGCACCCACGAGCACCCAGGCTCCTCGATGCCTGTCGGTTGGCGCGGCCCCTGGGCACCGCGGCGCACGATGCGTCCCGCCCGCCGATGCTCGACCACCCAAATCGGGAGCGCCAGTCGCCAAAGTTGACGCCCGGGATGCCAGACCATCCGCCAGCCCTCCGGCCGCGCAAGGACGAAATCCGGCAGAGGGCGCAAGGAGTGTCCGGCTGCGTTCGGGCGAACCGAGACGTTTGCGGGCCGTGAAAGGCCCGCAGGGGCCGATCGAGGCAGACGAGGCCGACTCCGAGGATCCATGATTCGACGGGGGGATATCCGCTGGTTCCGCTTCGCCGCACCGGATAGGGGCCCGCGAATGGACAACTCGATCGATGATCGCGGCCGAGGCGCCCGAATGGCGAGGCGCGACGACGGAGAATACTCTCTGTATTTGACGGAGGAGCAACGAAGCCTGCCGGGATCGATCGGCCGCGAGGGCGACTGAGTTGTCCATTCGCGGGCCCTAAGCGGCGTCCTGAACTTGAATGCCGCTCACGCTCGAGATCGACAAGGGCTCCGATGGCACCATCGATCAGACGCTGACTGCGACCGACGAGGGCTAGAAGGCGGAAGAACCCATGCACCGATCTGAGGCCCATCGCGAGTCAAGGGCGTCAGCCGCTTGAGCGATGTCCGTTCTCCTCCCTCTACTCCTCCTCGGGCGCCGTCGAGAGCCGTGAGAGGACACCGACGTCCTCGAGCGTGGTCGTATCCCCGCTGGCGTGTCCCTGCGAGGCGATCTCCTTCAGCAGGCGCCGCATGATCTTCCCCGAGCGCGTCTTCGGGAGCGCGTCGGTGAAGCGGATATCGTCGGGCCGCGCGATCGCGCCGATCTCCTTCACCACGTGCGCCGCGAGCTCCGCCGCATCGCCCGCACCCGGGGACCGCCCGCCGCGCAGCGTCACGAACGCCACCAGCGCCTGCCCCTTCAGCTCGTCGGGGCGCCCCACCACCGCCGCCTCCGCCACCAGCGGATGCGACACCAGCGCGCTCTCCACCTCCGCCGTCCCGAGGCGATGTCCCGCCACGTTCAGCACATCGTCGACCCGCCCCATCACCCAGAAGTAGCCATCGGGATCGCGCCGCGCCCCGTCGCCGGTGAAGTAGACCCCCGGCACCTCGCCGAAGTAGCCACGCTCGAAGCGCTCGCGGTCGCCCCAGATCGTGCGCAGCATCGCCGGCCACGGCCGGGTGATCACCAGGTAGCCCCCCTCGTCGTCCGCGCAGCGCGTCCCGTCGCGCCGCACCACCTCGGGATGGATCCCCGGCAGCGGCCGCGTGCACGAGCCCGGCTTGGTCGCCACCGCCCCCGGCAGCGGCGAGATGAGGATCCCGCCGGTCTCGGTCTGCCACCAGGTGTCGACGATCGGGCAGCGCTCCTTGCCGATCACCCGCCGGTACCACATCCACGCCTCGGGGTTGATCGGCTCACCGACGGTACCGAGCAGCCTGAGTGAAGCCAGCGAGCACCCTTCGGGCCACTTTTCACCCCAGCGCATGAAGGCGCGGATCGCCGTTGGCGCGGTGTAGAAGATCGTCACGCCGAGGCGGTCGATGATCCGCCAGAAGCGATCCGGCTCCGGCGTATCGGGCGCACCCTCGTACATCACCGTCGTCGCGCCGTTCGCCAGCGGCCCATAGACCACATACGAATGGCCGGTCACCCACCCGATATCGGCGGTGCAAAAGAAGATGTCCTCGTCGCGCAGATCGAACACCAGCCGCGCCGAGTACGCGACGTGGGTGAGATACCCTCCGGTGGAGTGCACCACCCCCTTCGGCTTCCCGGTGGTGCCCGAGGTGTAGAGGACGAACAGCGGGTGCTCGGCGTCGACCGCCACCGGCTCGCAGGTCGCGCTCTGCCGATCCACCAGTTCGCTCCACAGGTGATCGCGCCCCGCGTGAAGCACCATCTCGCCACCCGTGCGCCGCACCACCAGGACGCTCTTCACCGTCGGTGAGCCCGCGCCCGATCCCGCCGGTCCATCGCCGTCGAGCGCCTGGTCCACGGGCCCCTTCAGCGGCAGCACCTTTCCCCGTCGATAGCCGCCATCGGCGGTGATCACGCACACCGCCCCCGCGTCGTTCATCCGGTCGCGCAGCGCCTCCGCCGAGAAGCCACCGAACACCACCGAGTGCGTCGCCCCGATGCGCGCGCAGGCCAGGATCGCGATCGCCAGTTCGGGGATCATCGGCAGGTAGACCCCGACGCGGTCGCCCTTTGTCACGCCCAGTTCGAGGAGCGCATTGGCGGTCTTGCACACCTCGCGATGCAGCTCCTGGTAGGTGAGCGTGCGCGTATCCCCCGGCTCGCCCTCCCAGATCAGCGCCGGCTTGTCCTTCCGCCACGTCTCCAGATGGCGATCGAGGCAGCTCACCGTCGCATTGAGCTCGCCCCCGACGAACCAGCGCACCTCCGGAAACTCGCCCTCGCGAACCTTCGTCCACGGGCGCGACCACTCCAGCTCGCCCGCCACGTTGCCCCAGAAGCCATCCGGATCGGCCACCGCACGCAGCGCGAGCGCCTCGTGCTCCGCGAGCGATCGCACATGCGCCCGCGCGGAGAAATCGGCCTCCGGCGGAAACAGCCGCCCCTCCTTCTGCAGCGACTCGATGCCGCGCTCGCTCCTGTCGCTCGTTTCGGCCATGGGGCTCAGTGCGCGGGCGCTGCCGTCGGCGCCGCGGTCGGAACCGCCGTCGTCCCACCGGCGGGGACTGCCGCTGCCGCCGCCGCCTTGGCCGCCTCCTCCGCCTTGCGTGCCGCCTCCGCCGCCGCCGCCGTCTCCGCCTGCCGCTTCGCCTCGCCCTCCGCCACCGTCTTCATCGTCGCCAGGCCGCGCTCGAAGTCCGCGCCCACCATCTTGTCCACGTCCACGAACAGCGAGTAGGCCTTGCCCATGAAGTCGTTCGTGCCATTCATCGCCCAGATCACCTCCGTCGCGGCGCCCTCCGGCTTGAGGCTGAACTGCGTCTGGTTGGTGGCCGCGAACGGCTTGATGAACTCGAGCTTGATATCGACCTCTGCGTTCGGCTTGACCGCGAGCACCGTCATTCGCCCCTCGCCCACCTGATCGTTCCCCGACCAGCCCGTGATCGCGCCCACGCCGCTCGCCGCCCCATCGAACGTCTTCTTCTGGTTCGGATCGAGCGCATCCCACGGCGACCACTCGCCCCAGCGATGAAAGTCCGCGATCATCGGGTAGAGCACCGCCGGCGGCGCCGCGATCGTCGCCGTCCGCGTGATCGCAAACGCCCCCGGCCGCGTCGCGATCACGATCAGCAGCACCACCACCAAGCCCACGAAACCAAGACCGATCTTCTTCACCATGGACAACTCCACGAATGGGGGTTGAGTGACGGGCCGGAAGATAGACCGAAGATCGTGCCCCGCGCCAGTGGCCTCTCGTGACGTCAGCCCAGGTGCTACACTCCCCTCCATGCACGCGACCCGCTTCGTCGCGCGAACGCTCGCCATCGGTTTCTTCCTGGTGAAGCAGGGGCTGCGCTTCTGGTTGGTCTGGCTCGGCCTGGTCCTCACCCTGCGCCCGAAGGCGCGCCGCCAGGAGTGGTTCGCCGCCTGCGTCCTCGCCCTCTTTCGCGACCTCGGCGCCACCTTCATCAAGGTCGGCCAGATCATGTCCACCCGCCCCGACCTCCTCCCGCCGCACATCATCCACGCCCTTGAAACCCTCCAGGACAACGTCGGCCCATTCCCCTTCTCCGAGGTCCAGCGCACCATCTCCGCCGAGCTCGGTCGCCCGCTCGGCGAGCTGTTCGCCGAGTTCTCCCCCACCCCGATCGCCTCCGCCTCCGTGGCCCAGGTCCACAAAGCCCGCCTCGAGAGCGGACGCATCGTGGCGGTCAAGATCAAGCGCCCCAAGATCGACGCGATCGTCGAGTTCGACCTCCTTGCAATGCGCCTGTTCGCCCAGATACTGGAGCTCGCCCCGTCGCTGCGCCTGCTCGCGCCCGTCGAGACCGTCGCGGAGTTCGGCCGCGGCATCCGGATGCAGCTCGACTTCACTCTCGAAGCCGACAACAACCGCCGCTTCCAGCGCCTCTTCGAGGGCGACCGCGACGTGCTCTTCCCCGGGCTGGTCGACGAACTGTGCACCCGCAGCGTGCTGGTGATGGACTTCATCGAGGGCAAGAAGGTCCTCGCCTGGGTGCGCGAACAGGACGCCCGCCCCGATCGCCCCGCCTCCTCCGACGACGCCCGCAAGCGCCTCGCCCAGATCGGCTTCCGCGTGCTCCTGAAGATGATCTTCGAGGACGGCTTCGTCCACGCCGACCTCCACCCCGGCAACATCTTCATCACCGCCGACGAGCGCGTGGCGATCCTCGACCTCGGCCTGGTCGGCGAGCTCGATGCGACCCACCGCGGCGCCTTCGCCCGCTACTTCGCCGCCTGGGCCAGCGGCGACGGCAAGACCATGGCCCGCCTCATGAGCGAGATGTCCCCGTCGCGGGAGATCCCAAACTACCCCGCCTTCGAGACCGCGGTGAGCGAGTTCGTCGCGCGCTGGTACGGCAAGCGGCTCGGCGAGGTGGAGGTGTCGAAGGTCTTCTTCGACATGATGGGCATCCTCCGTCGCCACCGGGTGCGGGTGAACGCCACCTTCACGCTGGTCAACATCGCCATCGCCGTCACCGAGGGGATCGGCAAGCAGCTCGACCCCGACGTGGATCTCATGGCGACCGCCCTGCCGTTCTTCGCCCGCCACGACTTCTTCACCGCCGCCGCGCCGCCCCCACCGCCGGGACAAAACGGCGTCCATCGCACGGCCTGAGCAAGCCGCGCGCGCTCTACCTGATCCCCGACATCGGCTGCTCGGAGAAGAAGTAGCGGCGGGCGCGCGAGCAGGCGCGGGTCAGGTTGCCGGGAGCGCCTCGCAGAGCGCGTCCCATTTTCGCACGCGGGCGTCCTCCCCGCCGACGCAAGCGATCAGCCACCGGCGCACGTAGCCTCGGTCGAGCCGCGCGCCTTGCACCGCGATCAGCCGCTCGATGTCGACCAGATCCTTGCCGCGAAAGAACAGGCAGCTTGAACACCGTGAGGTCCTCGGCGGAGAGGATCCACGCGGGCCTCCCGAGCAGGCTCACGCGGACCACTCGCCGGGCCGCCTCGGCGTGGAGCGGGATCGAATCGACGAACAGATCGACCGGGACGCTGCCAACAAGCCCCCGCGCGTCGCCGCGCTGCTCGGCGGTGGAGAGCGCCGCCGCGCGGTCGATCAAGAGCCCGGCAGCGACGAGAACGTCGAGCGCGGCCGCGATCCGGTCAGGCGGAAGGAAAAGGTTCAGGTCGACATCGTGTGTGCCGCGCGCGGCGCCCCAGAATCCGTAGGCGAGCGCGCCGCCGATGGCGTACGGGAACCCGGCCGCCTCCAGTCGGTCGGCGAGGAGGCGGGCGATCTCAGCCGGATCCATCGATCGTGCGCCGCCTTCGCTCCATCAGGGTCCGCCACCTCTCCGCGAAGTCGGCGGCAGGAGGATCGCGGTACGCCGCGACGCGAGCGAAGTCGGGCCGGGCCCGGAGGATCGCCCAGGCGGAACGGCACACCGCCGCGAGGCGCTCGCCGCGCTCCTCCATCGAGAGGCCGCGGTAGGGCGCGATGTCCTCCTCGACCTCCTCCACGAGCGTGCCCCGGCGCGCGTCGAGCGCCTCCACGTACCGGCCCGTGGCCTCGGGGTACACGACCAGAGGGGCTGTGTCACGCCTCCGAATCCAGCGCGCGCGAGACGGAAACGGAAACGGAAACGCCAGCGACCACGGCATCGCGAAGCGCCGGAGCCGAGGGCCCCCTCCACCGTCAAGCCCCCCCCGGCATGGGGTGCTTGACAGCGGAGGGGGCCCTCTTGCTGGCTCTTGCTCGTCACGTAGTCGTAGTCGTAGTCGTAGTCGTCCCGTCCGCAGCGACGGCAATCGAACTTCCTCCCGCAACAAATTCCTCCTGCCAACCGACCACCCTGGCCTCAA
>SHYY01000029.1 GCA_009692555.1 Myxococcales bacterium
GCAGCGGTCGCACACGTCGAGGTGTCCGCCCAGCACCTCCGTGCGGCAGACCTCGATGGCGCGCATGACCTTCTGCTGGTCGGGCGTCAGCACGTGGCTCTGACGATACACGTCCCCGTGCGCGCGGAAGATGTCCGCGACCTCGACCGTGGGCCGTTTCCTCGTCGGAGACGGCCCCTCCTGATGCACCGGCTACCCGGAGGTGCGACGTCCCTTCTTGCCCAGCTGGTCGAGCGGGCTCTTGGTGTGCGCGATGTGCTTCGTCGAGACCTGCGTGTAGCGCGCGGTGCTGCGGATCGAACCGTGGCCGAGCAGTACCTGGATCGTGCGGATGTCCGTGCCGCCCTCCAGGAGGTGCGTGGCGAAGCAGTGGCGCAGCACGTGCGGCGTCACCCGCTTCGTGATCCCTGCCTTCACCGCCGCCTTCTTGATCGCGTAACGCACCGACTGCGGCGACACGACGCTGCCTTCGGTGCCACCGGGGAACAGCTCCGGCCCCGTCGGGCGCACCGCGCGCCAGTACTCGCGCAGGAACGCGAGCAACCGCGGGGACAGCATCACGAAGCGATCGCGCCCGCGCTTTCCGTCGCGCACGTGGATCACGCCGCGCCGACTGTCGATGTCGGTCGTGCGCAGCGAGCACGCCTCGCGGATGCGCAGCCCGGCCCCGTACGCGATCATCGTGATCGCCCGATACACCAGCGACTCGATCGCCGCCAGCAGCCGCTCGACCTCGCTCCCGTCCAGGATGTCGGGCAGCTTCACCGGCACCTTCGGCCACGGCAGCCGCACCGCCACCTCCGGCCGATCGAGCGTGACGCCGTAGAGGAACTTGAGCGCCGCCACGTACATCTTGTGGCCCGCCGGGCCGATGTGCCGCTCCTCGACGAGGTGCAACAGGAACCGCCGCAACTCCTCCTCGCCCATCTGCTCGGGCGGCCGGCGGTGGTAAACCACGTACTTCCGCGCGCACGACACGTAGCTCTCGATCGTTCCTGCCCGATACCGACGCAGCTTCAGGTCCGCCTTCATCTTGTCGCGCAACTGGCCCATGGGTCCTCCTTGGGCGCCGGAGGTGGCGCCTGGGGACTAGCGTCGCGCATTACGATGGCGAACGATCGCGTCGACGGCCTGCCGCGGAGCGGCTTAGTTCAACGAAAACGAAAACGAAAACGGCAACGAAAACGAAAACGGAAACGAAAACGAAAACGAAAACGAAAACGAAAACGAAAACGAAAACGAAAACGACAACGGGACGCCGACGCGGGCGCAACGCCGAAACGGCGCCCGGCCCGAAAATCTGCCTGTAGACTTCCCCGCGTGGCTCCCGCCCTTACCGTGCGCGGCCGGCTCGTGCTGCTCAGCGCGGCGCTGCTCTCGCTCACCGGCGCGCTTTGCGGGGTCTGGGCCCTGGCCGCCCTCGGCCTCGCGCTCGCCGCCCTCCTTGCCACCGCCTGGCTCGCCTTCTTCCCGTCGGCGGTGCTGATCTGGCGGCGCCATGTCGAGCTGTCGTGGACGGTGCGCGGGCAGGACGAGGGCCATGGGCTGGTCGCTGGCCGTGCGTTCGAGCTGCACCTCCTCCTGCGCAACCGCGCGCCGCTCCCGCTCGGCCGCGTTCGCATCCGGGTGATCGCCTCGTCCGCGATCGACGTGCCCGGGGAGGGCAGCCTGGAGTGCGACCTCGGCGCCCAGAGGGAGGTCACGCTGGTCGGCGAGGGGCGGGCGCGCGCCGCCGGCTTCTTCTGCCTCCACGGCGCGGTGGTCGAGGTCGGCGACCGCCTCGGGATCGCCGCGCTCGAAGCCTACTTTCCGTCGCCGCTGCCGCTCAAGGTCCTGCCCCGCTCCACCGCCCGCCTCGCCCCGCCGCCCCTCCGCGCCGCCGGAACCGGCGACGAGCGCGCCGGCCCCCACGCCCTGCGTCTGCGCGGCCTCGGCGGTGAGCTGCGTGAGCTGCGCGAGCACGCCCCCGGTGACCCCTTCAAGCAGATCGCCTGGAAGGCCACCGCGCGCACCGGCCGCCTGATGGTGCGCGATCTCGACCGCGAGACCCTGGTCACCCACTACCTTCTGGTCGACCTCGCCGGCACGATGCGCGACGGCGCCGCCGGTCGCACCCGCCTCGATCACTCGGTCGAGCTCGCCTGCGCCTACGCCCGCGCCGCCCTCGACGCGGGCGACCGGGTCGGCCTGATCACCTTCGACGGCCGCATCCACGCCCACCTCCGTCCCGGCGACGGCCCGGTCCAGCGCATCCGGATCATCGAGCGCCTGATGGAGTCCCTCACCGCCGTCGACGAGGACGCAACCGACCTCACCGATGGCGAGCTGGTGGCGACCGTCGCGCGCTACCTGCGCCATCAGGAGAGCCTCCAGGCGCTCCTCTCGCGCGCTCCGGCGATCGACGATCCGGCGTGGGCGCACATCGCCACCGGCCCGCGCGGCGAGCTCTACGACCTGCGCGCGCTCGCTCTCTCCGTCGGCCGCGCGCTCGACGCCGAGCGCCGCGCAGGGGGGCGCCGCTCCCTCGCCAGACGTTCCGCGGAGGCTCCCGAGGCCGCGGAGGCCGCCGACCCCGAGATGGCCCGCCTGCGCCAGTTCTGCCGCCTCCGCGGGATCGAGCTGCCAGTCCGTCGCTCGCCCGAGGCAGGCCTTCGCGCCCGCGGGCTCGCCCTCGCCCTCGAGCACGCCGCGCGCGGCCGGGGCACCCAGCGGATCACCCTGCTGTCCGATCTCGAGGGTCTCGAGGACGGGCTCCCGAAGGTGGCACGCTCGGTCGCGCTGGCCCGCCGCCGCGGTCACCGCCTGATGTGCGTCGCCCCCGCGGCGCCCGCCCCGCCGCCCGCCGAGGGAACCCTGGCCCTCACGCGAGAGATCCTCTCCTGGGAGCAGCGGCGCCGCGAGCTCTCGGCCCGCCGCCGCGTCGAGACCCTCGGGATCGCCGTGATCCCGGTCGGCCCGAGCGAGACCATCGCCGACGCTGTGGCGCGCATGGGAGGCCGACGACGACGAGCGTAGTCGTGCTACTGTTTTTCTCGAGGGCGGTCCTCGGCAAGGCCTGCGGCCGCCCACTTCGCTCGCTGCGCTCGCTCATCGGTTTTTGTTGACGCTCGCCCGGTTGCTCACTATAGACTCTGGCGTCGGTACGCGCCGCCACCACAAGGAGACTGCCAGATGGCCACGATGATCACCGAAGAGTGCATCAACTGCGGTGCCTGCGAGCCGGAGTGCCCCAACGAGGCGATCTCCGAGGGCGAAGACATCTACATCATCGACCCGAACCTGTGCACCGAGTGCGTGGGCTTCCACGACTACGAGGCCTGCCAGGCGGTGTGCCCGGTCGAGTGCTGCATCCCCGATCCGAACAACGTGGAGGCCGAGGCGCTGCTGCTCGACCGCGCGCGCAAGATCCACCCCGACAAGGCGTTCCCGGGACTCGCCGAGCTCCCGGCCAACCTGTCGCGCTTCCGGAAGTAGCCGCGTACCGCCGAGGCGCGCTCTCCCCTCCCCAGGGGCGGCGCGCCTTCGCATTTCCGGCCTCGGAGTCTCCATGCGTCCGGCGCTCCTGCCCGCCCTGCTCACCGTCGCGCTCGCCACAGCGTCGCCCGCGCGCGGCGAGCCGCCGGCGCGGTGCAAGGGCGCCCCGGACTGCGCCAGCCAATGCGAGAAGGGCAAGCCCCGCGGCTGCTTCGTCCTGGCGGAGATGATGGCCGATGGCACCGAGGGCCTCGACGCCAACCAGCGCCGCGCCAACTCGCTCTACGAGACCGCCTGCGAGGGCGGCGTGTTCGAGGGCTGCGATCGCCTCGGCGACCAGTTCTACCAGGGCCTCCACGTGGAAAAGGACCCTGTCCGCGCTGCCGCCTTCTACCGCAAGGGTTGCGACGGTGGGCACGGCAAGGGGTGCTGCGAACTGGCCTTCCTTTTCAAGAAAGGGAGCGGCGTCAAAGCAGACCCTGCCGAGGCGGCCAGGCTGCACCGGAAGGGGCACCAGCTGGCCGAGAAAGAGTGCGACTCCGGCGCGGCCGGCGCGTGCGAGTTCCTCGCCAACGAGGTCGACCTCGGCGTCGGTGGACTCAGGCGCGACGCCGCGCGCACCCGGCGCCTCTTCGAGCGGGCGTGCCAGCTCGATCCGCGCCACGGCTGCGTCGCCCTCGGGATGCGCGCGCAAATGGGGAGCGCCAAGGACGGCACCGACGAGGCGCTCGCGCACTACAAGCGCTCCTGCGACGGAGGCTACGAGTACGCCTGCGAGCTCGGGAGAAAATTGAAGGCGAAGACGCTCGGCCTACCGGCGCCCGAGTAGCCAGGAGCGGGAACGGGAATGAACGGGAACGGGAACGAGTCGCGAGCTACGCCGCCTTGCGGCCGCCCGAGAGGTTCACCGAGACCAGCTTCGAGCAGCCCGGCTCCTCCATCGTGATCCCGTAGAGCGTATCGGCGATCTCCATCGTCCGCTTGTTGTGGGTGATGACGATGAACTGCGAGCGGTCGGTCATCGCGCGCACGAGGTCGTTGAAGCGGCCGACGTTGGCCTCGTCGAGCGGCGCGTCCACCTCGTCGAGGAGGCAGAAGGGCGACGGCTTGATCAGGAAGATCGCGAAGATCAGGCTGACCGCGGTGAGCGCCTTCTCGCCGCCCGAGAGCAGCTCGACGGTGACGTTCTTCTTCCCCGGCGGCTGCGCGAAGATCTCGATCCCCGCCTCGAGGACATCCTCCGAGGCGGTCAGCGTCAGGTGGGCCCGCCCACCGCGGAACAGGCGCGGGAAGATCTCCTGGAACTTGCCGTTGACGAGGTCAAACACCTCCTGGAAGCGCTTGCGCGAGGTGCGGTTGATCTGCGCGATCGCCTCCTCGAGCTGGCCGAGCGCCGACTCGAGATCCTCCTTCTGCGCGCACAGGAACTTGTAGCGCTCCTCGAGCACGCGGTACTCGTCGATCGCGGCGAGGTTGATCTCGCCCATCCGCTCGATCAGGTCACGCAGCTCGCGCAGGCGCTGCTCCTCCACCTCACCGACGGGCGGGCGGAGGTGGAAGTCGCTCAGCTGATCGATCACCCGCACCCGG
This sequence comes from Myxococcales bacterium, assembly GCA_009692555.1. GTDB lineage: Bacteria > Myxococcota_A > Polyangia > Palsa-1104 > SHYY01 > SHYY01. The sequence continues at coordinate 5,065 of SHYY01000029.1, forward strand.
TAGCGCTCCTCGATCTGCTCCTCGAGGTGGGTGCGCGAGGCCGCAAAGTCGTGGAGCGTCAGCTCGAGGCCGCGCACGCGCTCGGTGACCTTCTCCAGCAGCGAGCGCGCAACCTTCAGCTCGCCCTCGGCGTGGAGCAGGCTCTGGCGCCTCTCCTCGTAGGCCGAGCGCGCCTGGGACAGCTCTCCGGCGTGGCGGCGGCTCTCCTCGACCCGCGCGACCAGCACGCCGCGCTCCTCCGCGACCTTCTGCCGGAGGTCCTCGGCCCGCGACCCGCCCTCCGCCACCGAGCGCTCCAGCCGCTCGCGCCGCGCCTCTCCGTCGCGCCGCTGCCCGTCGGTGCGGGCGATCGCCTGCTCGAGCGCGCCGAGCTTCTCGCGCGCCTGCGCCACCCGGACCTTGAGGTCGGTCACCACCGCGGCGGTCTCATCGACGCGCTCGAAGAGGGCCACCGCGGCGCGCCCGTGCTCGTCCCGGCGGTCCTCGGCGGCTGCGAGTCGGTCGCGCGCCTCGCGGAGGGTCAGGAGCGCCTCCTCGGCCTCGCGCGCCGCCTCGGCCCGCTGAAGGCCCATGTCCTCCTGCTCGCCGCCCAGCGACTGCGAGCGCGTGGTGAGCCGCAAGAGCTCGTCGCGGAAGCGCGCCAGGTCCTTCTCGTGGGTGAGGATCGCCATCTCGCTTTGGTGGCTGTCCTGGCGAACACCTTCGAGCATCACCTCGAGCTCGCGGCGCTCCGCCTTCCTCGATACCAGCGACGAGAACGACGCATCGTGCTGCACCTGCAACAGGGCGACGATCTCCTCCAGCTCGCGCAGCTCGCGCTTCTGCTGGAGCACGCCCGCGCCCGCCGCGTCGCGCGATCCGCCGGTGACCACGCCCGACGGGTTGACCAGCTCCCCGTCGACGGTGACCAGCGTCCGCCGCTCGCCGGCGCGCCAGAGGTCAATGGCGCGCACCAGGTCGTCCACCACCACCACGTCGCCGAGCAGCGCTTCGGCCACCGCGCCGTAATCCTCGTCGCAGCGCACCAGGTCCAGCAGCCGCCCGCGCGTCCCTTCCGCCAGCGCCTCGGGGAGCACCACCTCCATCGCGCCGTCGCCGGTGTGGTCCGACGGCAGCAACCGGGGCTTGAGCGGGATGAAGCTCGATCGCCCCTCGCGGCGCGTCTTCAGGAACTCGATCCCGTCGACGCCCACCTCGTGGCTCTCGACCACCACCGAGCCGAGGTAGCCCCCGAGGGCCGCCTCGACCGCCGCCTCGTACTCCGCGGGCGCCTGCACCACGTCGGCGACCAGCCCGCGGATGCCCCAGCGCTCGTCCTTCTGCTTCATGATCGCGCGCGTGCCGCGGTCGAATCCCTCGTAGCGCGCCTGGATCTCCTCCAGCGAGGCGTGGCGCGACTTCCGCCGGTGCAGCTCGGTGCGCAGGGTCTCCATCTCGGCCTCGCCGCGCGCCACCTCGTCCTTCAGATCGAGCAGCCGCGCCTCGTGCGTCGCGCGCTGGTCGTGCAGGTCGAGCTTGGTCTGCTGGAGGCCTCCCAGCGTGCCGTCGAGGGACGCGACCTCCACCCGCAGCTCCTCGCTGCGCAGAGTCACCCGGCCGTCCTCCTCGCGCACCCGCCCGATCCGCATATCGAGGTCGCTGACCCGCTGACCCTGCGCGCGCTCCTGCGACTCGGCGCGCGCGATGTCGGTCTGCGCGCGGCCGATCTCGCCCTTCGCCAGGTCGAGATCCCGCTGCACGCTGCCGAGCTGGGCGCGCGCGGTCCGGTAGCCCTCCTCCGCGCCTGAGAGCGTGCCGCCTTGCCCCGCCGTCGCCTCGGCCGCCGCGGCGCGATCCAGGCGCAGCCGCTCCAGCTCCGTGGCCGCCTCCTCGAGCTGCCTCCCGAGGTGCTCGATCTCCACCCGCGCCGCCTGCCCGCGCTCGTCGAGCTGCGCCGCCTCGCGCCCCTGGTGCTCCGCCTCCGCCTCGCCCAGCTTGATCCGGTTATCGAGCTCGTAGAGCCGCTCCTGCATCCCCGAGAGCCGCCGCTCCTCCGACGCCGCCGCGAGGCGCGCGGTCTCGATCGAGGTCTCCTGCACCGTCAGCGCGTGCTGCGCCTCCTCGCGCGCCAGGGTCGCCTCGCGACGCGCCTCCTCGGCCACCCGCGTCTCGACGTGCAGCCCGAGCCAGCGCTGCGCCGCCGACCACAGCTCGATGTCGCGCACCTCGGCCTTGTACTGCTTGTAGCGCTCCGCCTTCTGCGCCTGCCGCCGCAGCGACCCGAGCTGCTTCTCGATCTCGGCGACCACGTCGGACACCCGCAGCAGGTTCTGCCGCGTCGAGTCCATCTTCTTCTCGGCCGCCTTTTTCTTCTGCTTGTACTTGGTGATCCCGGCCGCCTCCTCGATCAGGAAGCGCCGGTCCTCGGGCTTCGAGGAGACGATCATCCCGACCCGCCCCTGCTCGATGATCGAGTAGGCCTTGGCGCCGATGCCGGTGCCGAGGAAGAAGTCGGTGACGTCGCGCAGGCGACACGGGGTCTTGTTGATCCAGTACTCGCTGGTGCCGTCGCGGAAGAGCTTCCGGGTGACCGTGATCTCGGAGTAGGCGAGGTACTCGACCGGGACGCGCCCGTCGTTGTCGAAGGTGAGCGAGACCTCGCACATCCCGGAGCCGCCGCGCGAGTCGGAGCCGCCGAAGATGACGTCGTCCATCGCCTTGCCGCGCAGGTGCTTGGCCGACTGCTCGCCCATGCACCAGCGGATGGCGTCGACGATGTTCGATTTGCCGCAGCCGTTCGGTCCGACCACCGCGGTGATCGGGTCGTTGAAGTGCAGCACCGTGCGGTCGCAGAACGACTTGAACCCCACGATTTCCAGCCTCTTGATGCGCATACGGCCCTTCCTCCCGAGTTCCGAGTTCCGAGTTCCCGACGGCCCTGGCGGTGCCATGGTAGTGTAGTGCGACGTATCGTGACCGTCGGCAAACTAGCAGAACCGGCCCTCGCGAGTAAAGCCCGAAGCGGGATCCGACGCAAATTTCTTGACTTGGATCGGCACGGGGCCATCCGCGAAGCGATCTCCCGCGGAGCTTTGGCTACTCGAAGCGGACGGTGAGGCGGTAGGCTTCGCGGGCCGAGGTGGCCTTGCCGGCGGGGTCGCGGACCTGGACGAGGTAGCTCTTGCCGGGCTGGATCGGGCCGCTCGCGGTGAGGCCCGCGGCCGGGCCGAGCGGGACGCGGGCCTCGTCGGTGACCTTGAGCGCAATCCCCTTCGGGCCGCCCTCCAGCGTGGCGTGGAGGGTGGCGGCGCCGTCCGGGGCGGTGATCCGGTACCAGTCCTCGTCGCCGCGCGGGAAGAGGAAGCCCTGCATCGCGCGGGCGGGGGTGAGCGGGGTCACCTGGGCGGGCGTGTTGCCCTGCTCGTGCTCGGTCGCGCCGTCGTCGAGGACGGAGGTGAAGGTGAGCTTGTAGGGCGCGTCGAAGGCGGCGTCGCGCGGGCGGGCGGTGACGCGCACGACCAGATCGCCGCCGGGGAGCGCCAGCGGCGGGAGCGCCTCGGCCTTGCCCGCGCCACCCTCGTCGGACTTCGCGCGCGGCTTGTCATCGACCGAGCGCTCCGAGCTTCTGCTGCCCGTCGGCGGCAGTGCGCCGACGATCCACTCGAGCTTCGCGTCGACCCCGTCGGGGGGCTCGATCTCGACGGAGACCAGGCTCGGGGCGTCGACGTGGAAGCGGAAGAGATCGGCGTCGCCCGGCCAGAGGAAGCCGCTCACCGATGGTACCGCGGACGATACCGGGGTGGCGCTCGCGGCGCGGTCGTTGGGCTCGATCTCCGCGCCCTCGAGCGCTGCCTCGACGGCGGTGCGCAGGGTCCAGCGGGCCTCGGTGGAGTAGCCGCTGTCGGCGCGCAGGGCGCACAGCGCGCCCGCGGGCAGAGGGGCGTTGCGCAGCCGCAATTCCTCGCCGCGACCGCCGCGCGCCTCGGCGAAAAGCTGGCCCGCGCCGTCGACGATGCGCAGGGCCTGGGCGACGCCCTCGACGGCACCCAGCTCGATGCGGAGCGTGCTGCCGGGCGGCACACCCTCGGTGGGGAGGCGGAGCCAGTCTTCGTCGCGGCGGCGGCCGTGGAAGCCGGAGGAGTCGGCGCCGGCCATCCTGCTGGCGTGGTCGGCGGTGTCGTTCGGCTCCTCCTCCTCGCCCGCGGCGACGGGGGCGGGGAGGACCACCAGGCGGTAGGGAGTGATCGACGAGGGCGGGGCCTGACCCTTCTTCGCGATCGCCCGCACGCGCAGGTAGCAGGTCTTGCCGGTGGCGACGGTGAGGTTGGGGATCACCTGCGGCTCGCCTTCGCCCGCGTCGGTGGCGACCGTGACCTTCTGGCCATCCCCGTCGAGGACCTCGAGCGCGAGGGTGAGGCCGGGGACGCCAAAGAGCTCGATCCGCGCGACCTGCTTGCCGTCGCCGCCGGGCATCCATTGGTAGTGATCCTCGTCGCCGCGGACGCTCTTTCCGGACCCGATCGGCGGCCCGATGGTGCCGCGGACGCCCTTCGGCAGCTCGAGGGGCTGGGCGTGCTGGAGATCGTCGTCGGGCTCCTTTTCGTCGATCAGGGCGAGGTCCTTGGCGGCGCCTCGCACGGGGCGCGGCGGGGGCGCGCGATCGACCATCACCACCGACGGTGGGCGCCCGGCGTCGCGCTGCTTGTCATGCTCGGCTCCGACGTGGGGCCGCGAGGTGCAGCCGGCTGACCCGGCGATGAGGGAGGCGAGGGCGAGCGCCCGGATCACGTCGTAGGCGCCGGGGCGTCGGGGGCGTCGCGCCCATCCCGATCAATCAGCGAGGCGAGGAATTCGGCCTCGCACACCACCGTTCCGTCGACCAGCGCCTGGCCCTTCATCTTCCAGATGGTGGCGCCTTTCCGCAGCGGCGCCACCTCGATCCGGAGCTGATCGCCCGGCACCACGGGCTTGCGGAACTTCACCTTGTCGAGCGCCATGAAGTAGATCACCTGCTTCGCCGGGTCGAACCCCGAGGAGCGCATCGCCATGATCGCGCCCGCCTGGGCCATCGCCTCGACGATCAGCACGCCCGGCATCACGGGGTGGCCGGGGAAGTGGCCCGCGAAGAAGGGCTCGTTGATCGAGACGTTCTTCAGCGCGACGATCTTCTCCTCGTCGATCTCGATCACCCGATCGATGAGCAGGAAAGGGAATCGGTGCGGCAAGAGCCGCTGGATCTCCTGCACGTCGAGCATCGGCACCCCTACTTGCCGGCGCTCTGGGCGTTGTACTTGCGGATCAGCTCGTTGGTGAAGTCGTTCGCCGGGGGCGCGTAGAGGATCCCGGTGTTGGCCTCGAAGACGTAGGTGATGCCCTCGGACTGCGCGATCTGGGCGATCACCGACTTCATCTTCTTGAAGATGCGGCCGGTCTCGGCGGCCTCCTTCTCCTGGAGGTCCTTCTGCAGGCGCATGTAGGTCTCCTGGAGGCCCATCAGCTTCTGCTGCAGCTCGCCCTGCTTGGCCTGGAGCGCGTCGGGCTTGAGGATCGGCGCCTGCTTGTCAAGGTCGAGCTTCATCTTCTTCAGCTCTTCCTGGCGCCCGTCCAGCTCCTTCTGCTTCTTTTCGAACTCGGCCTTGAGCTTGGTCTTGGCCTTCTTGCCCTCCTCGGTCTCCTCGAGGGCGCGCTGGAGATCGACGTAGCCGATCTTGACGTCGGCGCGGGCTGCAAGGGGGAGCGCGGCGGCGAGCGCGGCGAGGGCCAGCGCCAGCGAGAGGGTGCGGGTCATGGGATTCCTCCGGGACGGTGGGTGAAAAGTTGGCACTGAGTACAGGACGACCAAAACGGTGTCAAGGCGCGGTTCCTAGAAGAAATTCCCGATGGTGAACTCGAAGACGATCGGGTCCTCTCCCGGCAGACGGTTCACCGGGATGCCCCATTCAAAGCGCAGCGGGCCGATCGGCGAGACCCAGCGGAAGCCGAAGCCCAGCGACGTGCGGAGGTTGCCGAAGGTGCCGCCGAAGCCGCGCTCGAGGAGGTTGCAGGGATCGCTCGGCTCGGGGATGTTGGTGTGGAGCACGCCGGCGCACCACTTGCGCTCGGTGTTGAACGAGTTGCCGACGTCGAAGAACAGCACGCCCTTGATCTGCACCTGGGGAAAGATCGGGAACTCGATCTCGAAGTTGCCGATCAGCTGCAGATTGCCGCCGATGTTGAACGGGACCTGGAAGGCGTTCGGGTCCTGCTCCTGGAGGATGTTCACCTTCGGGCCGAGCGAGAAGAGCTGGTAGCCGCGCACGGTGTTGATCCCGCCGAGGAAGTAGCGCTCGTAGATCGGGACGCCCTGGCTGCCGCGCGCGGAGACGTAGCCGGTCTCGATGTTGGTGCGGAAGATGAACGGGCCCCAGATCGGGTAGTAGAAGCGCAGGAAGCCGGTGACGCGCCAGAAGTCGGCCTGCGACTGGAGCACGGTGGGGTCGGCGATCTCGCCGGCCAGCGAGAGGAAGATGCCCTTGGTGGGGAAGAGGCGATCGTTGCGCGTGTCCCAGTTCATCGAGAGGCGCAGGGAGGAGATGAGGCCGGAGCGGAACAGGTTGGTGATCGTTCCGGGGCTGGCCTGCGCCGACGGCGCGAACCCACCGACGACCAGCCCGGTCTGGTTCTGGGCGACGGTGACCGACTCCAGCTTGTAGGTGCCGAAGACGCGCAGGTTGTCGCCGATCAGATAGCCCCATGTGAGATCGCCGCCGCGCGCGGTGCGGTTGAACGAGGGGTAGTAGAGGAGCTGGTTGTAGACCGAGAAGGCGAAGGTGATCGGGGTGTCGAAGAAGTAGGGGTCGAGGAAGCGCAGCGAGAAGAGCTGGCGCAGCGACGAGATCTGGGCCTGCAGGGTGAGGGTCTGGCCGCGCCCGAAGAGGTTGTTCTGCGAGACCTGGGCCTGGCCGATGAAGTTCTCCACCGACGAGAAGCCGGCGCCGATCTGGAAGGTGCCGGTGGGGCGCTCGGTGACCTCGATGTTGACCTCGATCCGGTCGTCGGCGGTGCCGCGCTTGGTGGAGAGCTCGACCTTCTCGAAGAAGCCGAGGGCCTGGACGCGCCGCTTGGAGTGGTCGAGCAGCGCCTGGTTGTAGATCTCCCCCTCGGAGACCTTCAGCTCGCGGCGGATCACCTTGTCGCGGGTCTTGGTGTTGCCGCGGATGTGGATGCGCTCGAAGAAGACCTTCTGGCCCTGCTGGATCTCGAAGGTGAGATCGACGGTGCGGGCGTCGGCGTCGATGCCGGTGAGCGGGGTGATGTTGACGTAGGCGTAGCCCTTGTCCTTGTAGAGGTCGTTGAGCTTGATGATGTCGTTGCCCAGTTTCGACCGGTTGAACATCTCGCCGCTCTTGACCGAGAGGCGGCGGAAGTACTCCTCGCGCGGGGCGACCAGATCGCCCTTGAAGTCGAGCTTGCCGATCCGGTACTGCGGGCCCTCGTCGAGGGGGATGGTGATGTAGAGGTAGTGGCGATCGGCCGAGAGCGCGATCTCGGGCTTGCCGATCTTCACGTTGAGGTGGCCCTTGTCGTAGTAGAAGGCGGTGAGCATCAGGATGTCGCGGTCGAAGGCGTCCTCGCGGTAGGTGCCGGAGGAGGTGAGGAAGGAGAGCCAGCCGCCCTCCTGGGTGCCGATCGCGGCGCGGAGCTCCTCCTCGGTGGCGGCCTGGTTGCCGAGGAAGCGGATCTGGCGGACCTCGACCTTGGCGTGCTCGTCGACGTGGATGTAGACGTCGACCTCGTTCTGGGTGATGCGCTTGACCTCGGAGGTGACGTCGGCGAGGTAGAACCCCTTCTCGACGTAGAGGTCTCTCACCTTTTCAACGTTTTTCTTGACCTTGGCGTTGTCGAGGATGGTCTCCTTTTTCAGATCGAGGACCTCGTTGATCTTGTCGAGGCCGACCTCGCTCGCGCCGGCGACGAAGATCTTCCGGATGGTGGGCTTCTCGATCACGATCCAGGTGAGGGCGACGCCGCCCGGGACGTCCTCGGCGTCGACCTTGACGTCCTCGAAGTAGCCCATCCGCCACACCGAGCGGGCGTCGTCGCGGAGGCGGTCGCGGGAGAGCTTCTCGCCGACCTGCTGGGTGAGGTTGATCCGGATCGCCTCGTCCTCGGTCTTCCGGTTTCCGGAGAACTTGAGGCGGATGATCTTCTCGCCCTCGAGGGTGTCGGCCGCCCGGGCCTCCCCCATCCCCAGGAGCCCGAGCCCGAGCCCGAGCCCGAGCCCGAGCCCGAGGACGACCGCGGACGCCGGCCCCCGGTGGGCGGTCACGAGACGCCCCGGGACTCCCTGGCGGGGCTCTCGACGAGACTGCCGACCGGGCTGGCCTGGCCGGCATCGACCGCGTCGACCACCTGGCCGTCGACCATGCGGACGCGGCGCGGCATGCGGCCGGCGAGGTCGGCGTTGTGGGTGACCACCACCATGGTCATCCCGCGCTCGCGGTTGAGCTCGACGAACAGGGCGTGCATCTCCTCGCTGGTGGCGCTGTCGAGGTTGCCGGTGGGCTCGTCGGCGAGCAGGAGGCGCGGCTCGAGGATCAGCGCGCGGGCGAGGGCGACCCGCTGCTGCTCACCGCCGGACAGCTCGCCGGGGCGGTGGGTGAGGCGGTGCGAGAGGCCGACCCGACCGAGCAGGCGGGCCGCCTGGGCGAGGGCGGCGACGCGGCCGGTGCCGCCGATCATCGCCGGCATGGCGACGTTCTCGGCGGCGGTGAACTCCGGCAGCAGGTGATGGAACTGGAACACGAAGCCGATCGCGCGGTTGCGGAAGTCGGAGAGGCGCGCGGCGCCGAGCGCGGTGATGTCCTCGCCGTCGAAGAGGATGTTGCCGGAGGTGGGGGTGTCGAGGGTGCCGAGGACGTGGAGGAAGGTTGATTTTCCGACGCCGGAGGCCCCCACCACCGCCACCATCTGCCCGGCCTCGATGATCAGGTCGATCCCTCGGAGCACCTCGATCAGCCGTCCGCCATGCTCGAAGGACTTGTGCAGATTCCGGATTTCGACTCGGGCGCCGGCCATGAGGGTGACGGAGGGTACCTAGGGGGGTACGCGGTGTCAACGAATGGACCCGCGACGGTGGAGGGGGGTTGCTCGGGTACGTAGAGAGGGTGCTGGAGTGAGGAACCGGAGGGGCTACTGCGGGTAGGTGGTGACGTAGCCGAGGCCGGCGGCGGCGGGGGCCGGGGTACAGCCGTTCATCGGCGCGGGGGCGATCGTGCCGGCGAGTGAGCAGCTGGCGGCGACGGCCGAGATCCGGATCCGGCCGGGGCCGCCTACGCCCCCGCTGGCGCCGCCCTTGGCGCCGACCGCCGAGATGAGCGAGCCGTTGGCGACGGTGAGGATGGGCGCGTAGAGCTGGATCACGCCGCCCGAGCCGCCGCCCCCGGAGCCGCCGGCGCAGCGGATGGTGCCGCCCAGGGCGCCGTTGGCGAGCAGGCGCGAGAGGGCGCCGATGGTGATCGATGTGGGGGTGGCGATGCGCAGCGCGCCGCCCGCGCCGCCGCCGCCCGCGCCCTCGTCGCCGCCGCCGCCGCCGCCCGCCGAGCCGGGCTGGAAGGTGCTGGCCACGGGGAGATCGTTCGCCGCCAGGGTGCCGATCGAGCCGCCGCCGCCGCCGCCGCCGCCGGCGACCAGGTAGCCGCAGGCGCCGTTCCCGGCCACGCGCGTCTCGCCGTCGGTGCCGTCGTACACCTTCACCCCGGAGGTGCCGGCCTTGCCGCCCTGGCCGACGGAGAGGCCGCCGGCGCCGCCGCCCGCGCCGCCGCCCTTGCCGCCGAGGTCGCCCTTGCTCATCGCGGTGCACTCGCAGCTGGTGTAGCCGAAGCCGCCGCCGCCGCCCGCGAAGCCGCCGCCGCCGCCGCCGCCGCCGCCGCCGCAGCGATAGCCGCCGCCGCCGCCGCCCCCGTTGCCGCCGCCCGGTCCACCGACGGTGGGCATGAGGCGCGACGTGCCGTCCACGCCCGGGCCGCCGAGGCCGCCGGTGCCGGCGGGACCGAACTTTTCGCCGGCCTGGGTGTCACCGGGGAGGCCGGGCTTGTCGGGGTTGGCGGTCTGGCCGCCGCCCGAGCCGGAGCCGTTGTCGGTACAGCCCTTGGAATTCTGGGTTCCGCCGGCTCCCCCGGAGATGTCGATTGCCCCGAAGATCTGGACGTTTCCGGTCGCCCGGAGATCGAGGACGCCGGAGCCGGTGGTGCGGACGGTGACGTTCGCGGGGATGACGATGGTGGTGTAGTGGTGAACGCCGGGCGCGAGCTCGATGTCGGCGTTGGGGGCGAAGGGGCCATCCTGACCGGTGCTCGGGAAGTTGTTGCAGGCGCCCGCGGCGCAGCCGACGCCCATCGGACAGGCGATGGCGCACGCGCCGCAGTTCTTGGGGTCGTCCTTGAGGGCGGCCTCGCAGCCGTTGGCAGGGCTCTTGTCGCAGTCCTGGAACGAGCCGCCGCACTGGGCGACGCCGCACTTGCCGAGCGCGCAGGCGGGCGTGCCGTTCATCACCGCCGGGCAGACCATGGCGCAGGCGCCGCAGTTCTTGACGTCGCTGTTGAGGTTGATCTCGCAGCCGTTGGCGAGGATCAGGTCGCAGTCCTTGAAGCCGGCGTCGCACGACGCGATGCCGCACACGCCGCTTCCGCAGGCGCCGGTGCCGTTCTGCACCTCGGCGCAGGCCATTCCGCAGCCTCCGCAGTTTTTCAGGTCTTTGCCGGTATCGACCTCGCACCCGTTGGCGGCCTGCTTGTCGCAATCCGCGAAGCCCATGTTGCAGGACGCCACCCCGCAGCCCGCGCCGCCGCCGCCGTCGGAGTTGCCGCCGCCGCTGCACGACGGGGTGCCGTTGGCGGCTGCACAGACGAGGCCGCAGCCGTTGCAGTTCTTGACGTCGCCGGAGACGTCGGTCTCGCAGCCGTTCTGGGGATCCTTGTCGCAGTCGCCGAAGCCGGGGGCGCAGCTCGCCACGCCGCACTTGCCGGCGGCGCACGACGGGGTGGCGTTTTGGGCCTTGCAGGCGATCGCGCAGCCGCCGCAGTTGGCCACGTCACCGACGGTGTCTGCGCAGACCGAGGCGCAGCAGGCGGTGCCGACGCCGCACGCGGTGGCGCACTTGCCGCAGTTCGAGCCGTCGCTGGCGGTGTCGACGCAGACCTTGTTGCAACAGGCGGAGGTCATCTTGCCGTTGGCCTTGCACTCCGCGTCGTCCTTGCAACCCTGGGCGCACATCCACTCGTTGGGGTTGTTGACCGGGACGCAGAGCATCCCCTGGGGGCAGTTGTCCATCTCGGGAAGGCAGGGGGCGCAGGTGCCTTTGGCCTTGTCGCAGCGCGGTTTCGCCTTGTCGGCGCAGTCCTTGTCGGCCTGGCAGGCGGCGGGAGTGAGATCGGGCGCCGCCGCCTGATCCTGCGTCCCCGCGGAGTCCTTGGCGACCGCCTGGTCGACCGAGGGAGCCACCGCGAGATCGGCGGCGGGAGTGCCCGGCTCGCCGGGACCGCAGCCGACGATCGCGAGCAGGGGGAGAGCAGTGACCAGCAGCCGGCGCGCGCGTAAACTCATCTTCATTTCCTCCGGTAAGTGCTATTGAGCGGGAGGGTTGGTGGTGCCGACGATCCCACCGGCGAGATGGATCCGTCCGGTCGATCCGGCGCCGCCACCGACGCCGCAGTTGTTCGGGTCGTCGCCGCCGATGCCGCCTTGCGCGCTGACCTGGCTGTTCCCGAGGCTGCCGGCAGTGGCACGCAGGAAGACCGCGCCGCCCGCGCCCCCTCCTCCTCCGCCCGATCCGCAGCCGCTGCCGTTGGTCTCGAGGCCGCCCTTGTCGCCCGAGGCGTTGATCGATCCGCTGGCGTTGAGGGTCAAGGACGGGGTGGCGATGTAGATGATCCCGCCGCCGTTGGCGCCGTCGCCGCCGGTGCCGGTGTCGTCGGAGGCACCCGCCCCGCCCGCGCCGCCGAAGAACAGCGTGGCGAGCTGGGTGTCCCCCACCGCCGGGCCGCCGGCCTTGCCCGCGGGCTCGCAGCCGCCGCCCACCTGCCCGACGACGCCGCCTTGCGCATGGGCGCCGCCGCCGCCGGAGCCGGCGAAGCAGCACTCGCACTGATCGCGCCCGCCGCCGCCGCCACCGGTGCCGTTGGCGTTGATCGAGACGGCGCCGATCCCGGGGGTGCCCTCGCCCTGTCCGCCGGGGAACTTGATCATCCCCGGCTTGAGCGGCCCGCGGTAGCCGCGCCCGGCCATGGAGATCGCCCCGTCGAGCTTCACCGTGCCGCTGGCGAGGAACACCAGGATCCCCCCGGTGTTGCCGCTCCACGGCGGGGCGGTGATGGTGGAGTTGACGGCGACGCTCAGGTTGCTGTGCTGCGGGACCATCACCGCCTGCGCGCGGTCCTTGCCACCGATCAGGTAGTCGTTCTGGAGCGGACGGAGGAGGGTGGCGTTGTTGCCCGCCAGCGCCGAGATGTAGTTCAGCTCCCAGGCGCCGACGCCCTGGCCCTGGCTCTGGTGGAGGAGGACGATCTGGCCGGCGGCGAACCCGGCGGGCAGCGAGAGGCTGAGCGCGGTGCTCCCGGTGACGCCGGCGGCGGCGGAGGCGACGGTGTTGATGATCGTGGTGCCGAAGTTGACGATCAGCTGGCCGCTCGAACCGGTGCCGTTGACGGGGAGCTGGCAGAGGCCGCTGACGCAGGGCTGGGCGAACGGGCAGACCTTCCCGCACACGCCGCAGTTCTTGGCGTCGGTGGCGGTGTCGGCCTCGCAGCCATCGACCGGGCCGAGGTTGCAGTCGGCGAAGGTGCCGTTGCACTTGCCGACGCCGCACTTCGAGGCGGCGCAGCCGGGCGTGCCGTTGGCGATCGCGGCGCAGGGGGTGTTGCAGGCGGCGCAGTGCTTGACGTCGCTGGTGAGGTTGGTCTCGCAACCGTCGACCACGCTGGCGTTGCAGTCCTTGAACGGCGCGGTGCAGGCGCCGACCGCGCAGGCGGAGGCGGTGCAGGCGACGGTGCCGTTGGCGATCGCCGCGCAGGCGTTGCCGCACAGGCCGCAGTGCTTGAGATCGCTGGCGCTGTTGATCTCGCAGCCGTCGCCGAGGTTGGTGTTGCAGTCGCGGAAGGCGCCGTTGCAGGCGCCGACCGCGCACACGCCAACCGCGCAGGCGGCGGTGCCGTTGGCGACGGCGGGGCAGCTCTTGCCGCACAGGCCGCAGCCCTTCACATCGCTGGCGGTGTCGAGCTCGCAGCCGTTGGCGAGGCTGCCGTCGCAGTCCTTGAAGGTGCCGTCGCAGGCGGCGACCGCGCACTGGCCGGCCTTGCACGCGGGGGTGCCGTGAGCGACGGCAGCGCAGGCGGCGCCGCACATCCCGCAGTGGGCGAGGGTGGAGGTGAGGTCGACCTCGCAGCCGTTCTGCGGATCCTTGTCGCAGTCGGCGAAGCCCATGGCGCACGCAGCGACGGTGCAGGTGCCATTGCAGCCGGGGGTGCCGTTGGCAGTGGCGCACACCATCCCGCACATCCCGCAGTTCTTGGTGTCGGTGCCGAGGTTCACCTCGCAGCCGTCGGCGAGGCTCTTGTTGCAGTCGTTGAAGCCCATCGCGCAGGCGGTGAGGGCGCACAGGCCGGCCATGCAGGCGCCGGTGCCGTTGGCAGGCTTGCAGGCGAGGCCGCAGCCGCCGCAGTGATCGAGATCGGTCATCGGATCGAAGCAGGCCGCGGCGCAGCAGGTCTTTGCGACGTCGCAGGGGGAGGCGCACTTGCCGCAGTGGGCGTTGTCAGCGGCAGTGTTGACGCACAGGTGATCGCAGCACGCCGCGGTGAGGGCGCCGCCGTCGGCCTTGCACTCGTCGTCGACCTTGCAGCCCTGGACGCAGGTGTAGACGCCGTTCACCTTGCTGCAGGACTTGCCCATCGGGCAGTCGTCCTTCTCGGGGAGGCAGGCGACGCAGCGGGCGGTGGCGAGGTCACAGCGCGGGGTGGCGCCGCTGCAATCCGGATCGGCGCCGCAGCTCTTGCAGACGCCGGCATCGACGTCGCAGGTGCCGCCGTCGCCGCAGCCCTTGAGCGCCGAGCAGCCGATCGCGCACTGGCCGCCGTTGCACAGCTTCCCGTCGGGGCAGTGCTCCTCCTTCATGCACGCGACACACTGGCCGCTCTTGGCGTCGCAGTAGGGGGTCGCGCCGCCGCAGGAGGTGTCCGTGGTGCAAGCCATGGCGAGATCGGCGGAGGCCGCCAGATCGTCTGCGGGTTTTGGGGGGTCACCGCAGGCGGCGAGCAGGAGCGCGCCGAGGAGGGCTATTCTGCGCAAGCCAAGCATTCCAAGTCTCCACAACGAGTCGATAGGGGTTGACCCGGGCAGGTCCAGGCTACGCCCTCGGGGAAGGGTCGGTCAACTTATAGGGGAGAGGCGTGGGAGTAGGGCGGGTGCGGCGAAGCAGCTACGAGTTGCCGTCGACGTCGCCGGTGGGCTTCCTGGGCGCGGCGGCGGGAGCAGGGCGCGCGGCGCCTTCCGACGGGGGACCGCTCTCGGGGCGCGAGCCGCCCGGATGGGGGCCGCGCTCACCACCGCCGCGGGGGCCGCGATTTTGCGGGCGAGAGCCCGGCGCGCGGTTGGGATCGACCGGGCGGGACTCCCGGCGGGCCGGCTCTCGCTCGTTGCCTGGCTCGGGGGGGCCGGTGCGATCGGGCGGGGCGTGTTCCACCGTTGGTGAGCGAGGTGGGGATCCACCGGGACCGCGGCGGGTGTCGGGGCGACGGCCGGGGCCGCGATCGCCGGGGCCGCGATTGGCGGGGCCACGATCGTTCGGACCGCCGGGAGCGCCGCCGGGGCCACCGGGACCGCCGCCGGGGCCACGGTCGCCGGGGCCGCGATCGTTCGGGCCACGTCCACCGGGTCCGCCCCCGGGGCCACGTCCACCGGGACCGCCGCCGGGACCGCGTCCACCGGGACCGCCGCCGCCCGGACGGCCGCCGCCGGGGCCGCCTGGGCCCTCCGGCGCGCGCCCAGGGGCTCCTCCACCACCGGGTCCGCCCCGCCCACCGGGGCCACGGTCGCCGCCCGGAGGGCGCGGGCGCCGCTCGCCGCCACGGTCGGCACCGGGGCCGCCCTTCGGGCCGCGACCGCGCTTGTCACGGTCGCCCGCGTCGCCCGGAGCGCGCTGCAGCACCCAGCCCTGGCCGACGGTCGGTACTTCGCGCCGATCGGGCTCGCGCTCGCTGCCGGCGCCGGGCCGGCCGCCATGACCGCCTCCGCCTGGACGGCCGCCACCGCCGCCGCCGCCACCGCCGCCGGCACCGCGCCCGCCGCCCGGCCCGCCGCGCCCACCCTCGGAGCGGCCGCCACGCCCGCCGTCGCGATCGCGCGATCCGGCCTGCCGCGATGGCTGGCCGCTCGGGACCTGATCGATGAGGAAGTGGAACTCGCCGTGCTTCCGGGCCTGTGCCGGCGGATCTTCGCCGGTCATCACCCGGAGGAGGCGCACGTTGTCGAATTTGCCCCGGAACAGATCGATCGCCTCGACGAGCCGGGCGAGCCGATCGCCCGAGACGGTGACCGCCTCGCCGATCGCCGCAGCGGTCTGCTCATCGATAGCCGGGCTCGCGACCGCGGGCGGGCTGGCGGCTTCGCTCCCGTCGCTGGCGGCGGCCGCCGGCTGATCCTCCGCGACCGGCGGATCCTCCGCGGAGCGCACCTCTCCCTCGGGCGCGACCGCCGCGGCATCGGCCGGTGGCGGGGCGGACTCCTCGGGCGGTTGTTCGGTCGGACGCGCAGGCCGTCGTTGTTTCCACGCGGCGGCCGCCTGGCGCAGCAGGTTTCCTGAGAACTCGGTGATCGTCTTCATCTGGGTCCCTCGCGAGCGCGCATGGTACAGCGCCGCGAAAAACTCGCCACCAGAGATTCACGCGCGGCAGCGGGCGAGGAGGGCGGCCAGGTCCCCCCGTCGGAGATCGCGCCCGAACAGCACCACGCGGGTGTCGCCATGGACCGGCGCGGGGGCGTGCAGGTCGAGCGAGAGCCGACCACCGACCGCCTGGAAGGCTGCCCAGCGCCCTCCCGCGAGCCGCACGATGCCCTTGGCGCGGAACACCTCGAGCGGCAGATCCTCGAGCAGATCCTCGATCGCATCGGGCACGTACTCGCCGTCGCCGGTCAGCGTCACGGCGGTGAAGTCGGAGTGCTTTCCCATCGCTGCGGGTGGCCGATCGCCCGGCCCCGGATCGCACAGCAGCGCGATCGGAAAGCCGGCGGCGCCGTCGATCAGCCGTGCCCGCGGGTTGACCTCCTCCACCGCCGCGCGCGCCGCAAGGGCGGCATCCTCGTCGACGAGATCGAGCTTCGAGAGCACCACCACGTCGGCGCACGCCACCTGCGCCCGCCATTCCTCGACGCGGGTCGCCGCCTGGTTCGCGGCGTCCACCACCGTCACCACCGCGTCGAGCGTCGCCACCGCGGCGATCTCCGGGAGCGCCATCGTCCAGGTCAGCGGGAGGGGATCGGCCAGCCCGCTGGTCTCGATCACGATGCGATCGAGATCGCCGCGCGCCGCGAGGTCGGTCAGCGCGGCGACGAGATCGGGGTTGAGCAGGCAGCAGACGCAGCCCTCGGTGAGCTCGAGGTAGGAGGCGCCGCCCGGTGGGTCGATCCCGGCCGGCCCGAGCTCGTTGATGATCAGACCGATGCGCTGGCCGCTCGCCTCGTCGAGCAGGCGACGGAGGAGGGTGGTCTTGCCGGCACCGAGAAAGCCGCTGAGCAGAGTGACTGGGAGCGGTGCTCGTACGGGAGGCATTCAGGGATTGAAGCTGCCCGGGCCGGCGTCGCGCATGGGTGCTCCTCGACTGGAAAGAGTCAGGGGCTAGGCGGAATGGCCGATGGCCTGGACGTCGAGGTTCACGTCGATATCGAGGCTCGTGGGGGTCGCCCAGGCGTAGAGCGGCTTCTCGGCGTTGCTCCAGTAGTTGCGGTCGGCCGTCGGGGCGGTGGTGCAACCCATCTGGCAGAGCACCTTCGGGAAGGTGCCGGCGTACTGCAGGGCGACGAAGAGGTGGGAGCCGTCGGGGATGGTGATCGGGCTGGTGAGCTTGAGGTCGATCACGCGGCGCTTGTCCGCACCCTTCGTCGCCGCGGGGACCGCGAGGTTCTGCGCCACCGTCGGCGTGGCCGCGGGCGCGACCCCGCTCGCCACGTACAGATCGACGCGGTGGGCGAGAGTGGCGTTGCAGGCCGGTTCGGCCCAGAAGCCTTCGCCGATGGCGTACCGGAGCGAGGTCACCACGAACGGAAACTTGGTCGGCGTGAGCCGCGCGGCGGCGAGGTGCTTCTCCTCACCCATCGCCGGACCGACGACGTCGTCGCAGTCCTTCCCGGACGGGTTGTTGGTCAGCAGGATCTCGCCGGGGTTCATTCCTCCGTCGCTGCCGCCGCCCGCGAGATCCTCCGACGCGCCACCGGAGAGATCCTGAGCCCCGCCCGTGAGGTCCCCGGGCCCGGTCATGGTGCCGCCCGAACTGCACGCGGCGACCGCCAGCGCGGCGATTCCGAACAGTCCGATGCTTCGCATGGGTTCCTCTCCTAGATGCTGAACGCCGACTATAGGCGGGTCGCTTCTCGCGCACCAGAGGAAGCGGGTGTGGCATCCTCGATCCATGTCGCAGCCAGCCCTTCGCAGCACCTCGTGGTTCGTCGCCGCCGCCGTCGTGGCGGGCTGCTCGCCGCCGCCTCCCGCGGACATGGGACCGTGCGCCGCCGCCGGGATCACCGCGGAGAGCCGCTTCGCGTCGGGCTCGCGCGAGGGCCACGCCGACCCCCTGGGCGCTCGTGCTGCAGGGCAGGCGCGGGCCGGACGGATCCACGACCCGGCGCAGATCCGGCAACCGGACGACGCGCGCCACGTGGTGCGGGTGGGTGACTTCGTGATCGCCAACGAGAAGATCGCCGCCTACATCGAGGCGGAGGGCGAGTCCGACGGCTACTCGGCCTTCGGCGGCGAGATCCTGGCCCTGGAGACGGTGGGCGAGGACGGACGGCCGACCGGGATCTCGCAGTACGGCGAGACGCTGCTGGCGATCTCCAAGCAGGGGGTCAATCCGGACTCGATCACCGTGATCCAGGACGGCAGCGATGGCAAGGCGGCGATCATCCGGGTCTCGGGGCGGCTGGCCAACCTGCCGTTCCTCGATACGCTCTCGGCCTTTTTCCCCCAGGAGTTCAATCTTCCGGCGGCGCTCGACTACGTCCTCGAGCCGGGGAGCGAGAAGATCACCGTCCGGCTCTCGCTGATGAATCCCGACAAGGAGGAGGTCCAGCTTTCGACCTTCCAGAACATCGGGTTCTTCCAGAGTGCGCGCTCGAGGCTCTTCACCGCGGCCTCGGGCTACGCCGTGCCGAAGGGCGAGCACCCGTGGGTGGCCTTCGACGGGGGGCGGTCGGCGTTCGCGTGGCGGATGCCGGGCGCGAAGATGAAGTTCTTCATCGAGGTGTCGGGATTCCAGTTTTTCACATCGAGCGGGCTCAGCGTCGACGGGTGCGGCAAGAAGACGCTCGACTACGTGGAGCTCATTCCGGGGGCGCCCGGCATCGACGGCGCGCTGGCCGCTCTCCGGCGGGTCGACGGCGACGCGACGTGGCGCGAGGTGCGCGGGAAGGTGGTCGACGGGGGTGGGGCCACGATCGGCGGAGCGCTGGTCCATGTGATGGCCGCGGATGGGCGGTACGTGACGCGCGCGGTGAGCGATCCCGGCGGCAAGTTCCTCCTCCACCTGCCCCCCGGGGCGATGCGGCTCGCAGCGACCATGAAGGGCTACATCGCGCAGGCGCCCGTCGACGTCGCGCCGATGATGAACGACCTCACGATCAAGCTCGCCGCCAATGGCTCCTTGCTGGTGACGGCGCGCGATCAGGCGAGCAAGCAGCCGCTGCCGGTGCGGGTCCAGGTGATCCCGACCAATGCGCCTGTGGCGGCACCGGCCGAGTGGGGCGTCAGCGACGAGACGCGGGGACGAATCCACCAGGAGTTCGCGGTCACCGGCGAGGCGCGCCTGACGCTCCCGCCGGGCGAGCACCAGGTGGTGGTGAGCCGCGGCTACGAGTGGGAGATCCACCAGCAGAAGCTGACGATCGAGGCCGGCAAGCAGGCCACCGTCGACGCCAGCCTGCTCCACAGCGTCGATTCGACCGGCGTCATGTGCGCCGATTTTCATATTCATTCCTTTTATTCGGCCGATTCGTCGGATCCGGTGGAGTACAAGGTGCGCGGGGCGATCGCCGACGGGCTGGAGATCCCGGTGTCGAGCGAGCACGAGTGGATCATCGATTTTCAGCCGACGATCCAGAAGCTCGGGTTGACGAAATGGGCCTATGGCTTCCCGTCGGAGGAGTTCACCACCTTCACCTGGGGGCACTTCGGGATCATCCCGATCCGGCCGCGGCCGGAGGCGGTCAACAATGGCGCGGTGGCGTGGATCGGCAAGAAGCCGCCGGAGGTGTTTCAGACCATCGCGGACCTGCCCGAGAAGCCGGTGCTGATCATCAATCACCCGTCGGGGGGCGGCTTTGGCGCCTACTTCAGCTCGACCCATTTCGACCGCGCCACCGGGGCGGGCGATCCGGAGTGGTGGAGCGACAAGTTCGGCGCGGTCGAGGTGTTCAACGACAGCGACTTCGACGCCAATCGCGACAAGTCGGTGGCCGACTGGTTCGCGCTGCTCAATGCCGGGAAGATCGTCTGGGCGGTCGGCAGCTCCGACAGCCATTCCCTGCGCAGCTCGCCGGTGGGCTACCCGCGGACCTGCATGCCGTTCGGTCACGACGATCCCACCAGGCTCAGCGCGGAGGCGGTGCGGGACGTGCTGGCACGGGGCGCAGCGACGGTGTCGGGGGGGCTGTACATGGCGGTGACCGGCCCGGGCGGGGTCGGGCCGGGCGGGATGGTGATGCAGAAGGGGCCGTTCCCGGTGCAGGTGGTGGTGCAGGCGCCGAAGTGGCTGGAGGCCACCACGCTGGAGGTGATCGTCGACGGGGAGACGGTCGACACGATTCAATTGCAGGAGTCGATGGGAGCTCTGGCGCGGCGCTACGAGGCCACGGTGATGGTCAGCGCGAAGCAGCCACGCGCCTTGCACTGGGTGGTGTTCCACGCCAGCGCGAAGGGGCGCGATCTGGCGCCGGTCAGCCCCGGGCGGAAGGCGTTCGGGGTGTCGAACCCGATCCTGTTCTGAGTCGGAGAGAGGCTCTCAGCGCGGCCCGCAGACCGCAACCAAAACGCAGCCTGCGCGCCGCGCTGAAGATCCCACGGGGCGGGCCGCCCCGCCCCGCAAGCAAAGCTCGCGGGGTCCCCACCCCTGCTTGTATGAACACGGCGCGACTCCGCGCCGACGCGGCCTTTGGCCGCTTGAAAATCTTCGCGCGCCGCGACAATTCTCGGAAGTAGTAGATCAGGGCCCTGCGAGGCGGGCGCGCACATCGGCGCGGGTGGGGTCGAGGGCGAGCGCACGGGTGAGGTCGGCGCGCGCTCCCGTGGCGTCGGTGGGCAGGCGGGCGAAGCCGCGGTTGGCGAGGGCGCGCGAGTGGTCGGGGCGGAGCGCGAGCGCGCGATCGTAGTGGACGATCGCCTCGCGCAGATGGCCGGCGATCTGGAGGCGCGCCCCGAGGCGGTAGTGGACCTCGCTGGCCTCGCCGGGTCGCAGACACCCTCCGGCCAGCGCGCGGGCGCGGGCGTCGAGCGCGCGTTCGCTGTCGCCCTCCCCGTCGAGGATCGCGGCGAGGCGGGCGTGCCAGGCGCAGGGGGGGACGGGGGATCGCGGCGGCGGCGCCGTGATCGGTTCGCTGCTGCTGCCGGCGAGGAAGGTGAAGCGGAGCTGCAGCGGGATCTCGTGCTCGGCGATCACGCGCTCGTGGGCGGGGGTGCGACGGGCGAACACCAGCGTCTCGGGGTCGCGCAGGACGAGGGCCCACTCCTCGGGATCGAACGAGCCCGCGCGCATGTTCGTGCCGGCGTGGTGGAGCAGCGCGGCGTCGACGCCGTGGCGCAGGAGGAGGGCGTCCCACGCGGCCGGGGCGAGCGCGGTCTCATCGAGCGCGCGGTGGAAATCATCGGGGTAGGCGGGGAGGCGGGCGTCCTGGAAGACGCGATACCGTGGCCACCCCTCCCACAGCAGGTAGCAGCCCACATCGAGGTCGGCGTACATCCGGTCCCGCAGCCCGGTCCGCGTGACGAAGTCGATCGCCAAGGCGGGAACGAGCGCTTCGGCCAGCCCGAGTCCCGGGGCGGGATCGGTCGGCCCGGCGCGGCGCTGGAGGGCGATCACGCCCAGCAGAGCGATGGCCGCAGCGACGGTGGCGAACCGATGGAGCGCGATCCGCGCCGGCAGCCGCGCGGCCAGCCGCGACCCCGCGTCGGCCACCCAGGGCATCGCGATCCAGGCCCACTCGGCGACGAAGCGCACCGATCGCCACGCCAGGATCCCGATCACCAGGACCGGCAGCGCCCGTCGCCACGGCGTTCGTCGGCCGCCGAGGATCAGGGCGGCGAGGCAGGCGGTCGCGAGGAGGAAGAACCACGGATCGTTCCACGGATCGGCGGCGCGAAACTCGTCGATGCTGCGGGTGGCACCGAGGGTGGCATGCCAGAGGAGGTAGGCGGGGAGTCGCGCCCCCGCCGGAGTGAGGAGCGTGGAGGCGGCCGCGAGGGCGAGCACGATCGCTGTGTCGCCAGCGACGAGCGGACGTTCGCGGCGCGGGCGATCGAGGAGCGCGCCCGCGGCGTACAGCGCGAGCACGAGCGGGCCGAGGAACACCCCGGCGTGAAAATTGGCCCATAGCCAGGTGAGCGGCACTGCCAGCCAGATCAGCCCGCGCCGCCCGCGCTCCACTTCGGCGAGCAGGAGGAGGAGCGCGCCCAGCCCGAGGAGCGTCACGAGGTGGGGCCGCTCGACCATTCGCGGCTCGGCCGCCAGCGCCACCACCACCAGCGCCAGCGACGACGCGAGCACGCCGCAGCCGCTCCGGACGCAGGCGCGCAGCACCAGGCCCGCGGCCGTGGTCACGAGGAGGGTCTTGGCGAGCACGATCGCCGGAAAGCCGCCGAGGCGATGGAGCAGCGCCACCGCCACCTGGAATCCCCACGCGAGATCGGGATCGGGGTGATCGGGGAAGGT
Source organism: Myxococcales bacterium (assembly GCA_009692555.1). GTDB lineage: Bacteria > Myxococcota_A > Polyangia > Palsa-1104 > SHYY01 > SHYY01. The sequence continues at coordinate 27,210 of SHYY01000029.1, forward strand.
GAACGAGAACAGGTTGCGGAACGGGATGGCGCCGCGGTCGAGGATCAGGTCGCCGATCTTCAGATGGAAGAAGAGATCCGTTTCGGCGATCGGCGCGAGCGCCAGGTGGGCCACGAAGGCCAGCGCGGCGAGCTGCGGCAGCGCCTGCCACAGCGCCTCGGGGAGTCGCTTCACCATCGGGGGCGCACTCGCCACAGCTCCTCGCAGTACGGGAAATCAGGCTCTCACGGGCAGGGCGCGTCGGCTGCGGCGGGCGGCACCACCGTGGGCGTGCCGCGCGCGAAGCTCTTGAGGTAGCAGAGTATCCGGTGCTTCGGAGGATCGGTCTGGAAGACCGCTTCGTGCGCGTCCTGGAGGTCGTCGCCGGCGTGCTGGACCACCACCGCGGTGACCGCACCGCCGTCCCTGGCTGTCCGATTGCCAGCGGCCGGGAGGGATCGCCACTGCCTCGGGCTCGCAGAGCACATCATGGTTCCAGAAGCGCAGCACCCGGATCCCTGCGAGGACAGGAAGGCGGTGCGCTGATGGTCACGGGCCGCGTGTTCGGGATCGGAGTGCTGTCCTCCACCAACCTCCACGGCGAGCCGGACTTGCGGGCAGTAGAGGTCAAGGATGTACGGCTGCACAGGACCTGGCGGCGGAACTTGAACCCGCCGAAGCGCCGCCCGCGCAGCATCTGCCAAAGTAGATCCTCCGCGTCGGTGGTATCGCGGCGTAACCGGCGCGCATTCTCGACGAGGTGAGCTGGAACGGATCGCACCACAGGACGCACGATACCACCCTCACCCCGACCCTCTCCCGCCAGCGGGAGAGGGAGACGATCTCGGTCCCATCGCCTGTCCCTACAACTGGGAACCGCGCCGAGGCGTTCGCGAATCAGCGCCCGCCCTCGACCAGGCGGGTTATACTGTCGGCCCGAATTTACCAACAGGTGCATGCATGCGATCCACCCTCTTTCTCGTTCTCATCGCCGCGCTCGTCGGCGGTTGCAGCAGTGACGTCGCCGGCCCCGAGGACGAGGATCTCGCGGGCGGCTCGGCCGACGGCGGCGCGATCGACGCGGCGAAGCGCCTCGACTCTGCCAAGCCCGCGGATGCCGCGGTGCCCGATGGCGGAGCGGTCACCAGCGACGGGGCGGTCGCGAGCGATGCGTCGGCCGTGGGGGGCGATCTGGCCGGCCCCGCCGATCTCGGCAAGGCGGGCGATCTGGCAACCCCTCCGACCGTGCGCTTCGCCGCGATCGGCGACACCGGCCAGGGCAACGCCGAACAGAAGCAGGTCGCCGCGGCGGTGGCGGCAAGGTGCGCCAAGGACGGCTGCGACTTCGTCCAGCTCCTCGGCGACAACATCTACGACACGGGCGTCACCTCCGTGAACGACGCGCAGTGGCAGAGCAAGTTCGAGGAGCCGTACATGGCCATCAACCTGCCATTCTACGCGATTCTCGGCAATCACGACTATGGCGGAAATGGCGCCGGCAACGAGTTCAACAAGGGCAAGAACGAGGTCGACTACACGGCGAAGTCCATGAAATGGAAGATGCCCGCGCCGCACTATCACCACGCGATGAAGCACGTCGAGTTCTTCGCGCTCGATACGAACCTCCAGATGTACTTCCTGGACGGCATGCAGAAGACCGACGTGAAGGGCTGGATCGCCGCTTCGAAGGCGCAGTGGAAGATCGCGCTTGGCCACCACCCGTACCTCTCGAATGGGCCGCACGGCAACGCCGGGAGCTACGATGGACTGCCGCTGATCCCGATCGCCAACGGGCAGGGCGTGAAGAACTTCATGGACGAGGCGGTGTGCGGCCAGGTCGACGTTTACCTGTGCGGACACGATCATAGCCGCCAGTGGCTGAAGTCGACCTGCAAGAACACCGAGCTCATCGTCTCGGGCGCGGGGGCGAGCGTCACCGATCTGAACGGCAAGAACCTGGTCCACTACCAGGCCAACACGATCGGCTTCGTCTACGTGGTGATCGCGGGCAACACCTTCACCGCCGACTTCGTCGACGTCAACGGCAAGGTCGAGTTCACGCGTACCCTGACCAAGTAGGCTACGGGATCCAGCCGGGCAACGCGGCCGCCTGCTTCACCCACGTCGCCCACCCTGCGCGCGGAGCGCTTCGGCGAGCATGCCGAGGGCCCGGTGCGAGGTGTCGAGGGCCGCGCCGCGCCGCGCTGCCGTGTGAGCCTCGCGGTAGCGACCCTGGCTGCGCAGGAGGATGCTGAGCTGCGCCGCCGCCGACCCGTCCTCGGGCGCGATGGCGAGCGCCTGGTCGAGCGCGCGCTCCGCGAACGAGCAGGCGCCCAGCCGGCGGGCCCGGCCTGCGATGATCCGGAGGCTCCTGGCGATGTGCTCGGGCGTGCTGTGGCGGCGCTGGAACGCGACCAGCTCGTCGCGAAAGCGCTCCGCGGTGCGCTCATCGCCCGCGGCGAGCCGCTGCACCACCGCCCGGATCTGACCCTGCACCCGCGCCGCGATTCCTCCCTGTCCCCGCAGCGGCGTACTGCTCGGCCGGCGGCCGCGCCGGGTGCTCTCGGGGCGGCAATCGTCGTCGCTGTCGTCGCTCGGGTCGCTGGCATCGTTGGGGTCGTCCGCGGTGCGCGGCGCGGGCAGCCCCGCGAGCGCTCCCAGGCGCAGGAGGCGCGACGCCGGCGAACGGCCGAGCTCGCGCGGCGCGGTCCGCGCCACAAGGAGCGTCCACAAAGAGAAGGGCGACGCGGAGCCCTGGCGCATCGCCTCCAGGAGGTGATGGAAGCCGGCTACCCGCACGAACCAGCCGCGGGCGATCCTGGCGCCCACCTCGCTGGCGAAGGTCTCGGCGGCCCAGGCATCCCAGGCGGCGAGCGCCCGGGCGATCAGCGATTGATTTGGGAGGGGGGACGCGAGGGCGCCGGTGCGGTCGGGCGAGGAGTTCTGGGCTGCGTACGTGAGAGTCTTCATCGGCTGGCTCCTCGCTGGTGGTGGAGTTCGTGGCGGCCTGGGCGGTGAGGCTAGGCGGCCGCGGCGCTGGGGACGGTCACTTCGACGGGCGGCGGGTCGTCGCCGGGGGCGCCTTCGGGCTCGGGCACGGGCTCGGATGCGCGGCGGGCGGTGGCCCGGGCGGAGTCCTCGATGCGCTCGCGGATCACGCTCGCGCCGCCGACCAGATCGAGGTTGGCCGCGATGGTGTTGACGGTGCGGATCCACTGATTGCGGGCGGCGCGGCGGTCGGCCGGCCTGGGCGCGCTGCCGATCAGGCCGTCGCGCTCCTCCTCGAGCTGGCCGAGCTGCCCGGCGAGCGCCATCCAGTCGCCCACCGCGTCGGCGAGGGAGCCCTCGGGGGTCTTGACCCGGGCGAGCAGCGCCCTGGCCTCGGGGGTCAGGCGCGCTTTCAGCAGGAGGGCCTCGCCGGCCTCCTCCTTGTAGGTCCTCTGGGTGGCGGCGATGCCGTCGGGCAGACAGAGGTCGCGCACCGCGGTGTAGAGGGCGCGCGTCTCCATGTCCCTGGCGAGGAAGGCCATTCCGGTGACCATGGCAAAGACGCCGCGCATCAGGTCGTCGTGGCGGAGGTCGATGTCGCGCTCCTGGACCTGGAGGAAGCTCAGCCGCTCGGGCTCCGAGACGTAGGGCTGGGCGGCGAGCAGGTCGGCGTGGGCCGCCTCGAGGATCGGCAGGAGGGCGGCGGTGCAGGGGATGGCGGCCAGGGCGGCGCGGTCGGGGTGATCCTTGGTCACCCACGGGGAGGTGAGGTGGATCATCTGAGCAGTGGACATGTCCTTGAGGGCCATCGGAATCTCCTGTCCAGGGGGTTGGCGGATGGGGTGGGAGGTGATTGAAGGGGTGTAGAGCAGCCGGCGTGCCAGCGATCGGAGTGGGCGAAGGCCATTGCGGGCGCGGGATTGCGCGGGGAGGGGTGGCGAAGGGGCGTCAAGATTTACGGAGGCGTCAAAAAGGGCATCGCGAAGGGGGCGCGAGGGCGCGGGAGCACCCGCGAAGGGTTTGGGGAAGGGGTTGGCGGTGGTTCGGGGTGCTCACGGGTGGTGCAGGATGGTGCCGTTCGAGCCGACCGCGAAGACGTTGTTCGGGCCGCTGCCCCAGAGGCCGTAGAGGGTGTTGGCGGTGCCGCTGGGCTGGGGTGCCATGGTCAGGCCGTCCCCGTGGACGATGGTGCCGATCCAGCCGACCGCGTAGATGTCGGTCTTGCCGCTGCCCCACGGGGTCCAGAGGAGCTGCACGGTGTTGCTCTTGAGCGGGCTGAATCCGCCGTTGAGGTCGGAGTGCAGGATCAGGCCCTGATCGCCGGTGATGTAGATGTCGCCGGGGCCGCTGCCCCATATGCCGTAGAGGTCGATCTGGGTGTTCCCGACCCGCGGAATCCAGGTGGTGCCCGAATCGATGGAACGGAGGATGGTGCCGAACGAGCCGACCACATAGACGTCATTCTTGCCGCTCCCCCACACTCCCTGGAGCGACTCGAAGTTGTTGGCGATCTGGAGGGTCCAGGCGGTCCCGCCATTCACTGTATGGGCGATGCTGCCGCCGTCGCCGACCACGTAGACGTCGGCGGCCGAGCTGCCCCACACCTTCTGGAACCAGACGTTGGGCGGCGCGATCAGCACATTCCAGTTCACGCCCTTGTTGACCGAGCGGTAGATGACCTGATTGCCGACCACGTAGACGTCATTCGGGCCGCTGCCCCACACGCCGGAGAGCCATTGCTGGGTGATCGACTTGACGCTCCAGGTCTGGCCATTGTTGGCGCTGTAGACGATCGTGCCGCCGCCGCCGACGGCGTAGATCTCGCCCTGGCCGGTGCCCCACACCGCGCTGAGCGCCTTCTGGGTGTTGCTCTGCATGGGGGACCAGGCGCCGCACGCGCCGTTGGTGCAGGCACCCATGCAGGCGGTGCCGCACTTGCCGCAGTTCGCGGGATCGGTGGCAAACTTGGCCTCGCAGCCGTCGAGCACCTTCAGGTTGCAGTCGCCGTATCCGACGGAGCACAGGCCGACGCCGCACGCCCCGAGCGCGCAGCCGGGGGCGGAGTTGGGGAGGGCGGCGCAGAAGGTGCCGCACATGCCGCAGTTGCCGGGCGCGGTCTGGAGATTGACCTCGCAGCCGGTGGCGGGGTTCTTGTCGCAATCGCCGAAGCCGGGATTGCAGCCGCCGATGCCGCACTGGGCGTTGGCGCACCCCGGGGCGCCATTTTGCACGTTCGGGCACTTGAGATTGCAGCCGTTGCAATGGAGCGCGTCGGTGCGCGGATCGACGCAGCCGGCGCCGCAGAGGATCTGCGGGGCCACGCAGCCCATGGCGCACTTGCCCGCCGAGCAGACCGCGCCGTTCCCGCAGGAGAGGCCGCAGCCGCCGCAGTTCGCCCCGTCGGTGGTGGTGTTGGATTCGCAGCCGCTTTGCGCGCTCTTGTCGCAGTCGGCGAAGGGGAGGGTGCAGGCGGCGATGACGCACTCTCCGGCACTGCAGCCCGCGGTGTCGTGGGCGATGCCGGCGCAGGCGGCGCCGCACTGGCCGCAGCTCTTCGGGTCGCTCTGGAGATTGACCTCGCAGCCGGTGGCGGGGTTCTTGTCGCAGTCGGCCAGGCCGGGCGCGCACGGCGCGATGGCGAGGTCTTGGAGGGGGCCGTCGCGGGTCAGGAGATCGGCGGGCGCCCCGTCGCTGGCGGCGAGATCGGGCCGGGTGGTGAGGTCGTCGTCCGCGAGGTCGCCCAGGGTCGCCTTGTCGACCACCGCGCGATCTTCGGCGGCCTGATCGCGCAGCGCCTCATCGGGGATCGCGGCGTCGTCCGGGCCCTGGAAGGCGGCGTCGGGTTGGTAGAGGGTGCCAAGCTCCGACAGATCGTAGCAGCCGGTGACGAGCAGGAGGCAGAGCGGAAGCGCGCGGCGCATCAGAAGGTCCCCGCCACCGCGAGGCCGCGCCCCGTCGGCAGGAGCCACGCCGAGGGCTCGGCGCGCCGCCTTCGTGCATCGACCACCCAGAGGATCACGTCGCTGACCGCGGCGGCGCCGGCGAGCGCGAAGAGCCCGTAGCCGAGGTTCTGGTGCAGCGCGAGATCGGCCCAGTCGTCGGGGCCGCACTGCCGCTCGGTGCAGGTCACCCGCCTCTGCTCCAGGTCGGGGCCGACGGAGAGGACGAGACCGGTGCCGGCTCCCGCGGCGGCCAGCGCGAGCACGGCGAAGGTGATCGCCAGGGCGCGCGGCACCGGCGAGATGCCGGGCGGACGAGCCGGCGGGGGCGGAGCGTCGACGACCACCGGCGGCGGCGGGGGAAGGGGTGCGGGGTGCTCGGCCTTCGCGGGTGGCGGCGTCGACGGAGGGACGGGGAGCGGGCGCTCCGGCCGGGGCCTGGGTTTGCCCATCGGTCGCGGGTGCTCGAGGGCGATCCTCACCTGCCTGGCGCGCTCCTTCAGAACGGCGATGCGGGCGCGGATATCGGCGGCATCGGCCGCCCTGGGATCGAGCAGCAGATCGCGACGGTAGGCCTCGGCCGACTCCTCCCAGTGCTCGAGGCGCTCGAGGCAGCGCGCGATGTTGAAGTCGAACGCCGGCAGCGGCTTGATCGCGCGGGCGACGGAGAACTCGCTGACCGCCTCCTCGTACATCCCGACGCCGTACAGCCCGAGCCCCTTCTGGAAGTGGCGCTTGGCGAGCTCGGTGTCCGGGTCCGCCGTCGGTGAGGTCGGATCGGCGAGCCCCGGGCGCGGCCCGGCGAGCAGGGCGAAGGCGAGCAGCACGGCGAGGCGGCGGGGGCGCATGGCTGCGTCGAATGGCGCACCTCCCGACCCTTTTGACGCCGGCCTCGCCGCGGTCTACTAACGGGCGTGCCCACTCCCCACGCCCCGCGCTACCTCGACACCGCCGATGCGGTCGCCTCGTTCGTCGCCGCAATCGCCTCCGCGCCCGAGATTGCGCTCGATACCGAGGGGGCGAACTTCTACCGCTTCGTCGACCGGATCTACCTGCTCCAGCTCTCCACCCGCGACGAGACGGCGATCATCGATCCGCTCGCGGTGGGCCCCATCCCGTCGCTCGGCGCGCTGCTCGCGAGCCCCTCGGTGGAGGTGGTGATCCACGACGCGGATGGCGACCTCCGCCTCATCGAGCAGGACTTCGGCTGGCGTCCGACGCAGCTCTTCGACACCCGCGTGGCGGCGCAGCTGCTCGGGCTGCCACCGACGGGGCTGGCGGGCCTGATCGAGCGCTACCTGGGGGTGAAGCTCGACAAGAAGCATCAGCGCGCCGACTGGTCGATGCGGCCGCTGCCAAAGGACATGCTCGACTACGCGGCGGAGGACACGGCGCACCTCCTGGCGCTGCGCGATCGGCTGGCCGAGGAGCTGGTGGCGGCCTTGCGCTGGTCCTGGGCGGTGGAGGAGTTCGCGGTGATCGAGCGCGCGCCGCGGAAGCGCGAGGAGCGGCCACCGGCCTTCCTGCGCTTCAAGGAGGCGCGCCGTCTCTACCCGCGGCAGCTGGCGATCCTGCGCGAGCTGGTGGCCTGGCGCGAGGAGGTGGCGCGGGCGGCCGATCGGACGCTGTTCCGGATCGCGCACGATGATCTGCTGGTGGGGATCGCCCGCGCGGCGCCGGGATCGCGGCACGCGCTCTCGTCGGTGAAGGGGATGACGCCGTTCGTGCTGGGGCGGCATGCGAAGGCGCTGGTCGACGCGGTGGCGCGCGGTCTCGCGGTGGAAGAGGGGGCGCTGCCGCGCTTTCCCGGGCCGCCGCGGGAGGCGAAGGAGCCCGACGTTGCCCGGCTGGTGGGGCTGCTCAAGGGGGCGCGCGACGTGGTGGCGGCGAAGGTGGGCCTCGACCCGAGCCTGCTCCTGCCGCGCGAGCGGATGGAGGCGGTGGCGCGGCGGCGTCCCCGGACGCTCGAGGAGCTGGCGGCGGTGCCGGGCGTGCGACGGTGGCATGTCGAGGTGATGGGCGAGGCGCTGCTCGTGGCGCTCAGCGGTCTCCAGGGTTAGGAGTGAGGGGACTGAGGGGGGCTCAGAGCTTTTCGATGATCGTCGCGGTCGCCTGTCCGAAGCCGATGCACATCGTCGAGAGGCCGTAGCGCACATCGCGCTTCTCCATCTCGTGGAGCAGCGTGGTGAGGAGGCGAGCGCCCGAGCATCCGAGCGGGTGGCCGAGGGCGACCGCGCCGCCGTTGACGTTCACGCGGTCGAGCCCCCACCCGAGCTCCTTGGACCACGCCAGCGGCACCGCGGCGAAGGCCTCGTTGATCTCCACCAGGCCGATGTCCTTCTGCGTCAGGCCGGCGCGCGCCAGCACCTTCTGCGTCGCCGGGATCACCCCGTGGAGCATCATCACCGGGTCGACGCCCGCCACCGCCGTCGCAACCACCCGCGCCCGCGGCGAGAGGCCGAGCGCCGCCGCCTTCTCCCGCGAGGTGACCAGGATCGCCGCCGCGCCGTCGGAGATCTGCGAGGAGGTCGCCGCCGTCACGCAGCCGTCGGGCTTCACCACCGGCTGGAGCAGCGCCATCTTCTCCAGCGACGAGTCGGGGCGGATCCCCTCGTCGTGCTCGAAGGTCTTGGTCGTCCCGTCGAGCAGCTTGACCTCGAGCGGCAGGATCTCGTCCCGGAAGCGACCGGTCTCCCGGGCCGCGGCGGCGCGCTGGTGGCTCTGCAGCGAGAACTCCTCGCAGGCGCGGCGCGAGATGCCCCACTTGTCGGCCACCAGCTCCGCCGAGGCGTGCTGCGGGACGAAGTTGAAGCGCTCGGCGAAGAGCGGCGAGAACGGGATGATCGGCGAGGGCATCACCATTCCGTCGGAGCCCATCGGCACGCGCGACATGGACTCGACGCCGCCGGCGATGACGGCGTCCATCTGCCCCGACATCACCGCCATCGCGGCGAAGTGGAACGCCTGCTGCGACGAACCGCACTGGCGGTTGACGCTGGTCCCGGTGACCTCGACGGGGAAGCCGGCCATCAGCGCCGCGGTGCGCGAGACGTTCCAGCCCTGCTCGCCCGCCTGGGTGACGCAGCCGGTGACGACATCGTCGATCGCCGCGGGGTCGACCTTGGCGCGCTCGAGGAGGCCGCGCAGGACACGGGCGTAGAGCTCGTCGGCGCGCGTGGCGGCGAGGCTCCCCTTCTTCCGGCCGATGGCGCTGCGGGCGGCGGCGACGATGAAGGCTTCGCTGTGGGCTTGGGACATGATGGGCTCCTCCAATTTCGCGGGAGTATAGTGCGCGGCGGGGGGCGGGTCGACTGGCAGGCGACAGACTGGCAGGCGACGGTTGACACCGTGAGCAGCGCGGCCGATGCTCGCGCTGCCGTTCGCGCCCCGCGGCTGGCGGCGTTGCCGCTCCTCGACGCACCACCTCGGCAAAATGACCGACACCTTCTTCGCGCGCCCGATCCAGAACTCTCCCTACGAGTGTCCTGCGCGCCACTGGGAGCTGGACGCGGAGGGGCAGCCCACCCAGCGTCTCGTGGAGAGCCGGCGCCGCGCCGAGTTCATCACCCCGATCCCGCCGCCAAGGAAGCGGAAGGGGGGCGCCCAGAAGGGCTTCGTATTCGACGAGGGCCAGGGGCTCTCGTCGGAGCGCCAGCAGTACGACCTCACGTCCATCATCAACGAGGTGCGCGGCCACGTCAGCGAGTGGCGCCACCTCCCGAACGAACGCGACTGGCTGGTGACCCCCGAGACCGCGCGGCTCCTCCGACACTGGCGCCACCACGAGTTCAGCGACGTGCGACCGTTCTTCTGCCAGGTGGAGGCGATGGAGACGATCATCTGGCTGACCGAGGTGGCGCCGCGCTGGAAGCCGGCACGGAAGTTCCTCGACCACCTCGACGCCGCCAACCACCAGGCCAATCCGGCCCTCTCGCGCCTCGCCCTCAAGATGGCCACCGGCGCCGGCAAGACCACCGTCATGGCCATGATCATCGAGTGGCAGACGGTGAACGCGGTGCGCCGGCCGCAGAGCCCACGCTTCTCGCGCGGCTTCCTGGTGGTCACCCCCGGCCTCACCATCAAGGACCGCCTGCGCGTCCTGCAGCCGCAGGATCCCGACAGCTACTACACGAACCGGGAGCTCGTGCCGCCCGACATGCGGGGCGACGTGGCGAAGGCGATCGTGGTGATCACCCACTTTCACTCGTTCATGCGCCGCCAGCGCGTGGACCTGTCCAAGGGGGGCGCGCTCTCCTGCGTGGGCGCGGCGGCGAGGAGATCGTCACCGACGAGTCCGACGGCCAGATGCTCCAGCGCGTAGTCCCGTCGCTGATGGGCATGAGGAACGTGCTCGTCATGAACGACGAGGGGCACCACTGCTATCGCGAGAAGCCGCGCGAGAGCGACGCCCCGGACGCCGCCGATCTCAAGGGCGACGACCGCAAGGAGGCGGAGCGGAACAACGAGGCGGCGCGGGTGTGGATCTCGGGCCTCGAAATCGTGGCGCGCAAGCTGGGCGTGGCGCGGGTCGTCGATCTGTCCGCCACGCCGTTCTTCCTGCGCGGCTCCGGATACGCCGAGGGCACGCTCTTCCCGTGGACGATGAGCGACTTCTCGCTGATGGACGCGATCGAGTGCGGCATCGTGAAGCTGCCGCGCGTGCCGGTGGCCGACAACATCCCGGGCGCCGAGATGCCGATGTTCCGCAACCTGTGGGAGCACATCCGGGCGGAGATGCCGAAGACAGGCCGCAAGAAGGCCGGCGCGCTCGACGCGACCACCATCCCGACCAAGCTCGAGACCGCGCTGCTCGCGCTCTACGGCCCCTACGAGTTGACCTCCGCGCGCTGGGAGCAGGCCGGCGCGGGCGTGCCCTGCTTCATCGTGGTCTGCAGCAACACCTCCTCCTCGAAGCTGGTCTACGACTACATCGCCGGCTTCCGCCGCGAGGCACCTCGAGGTGAAGGCGGCGGCGGCGACGGGCCGCCCGCTGTCGTGTTCCGCAACGGGCGCCTCCCGCTCTTTCGCAACTTCGACGACCACGGCAACCCGCTCCCCCGGCCCAACACCATCCTGATCGACAGCGAGCAGCTCGAATCCGGCGATGCGCTCGACAAGGATTTCCGCGCGATGGCGGCGGATGAGATCGAGCGCTTCCGGAGTGAGATCATCGAGCGCACCGGCGATCGGCAGAGCGCGGACAACCTCTCCGACCAGGAGCTGCTGCGCGAGGTGATGAACACCGTCGGCCGGCCGGGCCGACTCGGCGAGCGGGTGCGCTGCGTGGTGTCGGTCTCCATGCTCACCGAGGGGTGGGATGCCAACAGCGTGACCCATGTGCTCGGCCTGCGCGCCTTCGGCACCCAGCTCCTGTGCGAGCAGGTGATCGGTCGCGCCCTGCGCCGACAGTCGTACGACCTGAACGAAGAGGGCCGCTTCAACGTCGAGTACGCCGACGTGCTCGGCATCCCCTTCGACTTCACCGCCAAGCCGGTGCCCGCGCCGCCCCAGCCGCCGCGCGAGACCATCCACGTGCACGCCGTTCGGCCGGACCGCGACCCGCTGGCGATCGAGTTCCCGCGCGTGGTCGGCTACCGTGTCGAGCTGCCCGACGAGCGCCTCGCCGCCCTCTTCTCCGACGACTCGGTGCTGGAGCTGACCCCCGAGCTGACCGGCGCCACGCACACCGAGAACGCGGGGATCATCGGCGAAAGCGTCAACCTGGATCTCGCCCACACCGGGTCCGTCCGCACCATGCGGATCGTCTACGAGCTGACCCAGCGCCTCCTCGAAGACCGCTTCCGCGACGGCGAGGGCCGGCCGAAGTACCACCTCTTCGGACAGATCAAACGGATCGTTCGCCAGTGGTTCGACGAGGGCTACCTCGTCTGCAGCGGTGGCACCTACCCCGCGCAGCTCCTCCACCCGTCGGTGGGCGCGCGGGCCTGCGAGCACATCTACAAGGGGATCACGCTGGGGATGGCGGGGGGGCGCGGCATCCTCGCCGAGCTCGATCCCTGGAACCCCACCGGCTCCACCGCGAGCGTGGGTTTCAGGACCTCGAAGACCCTGCGCTGGCAGGCCGATGCGCGCCTCTGCCACGTCAACTGGGCGATCCTCGACAGCGACTGGGAGGCAGAGCTGTGCCGCGCGGTCGAAGGCATGCGCCCGCGGGTGCGCGCCTACGTGAAGAACCACGGCCTCGGCTTCGACGTGCCCTACTTGATGGGCGCCACGTCGCACCGCTACCGGCCCGACTTCATCGTCCTTTGCGACGATGGGCGCGGCGACGAGGATCTCCTGCGCCTGGTGGTGGAGGTGAAGGGCTACCGGGGCGAGGACGCGAAGGAGAAGAAGGCCACGATGGACGCCTACTGGGTACCGGGCGTGAACGCGCTGCACCGGTACGGGCGGTGGGCCTTCGCGGAGCTGCGCGAGGTACACAAGATCGAATCGGACTTCGCCGCCCGGGTCGAGCGAGCGGTGCGCGAGGTGATCGACCGCGCGAGCTGCACATCGGCGAGCGACATCCGGATCTTCTCCCCGCGCACAAGGACCGTCTTGCTGCGACGCTTGCGGAGCCCGACGAAGTGCGGCGGAGCGGCCGCTTCGGCGACGCGCGGCTGTTTTCGCGCTGGTATGATGACGTGCGCCAGGGCAAGCATGTGGTGGTGGTGGTGGTGAGCGACGCCGGGCGAGACACTCGCCACTGGGTGGTCACGGCCTATCTCGCCCGCAAACTCGTTCCAGGACATGCCGAATGGAAAAAAAGCTGACCTTCCAGTACGACCGCGCCGCGGACATCCTCTACATCAGCCGGTGCGCGCCCTACCCCGAGCAGGAGTCGGAGGAGCTGGGCGACGACGTGGTCGCCCGGCTGAACCCTCAGACCGGGGAGGTGGAGAACCTCGAGGTGCTGTTCTTCTCCACGCGGCTCCTGCGCAGCGATGTATTCGAGTTGCCGCTGAACGCACACATGTGGATCGCCGGCGGGGATGGCGAGCCGGTGGGCGGGGCGGGGTGATGGCGAAGAAGACTCCGGCCACACCTCGCACCATCGCGACGATCCAGCACCCGCCCGAGGAGGCGACGCGGAAGAACATCCCGACCGCCGAGTACCAGTCGGTGGTCGAGAAGGCGCAGGAGAGCCCGGTGCGGGTGGCGCTGGCGCGGCGCAACCGCGACCTCGATCCGCAGCTCGTGTGGCGGGGCAAGGACGAGCGGGACGCGGCCGACCTCGTGGTGCAGGCGCCGCCGCTCTACATCCAGGAGAAGGTCCATCCGAAGGCGCTGGTGGACCACCTGCTCACCGAGACGCGCGAGCGCGAGGCGGCCGAGCCGGGCGCGATGGCCGATCTGTTCGCCGACTTCAACGGCCTCCCGAAGGGCGCGGACAAGACCGACTTCTACCAGCACGAGCAGAACTGGTCGAACCGGATGATCCTCGGCGATTCGCTGCAGGTGATGGCGAGCCTCGCCGAGCGCGAGGCGCTGCGGGGCATGGTGCAGTGCATCTACTTCGACCCGCCGTACGGGATCAAGTTCAACAGCAACTTCCCGTGGAGCACGACCAGCCGCGACGTGAAGGATGGGAACACCGCCCACATCACGCGCGAGCCGGAGCAGGTGAAGGCGTTTCGTGACACCTGGCGCGACGGGATCCACAGCTATCTGACCTACCTGCGCGACCGGCTCACAATCGCGCGCGAGTTACTGACCGAATCGGGATCGATCTTCGTCCAGATCGGCGACGAGAACGTGCATCGCGTGCGGGCGGTGATGGACGAGGTGTTCGGGGAGAAGAATCTGATCTCGACGGTCGCCTTCAAGAAGACATCGGGCACGGGATCGAAGCACATCGAGAACATCTACGACTATGTCCTATGGTTCGGTCGCGATGCTGAGTGTCTCAAGTTTCGTAAGGCGCTGACGGTCAAAAGCAAGGCACTGCTTGACACGCAGTACACCGGACACGACGACATGCGTGCCGCGGCCGGCACCGGCGATCCGCGCTTCATGTCCGGCGATACGAGCGCGCAGGGAGCCACGGACTCGGGAACCTACCCGTTGAACTAAGCCGCTCCGCGGCAGGCCGTCGACGCGAGCGTTCGCCATCGTAGTGGGCGACGCTGGTCCCCAGGCGCCACCTCCGGCGCCCAAGGAGGACCCCATGGGCCAGTTGCGTGAGAAGATGAAGGCGGACCTGAAGCTGCG
>SHYY01000030.1 GCA_009692555.1 Myxococcales bacterium
GTGAGGCGGTACTTTCCGATCAGTTGCCCGACCACCAGGCCGGGGGCCTTTTCGGCGGCTTCGGCGTCGCCCACGGCGGCGATTATCGGGAGAGGTGGTGAGACAAGTAAAGGAAATCTGTGTTACGGTCCTGTCGCACGGGAGCATGCGAGCGATGCGGACCCCCAGCTTTCCGTCGGTGGCGTTGGCGGTTTTCCTTTCGGCGGGCAGCGCGTTCGCGGGCGAGGATCGCGAGGCGATGGCGCACTTCGCCGCCGGATCGAAGGCGTTCGAGGCGGGCGACCTCCCGAAGGCGATCGAGGAGCTGGAGGCGTCGGTGAAGGCCGCTGCGACGGGGAAGGCGCTGCTCCTTCTGGGCAACGTCTACACCAAGGCCGATCGCGTCGACGACGCCAAGGCGACCTTTCAGCGCTGGCTGCAGGTCGATCCGCGCTCCTCGAGGCGAGCGACGGTGGAGCAGCTCCTGAAGGACCTCGACGTGATGGCGCGCACCAAGCTCAAGATCAGCAGCGATCCGCCGGGCGCGACGGTCTACCTCGGGCTGAAGGCGGCCGGTCCGCGTGGCAAGACCCCGGTGATCGTTCCGGTGACGCCCGGGCGGGCCCGGGTGATCCTCGAGCTCGCGGGCTACGATCAAGCGGTGATCCCGAACGCGGTCGCCGTCGAGAACCAGGAGGTGGCGGTAGCGGCGACGCTCCAGGTGATCGGCTGCGACGCGGCGCTCTCGGCGCTGCCGAAGGAGGCGGCGGCCAGCGCGCGGATTGACGGTTCGGCGGCGATCGCGTTACCGGCGACGGTGCGGATCGCCACCGGGGCGCACAAGGTCGAGTTCGCAGCGGCGGGGATGGTGCCGAAGTTGCGCCAGGTCACCTGCGAGCCCGGCAAGGCCCTCTCGGTGGAGGAGGCGCTCGCGGCGCCACCCTCGGGGACGCTGGCGATCCGGGCGCCCGAGGGATCGCGGATCACGATCGACGGCAAGCCGGGTGCGGCATCGACGACGCTGGCGCCGGGCGAGCACCCGGTGGCGATCGAGGCGCAAGGCTTCCAGCCCTGGCGTGGCGCGGCCACTGTGCGGGCGGGCGAGCGGACTGATCTTGCGCCGACTCTGGAGCGCCTCGCCCCGCTGGTGGCCGAGCCGAAAGAGACCCCGGTCTACCGTCGCTGGTGGCTGTGGACCGCGGTGGTGGCCGCGGTGCTGGTCGTGGGCGGCGGCGTGACCACGCTCGTGCTGCTCCTGACGCCGAAGGATGCCCCGCTGCCCGCCGGCTCGGTGGGCGAGGGCGTGGTGAGATTTTGAGCCTCCTGCGAGCGGCAGGCGCAGCGCGGCTCTTGTTCCTGGTGTCCGCCGCCGGGTGCGCCGATGGCAAGGGGGTGGTGCAGCTGTCGGTCGAGACACGCGGCCGGATCACCAACGTCCACTCGTTGCGCGTCACCACCACCCTCGGTGGGCGTACCTCGATGCCGAATGACTTCCGGCTGCCCGGGGCGCCGGTGGAGCTCCCGCCGCCCCTCCAGGTGACATTGATCTTCGATGCCGCGAGCAAGGGGCCGATCGCGGTGAAGGTCGAGGCCCTCGACGATCGGGGCGGCGTACGCAGCAGCGTGATCGCCAACGGCGACGTCAATCCCAGTCAGTCGCGCAAGCTCACCGCCGTCCTGCCCGGTGATGCGCCGCCCGACATGGCCGGGATCGATCTCAGCGTGGCCGACTTTGCCGGGGTGCTCTGGATCCCGGAAGCGAGCGCCACGCCGCTCAGCCTCGCCTCGGTGTGGGGGAGCGGCGCCGCCGACGTCTTCGCCGTCGGGAACACCGGGGTGATCGTCCATTCGACAGGCGCCGGCTTCACGCGCCAGGAGAGCGGCACGACGCTCGGGCTCTCGGCGGTGTGGGGCAGCACCGCGGCCGACGTCTACGCGGTCGGAAACGGCGGGACGATTCTCCACACCAGCGACGGAGGGAAGAGCTGGACCGCGCGAATGGGCGGCGGCGGTGTGGACGCCGGTGCAGCCCCGAACGCTCTCTTCTACGGGGCGTGGGGCAGCTCGGCGAACGATCTCTACGTGGTCGGCAGCGACGGCAGGATCCTTCACAGCAGCGACGGCGGCAACGCCTTCGCGGCGCAGCCCGCGGGTACCGCCAACACCTTCTACGGCGTGTGGGGGAGCGGCGCGAACGATGTCTACGCGGTCGGGCACGGCGGCACGATCCGCCACTCGGTCGACGGCGGCGCGACCTGGAAGACCTCCGAGAGCGGCACGGTGAACGCGCTGCATGGGGTGTGGGGCAGCGGCGCGAGCGACGTGTACGCGGTGGGCGATGGCGGCACCATCCTCCGCTCCTCCGACGGGGGCGCGAGCTGGAAGCACCTCACCAGCAACACCACCACCGCGCTGCGTGGGGTGTGGGGCAGCGGGGCCAGCGACGTGTTCGCCGTCGGCAACGTGGGGTTGGTCCTGCACAGCGTCGATGGCGGGTTGACGTGGAGCCCGGAGGCGTCGTCGCATGCCAGCTCGCTCGGCGCGGTGTGGGGCAGCGGGAGCGCGGACATCTACGCGGTCGGCGACGCGGGCGGCGTCATTCACCGACGGTGAGCACGGGATGGCCGAAGACACCCTGACGCTGATCGCGCAGGATGCGCTCGGCCTCGCCGATCGCTTCGCCCTGTCACTGGGCGGCGAGTCGATCCGGAGCGGAGCGCTCGAGTTCCGCCTCGATCTGGCGGCGCCCGAGGGAGCCTCCACCGGCGGTGGCGAGCGCGCGGTGCAGCACATCAAGCTCAGCGCGAAGGGCGGCCCGACCGTCGTGCTCGGCTTGACCAACGTCGCCACCAAGAGCGCCGAGCTCCGCAGCTACGACCACCTGGTGGCGGTCCACGCGCGCCGGTTCAAGGGTGAGAAGCTCCCGTTCTCGTCGCTGGCGTAGCAGCCGTTGCAGGAGAAGATGCACCACTTCCTGACCGAGCAGGGGCTCGCCGTCGCGCGGGTCGAGGCCCCCTTCGACGCGCCGGCCGGCCGCGGCAAGCTGATCGTCGTGGCGGTGGTCCTCGTCGCGGCCGTGCTCGCCGCCGTCGCCACCACCGCGCTCCTCGCGCTCCTGTGATCGTCAACTGAGCTGACCACGATCATCGATCGCCGTGTATAACGCCTCCCCATGGCGAACCTGCAGGTCAGCACCGTCACCAAGTCGTATGGATCGAAGCGCCTCTTCGAGGACGTGACGGTCAACTTCACCGCCGGCAAGCGCTACGGCCTCACCGGCCCGAACGGCGCCGGGAAGTCCACCTTCATGAAGATCCTCGCCGGCGACCTCGATCCCGACACCGGGAGCATCTCGCGGCCGGAGAAGACCTCGGTGCTGAAGCAGGATCAGTTCGGCTACGAGGACGTGCGGGTGCTCGACGTGGTGATGCAGGGCTCGAAGCGCCTGTGGGCGGCGATGACGGAGAAGGAGAAAATCCTCGCCCAGCCCGAGATCACCGACGAGCAGGGCCACCGCCTGGGCGAGCTCGAGTGCGTGGTCGGCGAGGAGGACGGCTACAGCGCCGAGTCGAACGCGGCGGCGCTGCTGTTCGGCCTCGGGATCCCGGCGTCCGGACCGGGCAGCGGCCTCGACGCCCCGATGCGCGAGCTCCCCGGCGGCTTGAAGCTGCGCGTGCTGCTGGCGCAGGCGCTGTTCGGCAAGCCCGAGGTGCTGCTCCTCGACGAGCCAACCAACAACCTCGACCTCGATTCGATCCGCTGGCTGGAGGGCTTCCTCTGCAACTACGAAGGGGTCCTGGTCGCCATCTCGCACGACCGCCACTTCCTGAACGCGATCTGCACCCACATCGCCGACATCGACTACAACACGATCATCACCTACCCGGGCTCCTACGACGAGATGGTGATGGCCAAGGCGGGCGTGCGCGGCCGCATCGAGTCGGAGAACTCGGACCGGCAAAAGAAGATCGAACAGCTCCAGGACTTCATCGCCCGCTTCCACGCCGGCACGCGCGCGTCGCAGGTGCAGAGCCGCAAGAAGCAGATCGAGAAGCTGCAGCTCTCGGATCTCAAGAAGTCGAACATCGAGCGGCCGTTCATCCAGCTGCTGGTGAAGCGCCCGTCCGGGAAGCAGACGCTCACCATCGAGGGATTGTCGAAGCGCTGGCCCGAGGTGGAGGTGTGCCGCGAGTTCCACGCGCTGGTCACCCGCGGCGAGAAGGTGGCGATCGTCGGCCCGAACGGCGCCGGCAAGACCACGCTCTGCCGGATGCTGGTCGGCGAATTGGCCCCCGACGAGGGACGGATCCAGTGGGGGCACGAGGTGGCGATCGGCTACATCGCGCAGGATCACGGGGAGTCCATCCCGAAGGGCACCACCGTCGACGAATACCTCCATTCGTTCGATGATCGCGCCTACCTCCAGGACATCCGCGGGCTGCTCGGGAAGATGCTGTTCAAGGGCGAGGAGGGGTTGAAGCCCACCGGGGCGCTCTCCGGAGGCGAGGCGGTGCGCCTGCTGTTCGCGCGCCTGATGTTGACCAAGGACAACGTGCTGGTCCTCGACGAGCCGACCAATCACCTCGATCTCGAGTCGATCGTCGCGCTCGGCGACGCGCTCTCCAAGTTCGAGGGGACCGCCTTCGTGGTCACCCACGACCGCGACCTGATCGAAGGCTTCGCGACGCGGCTGTTCGCCTTCGGCAAGGAGGGGCTGGTCGACTTCCACGGCAGCTACGACGACTACCTCGCGGCGTTGAAGGCGGCCGCGCCGAAGCAGAAGAAGGAGCAGAAGAAGGAGCCGAAACGGGAAGGGAAGCGCCGCTAGCCCTTCGACTTCGCGGAGGACGGTCGGAAAATAAGAATGTCGCTCGTCACCGCCGATGATCTCTCGGTCACCTTCGGTTCGAAGGTGATCCTCGACGGGGAGAGCTTCGCCGTGCAGGCCGGCGAGAAGATCGGCTTGATCGGGCCGAATGGCTCCGGGAAGTCGACGCTCCTCCGGATCCTCGCCGGCGAGCGCGAGGCGGAGGGGGGCGAGGTGCGCTTCGCCCGCGGGGTGCGCGCCGGCTATCTCCCGCAGGACATCCTCGAGCTGCCACCGGGCACGCTGTGCGACTCGGTGCGCGCCGCCGTGCCGGGGAGCGATCAGATCGCGCGATCGATCACCGAAGTGGAGGGGGATCTGGCGGCCGCCAGCGACGGGGCCAACGGGGAGCCTCCGCCCGAGGTGCTGGTGGAACTGGCGCAACGGCTGGCCGATCTGCACCACCGGCTGGCCGATTTCGAGGAGCGCTACGGGCGCCACCGCGCGGAAAGCATCCTCTCCGGTCTCGGCTTCGCGGAGCGCGACTTCGACCGCGATGTGGCGGAGCTGTCGGGCGGCTGGAAGATGCGCGCCGCGCTGGCCGGCCTCCTGCTTCTCGAGCCCGAGCTCCTGCTCCTCGACGAACCGACCAATCACCTCGATATCCCGTCGCTGCAATGGTTCGATGCCTTTCTCCGACGCTCACCGACGGCGGTGATCCTGGTCAGCCACGATCGCGATTTCCTCAATCGCCAGCTCGGGAACGGCGGGCGCGTCCTCTCCTTCGAGCCGGAGGGGCTGCGCTCCTATCCGGGGGACTACGAGGCCTACCGTCGCCAGCGCGCCGAGGAGGAGCTGAACCTCGAGGTGCGGGCGCGGAGGCAGGCGGCGGAGCGCGCCGAGACCGAGAAGTTCATCGAGCGCTTCCGCTACAAGGCCTCGAAGGCGCGGCAGGTGCAAAGCCGGATCAAGCAGCTGGAGAAGCGGGCGGCGATCGAGGTGCGCGAGCAGCGCCAGACGGTGCGCTTCCACTTCCCCGAGGTGCCTCGCTCGGGGCGCGAGGTGGTGCGGCTCGACGGGGTGGAGAAGCGCTTCGGGGAGAAGGTGATCTACCGCGGCCTGACGCGCACCCTCGAGCGGGGCGAGCGGGTGGCGATCATCGGCGTCAACGGCGCCGGCAAGACCACCCTGCTCAAGCTGATCGCCGGCGAGCTGGCGCTCGACGGGGGGACGATCACCCTCGGGCACAACGTCCAGCCGGCCTACTACGCGCAGCATCACACCGAGAAGCTCGATCGCGACAAGAGCATCCTCGACGAGATCTGGAGCCTGGTGCCGGCGGAGTCGCAGTCGTTCGTGCGCGGTGTGCTCGGGTCATTCCTCTTCTCGGGCGACGACGTCGACAAGAAGATCGCGGTGCTCTCGGGGGGCGAGCGGGCGCGGGTGGCGCTGGCGCGGCTGCTGGTGCTCCCCTCGAACCTGATCCTGATGGACGAGCCGACCAATCACCTCGACCTCGACTCCTCGGAGCGGCTGGTCGAGGCGCTCCGCGAGTACGGCGGCACGCTGCTCTTCGTGTCGCACAATCGCAGCTTCATCAATCAGCTCGCCACCCGGATATGGGACGTCCGGGACGGCACGATCGAGGAGTGGCCGGGCAACCTCGATGCCTGGCTCTATCACCTCGACCAGATCGGGGCGGCCGGGCGCGGAGACGCGAAGTCGGAGGCGGAGGGCGCGGGGGCGAAGGAGGCGGAGCGCGAGAGCGATCGCGAACGGCGGAAGCGCGAGGCGAGGGAGCGCGAGGCGCGCGCAAAGGCGGTGCGGCCGATCAAGCAGGAGCTGGAGAAGCTGGAGCGGCGGATCGCCGAGATGGAGGCGGAGAAGAGTGCAATCGAGCCGCGGCTGGCCGATCCCGCGCTCTACAATGACTTTGCGCGGGCCCGCCCGTTGATGGATCGATTCCAGGTGCTCCAGTCGAAGCTGGAGGAGCTCTACGGGCGCTGGGAGCACCTGCAGGAGCAGCTGGCTGGGGCGAGCGAGGGAGGCTGAATCAGGAGGCGGGGTGGGGGGAGAGGCCCGACCCTACTTGTACCAGGTACAGTGGCCGGCGACGCAGCCGCAGCCGAACTTCGCGGCGCCGCAGTCGCACGGCGAGACGCCGTTGCTGACCTTCGGGTTGTGGCAGATGTCGCCGCCACACCCGGCGATCTTGCAGTCGAGATCCGAGGCGCACTTGTCCATCGTGCTGCGCACGCAGCCGCCGCCGACCGCGATGCGCCCGCCGCAATCCCGAGGGTCGCAGGCGCCGCCCTGCGGGGTGCAGACCGAACAGCTCTTGTTGCAGCAGACCTGGTTCTCGGGGCAATTGATCTTGCCGCACGGGACCGCCGGGCAGGCCGCGAAGCCGAGCTGGCACTGCCCGTTCGCGCAGGTGTACTTCGGGCAGATCGTCGTCCCGTCGACGCACACCTTGCACGGCACGCCGCCCGGGGGCTTGCCGCAGTCCGCGTCGATCATGCACATCGGCGGCTTCGGCGGGCAGGGCGGATAGACCGACTGGCAGTGGCCATTCTGGCACCAGCTCTTCGGGCAGGCGAGGCTGCCGTCCCAGCACTTCTGACAGGGGCCATTCAGGCAATCGCCGTCCTGCTTGCACCCGGGCATCGGCGGCGGGCAGACGGGAAAGACGGTGTGGCACTGACCCATGTCGCACCAGGTCTTCGGGCAGGCCTGGGTGCCGTCCCAGCACTTCTGGCAGGGTGACTTCGGGCAGTCCGCGTCCTGCTTGCACATCGGCGGGGGCGGCGGGCAGGTCGGGAAATCGGCCTTGCAGACGCCGTTCTCGCAATAGGCGCGCGGGCAGGCGACGGTGCCGTCCCAGCACTTCTCGCAGGGCGCGCCCGGCTGCGGGCACTCCTTGTCGCTCTTGCACTGCGGCGGCTTCGGCGGCGGGCAGGCGGGCGCAAAGACGGTCCCGCATTTCCCGGCGGTGCACTTCGCCTGGGCGCAGCTCTGGGTCCCGTCGGCGCAGGTCTGGCAGACGGGCGGCGGCGGAGGGCAATCCTTGTCGACCTTGCACTGCGTAACGGGGCACATCCCGGTGGTGACCTGGCACTTGCCGCCGACGCACTTCGCGAAATAGGGGAGGCACGAGCCGTCGGGGCACATCTGGCAGGTGGCGGGGATCGGGCACTCCGCATCGACCTTGCACGACGGCGCCGGGCACACCTTCGCGGGGGTGGTCTTGCACTGCCCCTGGAGGCACTCGACCACCGGGCACGCGGTGGTGCCGTCCGCGCACACCTGGCAGGGCGCCCCGACCTGCGGGCAGTCCTTGGCGCTCACGCAGGCCGGTCCGCCACCGTCGGGAAAGCCCCCTCCATCCTCGTCGCCGCCGAGCGGTCGGCCATCGCAACCGCCGAGGCCCAGGGAGCCCAGGGAGCAGAAAAAAGCGAACCGTGCCCAGTTCATGCGCATGTGGACCTCCAAGCTTAGGGTGCGGCGCGAACCTGCCGCGCTCACACCGGTACTGCCAGCAGCGTGCCACAGCACGGCCACTGGCCGGGGCCGAAGTTGGCCTCGTTCCTGGCTCACCGTCTCAGAAATCTGAGAGCCACCGCGACTTTCCAGCGGCCGAAAGACGGAAGATCGCGGGCCGGTCGTCGTAGTGTCCCCACCCCAAGGAGGTACTCCATGAAGAAGTTCCAGACTCTCGTGATCGGTGTCCTGCTGGCGTTCGGCTCGGTCGCCAGCGCGGGCGACTACGGCAAGTGCGGCTTCAAGTCGGACTGCCACCCCGGCGTCAAGTGCAGCAGCGGCCGCTGCGCCGACTCCGCGGGATCGAGCTGCGGCTTCAACTCCGACTGCGGCGGCGGCAAGTGCCGGAGCGGAAAATGCTCGACCGCCCCCGACGGCTCCTGCGCCTTCAACTCGGAGTGCCCGGGCGGCTCGTGCAGGTCGGGGAAGTGCAAGCGGTAGCCGCTTTCGCCCGCGTCGCCGGGTGGGCTACCATCCCCCGCCATGCGCGTTCATCACATCACCGCCCCCACCCTTTGTCCCCTGAGCGCCACGCTGGTCAACGGCGCGGGCGGCCTTTTCCGTCGCGGGCGGATGGTCTGCCACTGCCTGGTGATCGAGAGCGACGACGGGCTGATCCTCGTCGACACCGGCCTCGGCACCGCCGACGTGGCCGATCCCAAGAAGCGCCTCGGCACCTGGTTCAACACGATCATGGGGCCACCGCGCGATCCCGCGGAGACCGTCGTCGGAGAGCTTGCGCGGCTCGGCCTGCGACGCGAGGACGTGCGCCACATCGTCCCGACCCACCTCGATCTCGATCACGCGGGCGGCCTCTCCGACTTCCCCGAGGCGACGGTGCACATCTTCGCGCCCGAGCATGCCGCCGCGATGGCGCCCGCCTCGGCCATGGAGCGCGCCCGCTACCGCGCCGTGCAGTGGAGCCATGGCCCGCGCTGGCTGCTCCACGATCGCGCCGGCGAGACCTGGTTCGGCTTCGACGGTGTGCGCGCCCTCTCCGGCGCGGCGGAGGTGCTCTTGATCCCGCTCGAGGGTCATACGCGCGGCCACTGCGGCGTCGCGGTGCGCCAGGGCGCGGGCTGGCTCCTTCACGCCGGTGACGCCTACTTCCACCACCGCGAGATGGACCCCGAGCACCCCACCTGCACCCGCGGGCTGGCGATCTTCCAGCGCATCGCCGCCGTCGACGACACGCAGCGGCGGCAGAATCAGGTGCGGCTGCGGGAGCTTGGGCGCGACCACAAGGAGGTGCAGATCCACAGCGCGCACTGCCCGGTGGAGTTCGACCGCTTCGCCGAAGCCGCTCAGGTCGAGTCGGCGTCGGGAATGCCGGTGAAGACCACGCCCGCGCCTGGGCTCTTGTAGCGCTTGTTGAGGTGGATCAGGATCGGCGTCAGCGACTCCAGCGCGATCGCGTTCTGCAAGGGGCCGGCGTCGAGCGGGCGAAGGCCGAGGTCGCGGATCAGGGAGGTCGCCACCTCGCGGGCGCGCGCATCGTCGGTGGCGATCAGCACGTCGCAGGCGATGGTGTGGTCCGGATCGGCGAGGTGGACCCCGCTGACATGGTGCAGCGCCGCCACCACCGGCGTGCCCGCGCCGAGGATCGCCTGGGCCTCGAGCGCCGCGGCCTGACCGGGCGGAAGCTGCACCGTGCTCACCTTCGGGGGCCGGAGCGGCACCGTGAGGTCGATGATCACCTTGCCGAGGACGGCGTCCGTGATCGCGCGCAGCGTCTCGCCGTGCGCGCCGTAGGGGACGGTGAGCACCACGACGTCGGCCCCGGTGACGGCCCATAGGTTGTCGCCGCCCTCGAGCGCGCCGTGGCCGGTCGCCGAAAGCTCCTGCGCCCGCTCCCGGGCCCGCTCGGCATCGCGCGAGCCGATCGCCACGCTGTGCCCCGCGCGCGCCCAGCGCAGCGCGAGCCCGCGAGCCTCCTTGCCGGTCCCTCCGACGATCCCGATTCGCATGGCTGCCCTCGACGTCGATCGCGTCGCCCGGCACGATAGGGCCGTTCCGGCCCGCGGTGGCGGACTTTCCTCGCGGCTCCCTCCGTCACAGGCGGTGTGGACACCGACGGGCGGTGTGCTGTACCTAGGGGCTCCCATGGCGACGCAAGGCCCCGCGAGGATTCACTGCAGCGAGAGGCTGGAGGTGATCGCCGTGCCCGGAGTGCCGCTGGTGGAGCGGGGGGACGATCTCGCTGCGCTGTTTCGGGCCGCGCTCGACGGGGCGGGGATCGCGCTTCGCGACGGGGATGTCCTGGTGATCACGTCGAAGGTGCTCTCGCGCGCCGAGGGGCGCTTCGTGGACCTGCCGCGCGTTGCAGTCTCTCCGAGGGCCGAGGAGATCGGCCGCGCGATCGGCAAGGATCCACGGATCGTCGAGCTGATCCTCGGCGAGTCGACGCAGGTGTCGCGGCAGGCGCCCGGCGTGCTGGTGGTGCGCCACCGCCTCGGCTTCGTCGCCGCCAACGCCGGAATCGATTGCAGCAACGCGGTTCCCGCCTTTGCGCCGCCCGGGAGCGGACCGTGGGCGCTGCTCCTTCCGGCGGCGCCCGATGCCTCGGCGGCGGCGCTCCGGCAGGCGCTCGAGGATGCTTCCGGCGCGCGCCTGGGTGTGGTGATCAGCGATTCGTTCAGCCGGCCCTTTCGCCTCGGCACCGTCGGTGCGGCGATCGGGATCTCGGGGTTGCCGCCGCTCTGGGATCGCCGCGGCGAGCGCGATCTCTTCGGTCGCACCCTGGAGATGACGATCACCGCGCTCGGCGATCAGGTGGCGGCGGCCGCCGATCTCGTCGCCGGACAGGCCGCCGAGGGGCGCCCGCTGGTGCTGGTGCGCGGCCTCGCCTTCCCGCCCTCCGACGAACTGTCCGGCGCCCTCTGCCGGCGCGAGGAAGAGGACCTCTACGCATGAGCGGGCCCGCGCTTCCCGGGCGGGTGGTTGCACTCTCCGGCGGCGTCGGCGGTGCGCGCTTCCTCGACGGTGTGGCGCGCGCGCTCCCACCTGGCGCGCTCACGGCGGTGGTCAACACCGGCGACGACTTCGTCCACCTCGGCCTCCACATCGCGCCCGATCTGGACACCGTGATGTACACCCTCGCCGGCCTGGCCGACGAGACGCGCGGCTGGGGCCTCCGGGAGGAGACCTTCGCCACGCTGGCGATGGTGGGCCTTTACGGCGGCCCCGACTGGTTCCTCCTCGGCGATCGCGATCTCGCCACCCACCTGGTCCGCACCGAGGCGCTGCGCGGCGGCGCGACGCTCTCCGAGGTGACCGCAAGGCTCTCCGGCGCGCTCGGCATCCAGACCCGCCTCCTGCCGATGGCGGACGGCCCCTGCCGCACGATGATCGACACCCTCAGCGACGGGACGCTCGCCTTCCAGGAATGGTTCGTCGGCCGCCGTGCGCAGCCGGCGGTGCGGGCAGTGCACTTCGAGGGACTGCCTCCGCCCGCCCCCGGACTGATCGACGCGATCGACGCCTGCGACCTCGTGCTGATCGGCCCGTCGAACCCCTACGTGTCGATCGATCCGATCCTCGCGCTAGGCGGCGTACGCGCGGCGATCGCCCGGAAGAGGGTGATCGCGGTGAGCCCGATCGTCGCTGGACGCGCTGTGAAGGGGCCGCTGGCGACGATGATTCACGAGCTGACCGGCCAGCCGCCGAGCGCCGGGGCGATCGCCCGTCACTACCGCGGCCTGCTCGCGGCGCTGGTGGTGGAGCACGGCGATCAGGGGTCGCTGGACGGGCTACCGTCGCTGGCGACCGCGACGATCATGCACACGCGCGACGATCGGCTGCGCCTCGCCAGGGAGGTGCTCGCCTTCGCCGGAGCGCTGATCACGAAGGAGCCGGCGTGACCGATCGGCGCCTGCGACCCGCGTGGGCGCTCGTGCCGGCCAAATCGTTCGATCGCGGGAAGTCGCGCCTCGCCCCGGTGCTCGGAGGCCAGGAGCGCGCCGCGTTCGCCCGCGGACTGTTCGATCACGTCCTCGCGGTGCTGATCGGCTCGGAGGCGCTCGACGGCGTGCTGGTGGCGACCGATTCCCCATCGGTGGCGGAGGCGGCGAGGAGGCACGGCGCGGCGGTGCGGATGGACGATGCGCCGGCCGGGCTCTCGGTGATCGTCGATGCCGCGCTGGCCGATCTCGCCGCGCGCGGGGCCCGTGCGGCGCTGGTGGTGATGGCCGATCTCCCGAGGCTGGCGGCCGAGGACGTGCGCGCGTTGCTCGCGGCGCTCGACGAGAGCGACGTCGTGGTCGTCCCCGATCTCCGCGGTCGCCACACCAACGCGCTCGCCCTCGCGCCCCCGACTGCGCTCCCGACCCGCTTCGGCTCACCCGACAGCTTCGCCGCCCACTGTGCGGGCGCGCGGGAGGCCGGCCTCCGCCTGCGCGTGATCGAGAACGACCGGATCGCCTTCGACGTCGACGGTCCAGACGATCACCGCCTGCTCTGATTCCGGATCAGGAGGCGGGGGTCTCCTTCAGCTCCACCACCGGGATCTCGCGCACGCCGCCCACCTTCTTCTCGTAGGCGTCGAAGCGCGGCATCTGGCCGATCACGTGCTTCCACACCCGCGCCCGCTCATCGCCGGTGATCACGTCGGGGCGGGCCGGGTAGCAGCGCTCCCTCACCTGCACGGTGACATCGGGGCTCGCCTGCATGTTCTTGAACCACGCCGGGTGCGCCGGGCTGCCGCCATACGACGCGATCACGAAGCGCCGCCCGTCGATCTCGAAGAACATCACCGGCACGGTGCGCTCCTTGCCGCTCTTGTTGCCCTTGGTGGTGAGGAGCAGGACCTTGCCGCCGGCCATCGACCCGCCGAACTTGCCGGAGGTGGCGCGGTACAGCTTGACGTGCAGACCGACGAAGGATTTCAAGATCGGGTTCACGAGGACCTCTCAGGGGCGTGGACGACCGGTAGCTTGAAGTGGAAGCGCGTCTCGCGGGTGAGCTTCTCGTAGCTGCCGAAGGTGGCGTCGGCGTCGACGACCTGATCGAGCGCGCTCTCCTCGCCCTCCGCCTCTTCCTTCGCGAACACCCGGAGCGCCTGGTAGCGCGTGGTGCGCTCGACGGGGATCCGCCCCGCCTCGCGGATCACCCGGCGCAGATCGGCGGGCGACTGGAACTGCCCGTGCCCTGCGCCCGCCGACGTCGAGATGCTCTCGTTCATCAGCGTCCCGCCGAGATCGTTGGCGCCGCACGAGAGCAGCCACTGCGACTGCCGGATCCCGTCTTTCACCCACGACGCCTGCAGGTTCCTGAAGGTGCGCCCGAGCATCAGCCGCGAGATGGCGTAGAGGCGCGCCACCTCGTTCCCCGTCGGACCGGAGCGCAGATCGGGCAGCGTCTGCTTGAGGTGCATCGGCGCCTCGTGGTGGACGAACGAGAGCGGCACGAACTCGGTGAAGCCGCGCGTCTCGCGCTGGATCGAGCGCAGGAGGTCGAGGTGGGCCATGCGCTGGCGGTCGTTCTCGACGTGGCCGTACATGATCGTCGAGGTGGTCGGCAGGCCGATCGCGTGCGCGCTGGTGACGACCTCGATCCACTCGTCGGTGGTGATGCGCCCGGGGGCGATGCGCGCGCGCAGCGTGTCGTCGAGGATCTCGGCGGAGGTGCCGGGGAGCGAGCCGAGTCCGGCGTCCTTCAGCTCCTCGAGGTAGGCGCGGATCGGGAGGCCCGCGAGGCCGGCGCCGTACTTCACCTCCTCCGGGGAGAAGGCGTGGAGGTGCAGGTCGGGCGCAGCGCGCTTGATCGCGCGGCAGATGTCCACGTAGAGCCGCCCGTCGATGCCGGGGGCGAGGCCAGCCTGGATGCACACCTCGGTGGCGCCCAGCGAGCGCGCCTCGACCGCGCGGCGCACCACCTCCTCGACGTCGAGGAGATAGCCCTCCTCGCTGCGCTGGGTGCGCGAGAAGGCGCAGAAGCGACAGGCTTTGACGCACACGTTGGTGAAGTTGATGTTGCGGTTGACGACGTAGGTCACCTGGTCGCCGACCTGCTCGCGGCGGAGATGATCGGCGGTCAAGCAGAGGGCGTGGAGCGCGGCGCCGTTGACGGAGCAGAGGAGCACCGCGTCGTCGAGGGTGGGCTCGCCGCCGCCGAGGCAGTGCTCGAGGATCCGCCGCACATCGGCCGCGACGCCGCCGAAAACCGACTCCAGCGCGTTTCCCTCGGCTCCCGCCGAGACAACTCCGCTGACGCGGTGAAGGAAGTTAGCGTTTCCGTTGCCGCCGCTGGTCATGCTCATTGGACCCGCTCCTCCCTCTCGACCGCCGGCCGTGCCGCAGGCTGTGGCGGTGCTGCCAGCCTCGAAAGATCCTCGACCCCGGCGAGTCGAGCGGCCGCGGCGCGCGTCACCTCGCGGAGCCCCGGATCAAGGAACCCGTCCCTGTCGATGTACCGATCGTAGATCGGCAGCCTCGGCCGCAGCGTGAAGCCGGCCTCTGCGCACTCGGTGGCCAGCACGGTGAGGTGCGGCCACGGGTGGCGCGGATTGATGTAATCGGGCGTGACCGGCGAGATCCCACCGAAGTCGTTGATCCCGGCTGCGAGCAGCGAAGCGGTGCCGCCGGGGCTCAGGTTCGGGGGCGCCTGCACGCCCACCTCTCCGTCGAGGATCAGGCGCGCCATCGCCACCGCGTGCGACAGCTCGAAGGCGTCGGGCTCGGGGGTGTGCTGCATCGGCACGCCCGCCACGGCGCGGAAGTTCTGCACGATCACCTCCTGGATGTGACCGTGCGCGCGGGAAAGTCGCCGGATCGCGAGCAGGCTCTCCACCCGCTCCCGCCGCGTCTCGCCGATCCCGACCAGGATTCCGGTGGTGAACGGAATGCGCAGCCTTCCCGCCCCCTCGATCATCGCCAGGCGCTTCTCCGGTCGCTTGTCGGGGGCGCGGTGGTGCGGCATCCCCTTCTCTCCCAGCCTCGGGCTGACGTTCTCCAGCATCAACCCGAGGCTGACGTTGACCTCCTTCAGACGCGCCATCTCGCCGTCGGTGAGCAGCCCGGCGTTGGTGTGCGGGAGCAGCCCCTGGGCGAGCGCCACCTCCGCGCCGTGATGGAGGTACGAGGTGGTGCTCGCCTGCCCGAACGCCGCGAGCGTGCGCCGGTAGGCCGGGAAGGCCGTCTCCGGCTTGTCGCCCAGGCAGAACAGCGCCTCCACACACCCCTCTCGGCGCCCCGCGGCGACGAAGCGTGCGACCTCCTCGGGGCGCATCGTCCACTCGCCCGCGTCGCCGGGAGAGCGGCGGTAGGAGCAGTAGTCGCAGTGATTGCGGCACAGGTTGGTCAGCGGGAGGAACACCTTCGGCGAGAACGTGACGCGCCGCCCGAACGCGCGGTCGCGCGCCGCCCCGGCCGCCTCGAGGATCGCTGGCAGCGCATCGCTCCCGGCCTCGGCGAAATCGAGCGCCTCCTCGTCGGAGAGCGGCTCGTCGAGCGCGGCATGGGCAAGGGCCCGGGAACGGGCGGCGAGCATCGACTGCTCAGCCCATCGAGGTGACCGAGGTCGGCTCGATCGCGAAGATCACGCGGACCTCGTGGCCCTGGCGGTAGGGGTAGGAATCCACTCCCATGTACTTCTTCGCCAGCGAGTCGATGTGGGCGTCGGCGCCCTCCTCGGTGATCGAGGCGACGCGCCCACGGATCTGGATGTAGCGATAGGGATTTTCGGGATCGAGGATCGCCAGCGCGACCCGCGCGTTCTGGGTCATGTTGCGGTGCTTGACCCGGCCGCGAGCGGTGTTCACGCGGATCTTGCCGTCGGTGTAGTCGAACCAGACCGGGGTCACCTGCGGCGAGCCGTCGGGCATCACCGTCGCGAGGTTGGCGAACGACTTCTTCTGGGTCAAGAGGTCGAGGTACTGGTCGGGGATGGTCGCCATGGCAGTTCCTTCGTTGGGGCGGGCGGAGCTTACCACCGCGTGCGCCCGCGTGTAGGATTCGCCGATGCCTCTTCCACCCGGACCCCGGCAGCCGTCCGTCGCCCAGCTGCTCCAGTTCACGCTGCGCCCGCTGCCGTTCCTCGATCAGTGCCTCGCGCGGCACGGCGATCCCTTCACGATGCGAGTGGCGGGCCTCGGCACCTACGTCGTGGTCACCGCGCCCGAGCTCATCAAGCAGGTCTTCACCGCCGATCCCGAGGCGCTGCCCGCGGGCGAGGCCAACGCGATCCTCGAGCCGGTGGTGGGGCGGAACTCGGTGCTGCTCCTCGACGGCAAGCCCCACCTGCGCCAGCGCCGCCTGCTCCTGCCGCCGCTGCATGGTGAGCGCATGCAGGCCTACACCCAGCTGATGGCGGAGATCACCGACGCCGCGCTCGACGAGATGCCGCTCGGCGCGCCGTTCTCGCTGCACCCGCACATGCAGGCGATCACGCTGAAGGTGATCCTGCGCGCGGTGTTTGGTCTCGACGAGAGCGCGGAGCGGAGCGGCCTGGAGCGGAAGCTCGCCGAGTTCCTCCGCCCGCCACCGACGATCACCACCTTCATCCCGATCAAGTACCTCGACTTTCCGCTCAGCCCCTACCGCACCTTCCTGGCGCGCCGCGACGCCGTCGATGTCGAGCTGCGGGCCATCATCCGCGCGCGCCGCGAGGCGGCTGATCCCGCGCGCTCCGATATCCTCTCGCTCCTGCTCGCGGCGCGCGACGAGGAGGGGCAGCCGATGAGCGACGACGAGCTGCGCGACGAGCTGATGACGATGCTGCTCGCCGGCCACGAGACCACCGCCACCGCGCTCTCGTGGGCCTTCGCCTGCGTCCTCGAGAACCCGGCCGCGGCGGCAAGGCTCGACGCCGAGCTCGACGGTGCGCGGAGCGAAGGCGGCCGGCTCGACACCGCGCTCCTGCCGCGCCTGGAGTTCCTCGACTGCGTGCTCAAGGAGTCGCTCCGGCTGCGCCCGATCCTGCCCGACGTCGTCCGCCGCGTGCGCGCGCCGATCACCGTCGGTGGCTACGCGATCCCTCTCGGCGTCGACCTGATGCCGTGCATCCACCTCGCGCATCGCCGCGCCGAGTCGTGGCCCGAGCCCGATCGCTTCCTGCCGCAGCGCTTCCAGGGCGCGAAGATCGATCCCTACACCTGGCTACCCTTCGGCGGCGGAATCCGTCGCTGCCTCGGCATGGCGTTCGCGCTGCACGAGATGAAGATCGTCCTCGGCGGGATGCTCGCGCGGGCGCGCTTCCGTCTCGCGTCGCCGCGGCCGGTGCGCGTGGTGCGCCGGACGATCACCCTCGCTCCGTCGGGAGGAACGCGCGTGGTGCTGATCTCGCGCCGCCCGCGCGCCCTTCGTGCCGTGGCGGGCGCCTCCTGATCACTCCTTTTCCGCAGCGCCGTCGCCCGGGCTCCTTCCGATCGGCGTGACGGTGGAGGGCGCGTAGGGACCGACCGGGAGCGGCTTGCGAACCGGCTTCGGCGCCTCCCCCTTCCCTTTCAGGTGGTGGGGCTTCGCGAGCTCGCGCATTCGACCCTTGCCCTTCTTCGCCATCGGCTCCTCGTGTGTGGCGCCAGTCAGTAGTCGCGTATGCGCCGCCGGGCTTCGCCTGGCGGCGCTACCGCGGGGGATCAAAAGGCCCCTCCCAGGGTCTCTTTCTTGGTGGATCACAGCTGCGGGTCGAGGAGCGGCGCCGGGCTGACCTGCCCGCCGAGGGTGGCTGGGCCGCGGCTGCGGAGGATGATCCGGCCCCCGCCGCCCCCGCCACCGCCGCCGTTGGCGGTGAGGTCGCTGCCGATCGACTCGCCGGCGGTGGCCGCTGCCTTCGCGCCGCCCAGCCCGCCCGCTCCGCCTGCGCCCTTCCCGCCGCCGCCGCTCGCCTGGGCGCCCGAGGCCAGGCCATTCTGACCGCTTCCCCCCGCGCCGCTGTTCCAGTCCGCGCCGGCGCCGCCGCCTCCGCCATTGGCGGCGATCACCGATCCGCCGCCCGCGTCGAGGAGCGGGGCCTCCAGGAACAGCGCGCCCCCCGAGCCGCCACCGGCGCCCGACGCGGCGACGTTCTTCTGCTTGTTGATGCAGCCGCCCAGCCCGCCGCCCCCGCCGGCGAGGACGGCGCCGCCTGGTGCGACGGTCAGTCGCACCGCCGCGGTGAGCTGGATCGAGCCGCCGCCGCCGCCGCCGCCGCCATTCGCCATCGGGCAGTCCGCGGCGTTCTCGGTCGCCGCTGCGCCGCCGCCCGAGCCGCCCGGAACGCTCTTGAGGAGCGACGGGTCGGGCAGCGGCCAGGCCACCCCGCCCGCGCCGCCGTTCGCCTTGCTGACGAAGCTTCCATCGCCGCCCTTCGCGCCGATCGCGCCATAGCCAGCGCCGCCGCCGCCGGAGTCGACGTAGAGGCCGGAGTGGCTGCCCTTGCCGCCCGCGCCGACGCCGTTCCCACCGCTGGCGCCGCCCGGCCCGGGGGTAGTGAGCACGGCGCTGGCGTCGAGTGTTCCCTCGACGGTGATCGTGTCGCCCGCCACCACCACCAGCGGGCGCGGGCCGATCACCTTCACCGTTCCCTTGACGGTCAAGCGGCGCACCGCGAGCACGCCCACCTGGAGCTGGCCATCCTCCTGGGCCAGTGAGAAGGCGCACCCCGGCGGGAGGGGCTTGCCGTCGATGTTGCCCTGGGTCGTATCGATCGAGATCGTGGCGATCAGATCGCAGCTGCCATCGGTGAAGAAGTGCTTCGCCACATGCGATGGCGTCCACCCGAGCGCGAGATCCGGTGGCGTTGCGAGATCCGGCGGCGGGGCCAGATCGGGCGGCTTCGCTAGGTCCGAGGGCTCCTGGAGATCGGGCGGCGCGGCCAGGTCCGGGGTCGCGAGGTCCGGGGGCGCGGCGTCGCCTTGCGCGGCCAGATCCGGCGCGGCGAGATCGCCCTTCGCAGCATCGGGAGGGATCGCCAGATCCTGGGCCGCAAGATCGGGCATCGCGAGATCGGGTGTCGCGAGATCGGGCGGCGCCAGATCGGGCTCCGCGAGGTCCGCCGGGGGGATCAGATCGGGGGCCGCACCGTCGCTGATCAGGGTCAGGTCGGCGATCGCGAGGTCGCCCACCTTGGCGGCGTCTCCCGGGGCCAGGTCGCGCCGGAGGTCCCACGGGCCGGCCAGATCGCGCGGCCCGGTGCCGCTCGGGTCGAGCCCCGGCACCTCGAACGCGCAGCCGTTAGCGAACAGGAGCAGCAGCAGTGGAGGCCAGGCCGCACGCCTCATGGCCGACAGGGTAGCACGCGCCCCCGCTCAGCGGGCGACGGTGAGAGCGATCAGCAGCGCGTCATCGGCGTAGCTGCCGGCGAGGTGGAGCTTGCGGGTGTAGGTCGCCTGGAGCTGCAGCGACGGGCCGAGCAACCACCCCGAGGCGCCCGCGGCGAAGGCGACGAATCGCCCGCGGCCCGCGGCCGCGAGGTCCTCGTCGAGGTACTCCACCCGCGCAGCGACGGAGAGCCAGGGTGTCCAGGCCAGCACCACCGCTTCCAGGTAGCCGCCGATCCGTCGCGCACGGGTGTCCGGAGCCACCGCCGGGCGCTCGAGCGGCCAGCCATCGGCGAACAGCACCTCGGCGTCGAACGCGACGCGGCGCCAGGAGAGCGCGAGGTCGCCACCGACGGCGTAGCCTGACGTGCGATCGGTCCTTCGGTACGCCCCCGAGAGCCCGCCCGCGCCCCGCAACCGCGACGTCCACGGGCCGTACTCCGGCCACAGTCGCCGCCCGACCGGTCCGTAGGGTTCCAGGATCAACCGCGCGGCGACGAGGACGCCCCCCGGCGCGTCGAGGTCGGGCTGGCGCGCCCCCTGGTAGATTCCCGCCGCGATCCGCGCCACGCCGACGTCGAAATCGGCGCTCAGGCCGAAGCGACGATCGGGGGCGATCGCCGCGATCGCGTGGGGCAGGAGCGCGAATGGCAGCGCGCCGGCGGGCTGCTCGCGCCCGCGCGAAAAGGGCACCTTCCCGATGCCGACCGACACCGCGGCGAAGTCCCACGGCCGCCACGCCACCTGCGCCTCGACGAGGCGGCCCCAGGCTCCGGCGTCGCTCCTGGCGCGCTCGCCTTCGTCCCACGGCTCCCAGACGATCCGGTAGGCGAGATCGTCGGTGGCGCCGCACAGCCCGAGGCGGGCGCGGGCGAGATCGACCCCCGCGCCGCTCGTCGGATCCCCTGAGCGCCGCGAGGAATCACGCCCCGCCCAGGGCACCGCCCGCAGCGTCACCGACCCGGTGGGCTCGAACGCGCTCGCGGCACCGAACCCCTCCGGCCCGGCGTAGATCGGCGGCCCGTCGCCCGCGCATGGCACGCCCGCTCGCGCCTCGAGGGAGGCGAGCGCGACGGCGATCAGCGCTGCGCGCGCAGCCCGTCCCACGAGCCCGAGGCGATCGCCTGGTGGATCTGCTCGCGCAGCGACGGGGGCACATCGGGCTCCGGGAGCATCCGGTAGATCGCCGCCGCGTCGTGCATCTTCTGCTCCTCGTCGAACGGCGGCAGGGTGCGCAGGCTCACCTCCGACCGCGCCGGCGGCGCGATGAAGCCCTTGCGCAGCGCCACGCCGATCCGGCTCGGGCACCGACAGGGGTTGCGCGGATCGATGTGCTCGCAGCGCGGCGCGAGGTAATCGCCGATCTTTTTCCGCGCGCGCGACAGGCGCACCTTGAACGCGCTCTCCCGGATCCCGAGCGAGCGTGCCGCATCGTCGTCGCTGAGCCCGAGCACCGCGGACATCACGAACGCCACGCGCTCCCCCGGGGGCAGGCAGTTCACCACCGCGGTCATGCACCCCTGCTTGAGCTCCCACAGCAGGACCTCGCGCTGCGGATCGGTCAGCGATGCGACCTCGCCGGTGCGGGTGGCCTCGGAGCGCAGCGTCTCGTCGAGCAGCTCGAAGCTGACCTCGGGCGCGGGCGGGAGGCGCTGCTCCGTCACGTGGGCGGCGATCCGGAGCAGCCAAAGCTCGGTCTCCGCGTCCGTGGTCGGCGGCTCGCCGACGGAGGCGCGGCAGAACGTCTCGAAGCACGCTGCCGCTGCGTCGTCGTGGTGGAGCGTCATCCGGAAGCAGAAGTGGAAGACCTTGCCAAGGAACCGCTCGACGATCCCGGTGAATCCGGGTGCGCTCGTCTTGACCGTCTCCATCCGGCGGAGAGGGTACCATCCCGCCCGCGGGTGCGATACCTTCGGTCGATGCGCCCGCTCCTCCTCGCCCTGGGCTCTGTCAGCCTCGCCCTCGGGGCGTGCGGCGGCGATGGCCGTTCACCGACGGCGCGCATCGCCCTCGCCCCGCTCTACGTGCCGCTCGGGGACGGCTATCGCACCGAGGTGCGCCTCGACGGCCGCGCCTCGCGGAACGATCTCGAGGATCCCGAGGGGACGCGCCCGCTCCGGTTCCTTTGGGAGCTCGACGACGTGCGCCCGCAGATCGTCGACGGGGCGCTGGACGCGGCGCTGGTGACGGTCCGCGTTGCCGCCCCCCGCCCGACGACGGTGCGGTTGACGGTGACCGATCCCTCGGGGGCGATCGGCCGCGCCACCGCTCGCATCGGCGTCACCGTCGACGGCGGGTAGGCTCTTTTCGCAGGGCGGTCAGCTCCGCTCGGCCGCGGCAGCCAGAGGGAGCTTCGGGGGTTCGGCGGAGCGCACGGATCGCGCGTTCGGCTCCGCCTTCGGCTCGACGAACGCCTCGAGCTCCCGGGTCACCTTCTTCAGCACGTCGGCCTTCTCGCGGTAGGGGAGGAACGCGCTCTTCCAGCCCGAGATGATCAGCTCCTTGAGATCGTCGAGCGTGAAGCCGTACTCGGTGTGGCAGAGGAACAGCTCCTTCGAAACGGTGGTATCCGTGACCAGCCGGTTGTCGGTGTTGATCGTCACGCGCAGGCCGTAGTTGAAGAAGAACGGCAAGGGGTGCGACGCGAGGTCTGCGGCGGCGCGCGTCTGGATGTTGGAGCTCAAGCAGATCTCGAGCGGGATGCGATGATCGTTGACGTAGTTCAGCAGATCGCCGTTCTCGCGCAGGCGCGTGCCGTGGCCGATCCGGTGGGCGCCGCAGTAGTGGATCGCCTGGGCGATCGACTCGGGGCCGTACGCCTCGCCGGCGTGGGCGGTGCAGTTGACGTTGTTGTCGAGGATCAGCTGGAAGGCCTTCTTGTGGTCCTTCGCCGGGTAGTTGTACTCGGCGCCCGCGAGGTCGAAGCCGACCACGCCGCGGTTCTTGTAGGCCACGCACAGCTCGGCCATGCGCAGCGACGAGTCGGCGCTGATCGAGCGGATCCCGCAGAGGATGACGCCCGAGAGCACCCCGAAGTCGCGCTCGCCCGCGCGGAGGCCCTGGATCACCGCCTCGACGATCTGGGTGAGCTTGAGGTTGCGGTGGGTGTGCAGCATCGGCGAGTAGCGCACCTCGATGTAGCGCACGTTCTCGCGGGCGCAGTCCTCGGCCAGCTCGTAGGCGACGCGGTAGAGCGACTCCTCGGTCTGCATCACCGCGAGCGTGATGTCGAACGCCTTCAGGTAGTCCTCGAGCGACGAGCAGACCTCGCCCGCGTAGATCATCGAGTAGAGGGCCTTGGGATCGTCGGTGGGGAGCCTGACCTTGCCCTTCTCCGCGAGGTCGAGGACGGTCGTGAGTCGCACGGAGCCGTCGAGGTGGCAATGGAGGTCGGTCTTCGGAAGCTTTTCGATGAAGTCGAGGGTGAGCGCCATCGCGGGATTATAGGGGTGTTGCCCCCCGAGGGCCAGACGTGGACCCTTTCCGGGCTTCGTCTTCCCCGCCTCTGGCCTCGGGCCCGCGGTTGTGCCAGCATCGCGCCCCGATGAAGCCGGCCCTGCGGAGCCTGTTCTTCGCCGTCTGCGCGGCGGCCGGTCTCTACCCCGCCCTGGCCGCGGGGACGCTGCTCTCCGACCGCTACGACTGGCGCTACTTCGACGCGATGGTGGAGATCTCCCGTCGCAGCGTCCTCTGGTACCACCAGGTGGCGCTGTGGAATCCCTACTCCTGCGGTGGCGAGGTCGCGCTCGCCAACCCGCAGTCGCTCGACGCCTCGCCGACCTTCCTCCTCGTGCTCCTCTTTGGCACCGCGCTCGGCTACAAGCTGGCGATCTGCCTCTATCACTTCTGCGCGATGGACGGCGTGTTTCGCCTCGGGAGGCGCTTCGGTCTCGGCGCGCAGGGATCGACGCTGGCCGCGCTCGGGTTCGGCCTCTCGGGCTACCTCGGGCTGCACTTCTCCTCGGGGCACGCCACGTTCGTCGGCGTGACGCTGCTTCCGTATCTTCTCCTCGCCTACGATCGCGCCCTCGACGAGATCGAGTACGCGGTGCCGGCCGGGATGGTCGCGGCGTGGATCGCCCTCGAGGGCGGCACCTTCACCCCGCCGATGGCGGCCGAGCTGCTCTTGCTCTGGGCGACGATGGAGGCGATCAAGCGGCGCTCGGTGCGTCCGTTCGTCCTGCTCGCGGCATGCGGCGGGGTGGCCCTCGCCGTCGGTGCGGTGCGGATGTTCCCGGTCCTGGAGTTCATCAAGGACCACCCGCGGCCGCCCTTCCTGCGCGCCGCCGACGCCTCGGGGCCGTGGTGGATCGCCTGGGATCTGATCGCCTGGCGCGAGTTCGGCCCCGTCGCTGGCCGCAAATACTGGTCGCACGAGTACACCGCGCGGCTGCCCTACGTGCTCCTTCCGTTGTGGGCTCTCGGGATCGGCTGGCTGGCCTGGTCGCGGCGGCTGTCATCCCCGCTGCGCTGGTCGGCGCGGCGGATGTGGATCGTGGCGATCGTCGGCGCGCTCCTGGCGATGGGGAACTTCTGGCGCTTCGCCCCCTGGTCGCTTCTCCAGAAGCTGCCGGTGATGCGCGATCTTCGCGTGCCGTCACGCCACCTGGTGCTGGTCACTCTCGGGGTGTCGCTGCTGGCGGGCTTCGCCTGGGATCACTGCGCCACCCGCCTCGCCGCGCGCTGGCCCGGGCGCCGCTGGGCCTGGCTGGGCGCGGCGCTGTGCGCCTTCGCCGCCGTCGACGGGGCCTACTTCACCGCGATCCAGTACCGCGGCGTGTTCACCGTCGCCCCGGCGCGAGTCGACCGGCCCGTTCCGTTCCACCACGTCGAGGGCGGGTGGCGCGAGATGCGCGATGTGTTCCTCCTCGGCCACGGGTCGCTCCAGTGCGACGAGGTGGCGCCGCTGCAGCGCGCCGACGCCCTCGACGAGGGGGATGTGCCGCAGGAGCGACTGCTCGATCCCGGAGCGGGCGAGGTGGTAGCCTCCTCGTGGTCTCCGAACCGGCGGGTCATCACCGTCGCGCTCCAGCGTCCGACGACCCTGCTCGTCAACTCGAACTGGAACGAGCACTGGAGCGCCGATCGCGGCCTCGTGACCCGGGTCGCCGGGCGCCTCGCGGTGGACCTCGCCGCGCTCCCGCCCGGCCGCCACGTGGTCACCCTGCGCTACGCGCCGCGCTCCTTCGATCTCGGCCTCGCGGTGACCCTGGCGATGCTCCCCGGCCTTCTGCTCGCGTTCGCCTACCAGCGACGGCGGCGGGCTACAGAGCCTTCTGCCGCTCCAGCCAGTCCACCACCCGCGCCTCCAGCTTCCCGCCCTCCAGTCGATTGATCTCCTGGATCCCGGTCGGGCTGGTGACGTTCACCTCGGTCAGGTTCCCGCCGATCACGTCGAGGCCGACCAGCGAGAGCCCGTCGGCCGCCAGCGACGGACGGATCGTCCGCACGATCTCGTGGTCGCGCTCGTCGAGCACCGCGTGCTCCGGCCGCGCCCCGACGTGCAGGTTGCCGCGGGTCTCGTCCTCGCGCGGCACGCGCAGCACCGCTCCCAGGATCTCGCCGTCGAGCAGCAGGATCCGCTTGTCGCCCTGCCGCGCCTCGGGCAGGTAGCGCTGCGCCATCACCGGCTTCCTCCCCAGGCAGGTCGCCGCTTCGAGAATCGCGTGCAGGTTGCGATCGCCGAGGTGGAGGTGGAACACCCCGGCCCCGCCGCACGAATCGAGCGGCTTGATGATCATCTCGCCGCCCTGCTTGCGCATGAAATCGATCAGCGCCGCCTGCCCACGCGCCACCAGCGTCGGCGGCACCAGCGACGGGAAGCGCAGCGCGTAGAGCTTCTCGTTGGCCTCGCGGAGGCCGCGCGGATCGTTCACCACGCGCACCCGCCCGCGCAGCCGCTCGAGGAGGTGGGTGGTGAGGAAGTAGTCGAGATCGAAGGGCGGATCCTTGCGCATCAGGACGAGGTCGAAGCGCCCGTCGATCAGCGCCGCCGACGCCTTGCCAACCCGCAGCCCCGGCGTCTCGGGCGCGCCCTCGAGCGGCAGGAGCGCGTGGTGGTAGGCCGCACCGAGGTCGCCGTCCTCGGCCCACAGGTCGGCGGGGGTGCACACCGCGACGTCGTGCCTTCGCCGGAGCGCCTCCTCGACGATCACCAGGGTGCTATCGGAGTACCGGTTGACCCGCTCGGGCGGGTCCATCACGACCA
This sequence comes from Myxococcales bacterium, assembly GCA_009692555.1. Lineage (GTDB taxonomy): Bacteria > Myxococcota_A > Polyangia > Palsa-1104 > SHYY01 > SHYY01. The sequence goes on from SHYY01000030.1 coordinate 25,768, forward strand.
GGATTCTCATCGCGGCGGACGGTAGCCGAGCGCGAAGTGGGACACAAGCACGACCGGCTCGACCGCCATCCCGGAGCGGAGACCTGCCGCCATGTCACACCCCGGCGTCGCCCGCGTCGGGCTTGGTCGGCAGCAGGTGCTCGAGTCCGTGCTTGCGCAGTCGGTAGTAGAGCGTCGAACGGTTGATCCCGAGCGCCCGCGCCGCTCCGGCGATGTTGCCGGCGTTGCGTTCGATCGACGCGACGATCTCGTTCCGCTCCTGCTCGTGCAGGCGCGCCTGGAGGGGCCTCGCGACGCCGGGCACCGCCGTCCCCGCGTGCGGTCCGCTGCCCGGCCCGCCGCTCCCCACCGACGGGATGGGCGTTCCAGCCGCGGCCGCCTGGAGCTGCGCCCGCCGCCCGAAGTCGAGGTCGGCGGCGGTCACGTCGGCGCCGCGCGCGATGATGATCGCCCGCTCCACCACGTTCTCGAGCTCGCGCACGTTGCCGGGCCAGGAGTAGGCGGTCAGCGCGCCGATCGCCGACGGGTCGAACCCGCGCACCGTCTTGCCGGTGACGCGGTTGAACTTCTGCACGAAGTGCTCGACGAGGCGGGGCAGGTCCTCCAGGCGATCGCGCAGCGGCGGCAGGGTGATCGGGAAGACGTTCAGCCGGTAGTAGAGGTCCTCGCGGAAGCGGCCGTCGGCGATCAGCGCCTCCAGGTCGCGGTGGGTGGCCGAGACCACGCGCACATCGACCTTCAGCGTCTCGGTGCCGCCGACGCGCTCGAACTCGCGCTCCTGGAGCACGCGCAGGAGCTTGACCTGCACCTCCATCGGCAGCTCGCCCACCTCGTCGAGGAACAGCGTGCCCCCATCGGCCAGCTCGAAGCGCCCCGGCCGCCGCCCGACCGCGCCGGTGAAGGCGCCCTTCTCGTGCCCGAACAGCTCGCTCTCCAGCACCCCCGACGAGAGCGCGGCGCAGTTGACCCGCACGAACGGCTTGCCGTGGCGCGGCGAGTTGATGTGGATGGCGTGCGCCACCAGCTCCTTGCCGGTGCCGGTCTCGCCGCGCAGGAGCACCGTCGAGCCGGTCGGCGCCACCTGCTCCACCTTGACCAGCACCTCGCGCAGCGTCGCGGCGTCGCCGATGATCTGCCCGAAGTCGAACTCGCCGTGCATCTCCTGCGAGAGGTAGCCGGCGTACTGCGCGAGCTGCTCCTGCAGGCGGGTGTTGTCGCGGCGCAGGTGGAAGCGCTCGATCGCCTGACCGAGGATCCCCTTCACCTCCTTGGCATCCCACGGCTTGGTGATGTAGCGGTAGACATGGCCGAGGTTGATCGCCTCGATCAGCACGTCCACGTCGGTGAAGGCGGTGAGGATGATCCCCACCGCGTCGGGGCGGAGCGAGCGCGCGGCCTTCAGGAACTCGAGGCCGCTCATCCGCGGCATGCGCTGATCGGTGACGATCACCGCCACGTCGTGCGCCTTCAGGAGGCCGAGCGCCTCGTCGCCGCCCCCCGCGGTGTGAATGCGAAACACACGCTTGAAGTTGAAGCGGAAGGCGTCGAGGTTGTCGGGCTCGTCGTCGACGACGAGGATCGGGAACTGCGCGGGGTCGACGGGCTCGGTCACCGGGCGAGGATAGCTGCAAGCACCGGCGCGGTAAAGCCGGGCTGCAGGCGGACTAGAGGTAGCTGCGCAGCGTCAGCATCTGGCGCGTGTTGGCCCAGATCGTCCGCAGGTTGTTGACCTTCGACTGGCCGCTCATCCGCCGCCGCATCTCGGTCGGCACGCTCCGCACGCGGTGGCCGCCGCGCACGACGCGCAGGATCAGCTCCATGATCACGCCCCACCCGCGCCCCGTCGAGCGCAGCGCGAACCGCGCGACCAGCGAGCGCCGGATCATCAGGATACCCTGGAACTTCGGCAGCGGGCCGAACAGGGCGCGATAGAGCACGCGCTCGATCACCGACAGGCCCTTGGCGACCAGCGAGCTGTCGCGGTTCGGGAGGTAGCCGAGCACCAGATCGTGCGACGCCATCAGCGGCGCGAACTGCTCGATGATGCTCGCCGGGAACTGCCCGTCGGCGGGGAAGAAGGTGAGCAGGTCGCAGCGCGCATCGTGCAGCCCGGTGCGATAGACCGCGCCGAGGCCGCCATTGTCCTGGTGATGGATCACCCGCGTCGACAGGACCTCTGCCGCGAGTCGGTCGGCCACCGCACCGGTCCCGTCGCTGCTGCCGTCGTCGACGATCACGATCTCGTGGGCGCGGCCGAGCCGCAGGAGAGCGCCGGCGATCTCGCGCACCACCGTCTCGACGCTGGCGACCTCGTTGAAGGCCATCACCACGACGGTGACGCTCTCCTCGGCCGACCTCTCCGTGGGCGGAGTCTCCATGGCTTGGCGGGCGACGGAAGCGCCGTCGCCGAGGAGGCATGCTAGTCTCGCGACCCTGGAACCACAAGCGGATGGTGCCACCCCCGCGCTCCACCTCCGCGCGGCGGGGGCGGCCTTCCTGGGCTGCCTCCTGGCCTACGTCGCGGGCGTCGCACCGTCGCTGTACTGGCTCGACTCCAGCGAGTTCGCCGCTGCCGCGTTCGAGCTCGGCGTGGCTCACCCGCCAGGCCACCCGCTCGCGCAGCTCCTCGGCAAGGCCTGCGCGCTCCTCCCGATCGGCTCGGTGGCCTTCCGCGTCGGGCTGGCGTCGGCGATCGCCGGAGCGGCGGCGGCAGGGCTCACTGCGCTCCTCGCCGCGTCGGTGGCGGCACGGGTCGGCCGCGCGCTCGGCCGCTCCGACGAGGCGGTGGAGGCGCTCCTCGGCGCAGCGGCGGGCCTCTGCTTCGGCCTCTCGTGGGCGGCCTGGTTCCAGGCGGTGCGTCCCGAGGTCTACGCGCTCCACGCCGCGCTGGTGCTGGCGGCGGCGGTCGAGCTGGAGCGGTTCGAGCGCCGTGGCGACCGTCGCCACCTCTATTCCGCCGCGCTCGCGATCGGACTCGCCCTCGCCAACCACCACCTCCTGGCGCTGTCGTTCGCCGTCGCTGCGGTGCTCTTCCTTTTGGCCTGCCGACCGGGACCCGGCCGTGCCCGCGGCGCCCTGTGGGTGATCGCCGCGGGGGCCCTCGGGACCGCGGTCTACCTCTACCTGCCGCTGCGGGCGGCCCGCCATCCGGAGGTCGATTGGGGCGCTCCGACGACGCTGGCGCGCCTCTTCTGGACGGTCAGCGCGAGCGCCTTCCAGAGGTCGGTCGCCAACGCGGCATCGAGCGGCGTGCGCGACGTCGCCTTTGCGCTGCTCGGTCAGCTCGGCGCCGCGGGTCCGCTGGCCCTCCTCGGTGGCTACCTCCTGCTCCGCCTGCGCGCCACGCGCCGCCTCGCGCCGCTGCTCCTCGGCGGGCTCCTCCTCGACGCCACCGTCCCGTCGGTGGTGGGCTTTGACCCGCAGAACCCCGATGTCTACGGCTACCTCGAACCCGCGGTGGCCTTCGGGTCTTGCCTCGCCGCGGCGGGCGCGATGGGCCTCTGCTCCTTCGCACGGCGCCCGGGCTTCGCGCGCGCCCTGGCGGCGGCCATGCTGGCGGCGACGGCGGGTGCCGCGCGCGCGCTCCCGGAGACCTCGCGCGCGCGCTTCCACGACGCGGACCGCTTCTTCGGCGCAGCGCTCGACGACGCGCCCCCACGCGCGGCGCTGGTCAGCAGCTATTTCCAGACGGTCTTCGGGTTGTGGTACCTCCAGGGCGTCGAGGGTCGCCGTCCCGACGTCGAGCACGTGCACCGCCACTTCCTCCCCTTCCCCGGCTACCGCGACGAGGTGCTGCGTCGCAGCCCGTCGCTGGAGCCGATCCTCCATCCCCACGCGGGGCGCGCCCTGATCGCGCTCTCGGCCCGGCGGTCGGTGCTGTTCGAGTACGATCTGGAAACCGAAGCGGCGCTGCTGCCGCACCTCCTGCCGACGGGACGGATCGATCGGGTGCTCTCCCGGCCGCCCAACGACGCGACGCGCGCGCACGCGGAGACCGAAGCGACCGAGCGGGTCACCGCGCTCGCACTCGAGATGGACATCGGCGAGCCGCAGACGCTCCGCGCCCTGCTCTGGCTGCACTACCTCGAGGCCAACCGGAGCTGCGCCCTCGGGCGTCTCGCCCCCGCGAACGCCGCGATCGGGCGGGCGCGCGCGCTGCTTCCCATCGGCAAGGACCCGGAGCTGGAGGATCTGGCACGCCGCTGCCCGTCGGCGCAGGGCGCGCCATGACCAGATCGTCGAGGCCCGCCGGCTTCCCGAAGGCGCCCTCTTGGGCACGCGAAATTGCGATCCGCCTTCGCGATCCGATAAGATCGCGCCCATGAGCACGTCGCCGCGGCGCACCGACCTCACCCTCCTGACGGATCCGGCGGCCGGGCTCGCGGCCCTTCCCCGTCGGAAGCCGATGGCGAAGGCCACCCGCGTGACGCTCTTCGAGCGCGAGGTGCGCGAGCGCCTCTCCGACCCGGCGATCGAGATCCTGCTGGGCGCCGCCGCCGTGCTCTCCGAGGGCCAGGTGGCGCGCGCGGCGGGAGGGGGCGAGGCCTACTTCGGCACCACGATGCTGACGGTCGACCTCGCGGCGACGACTGCGTTCCGCGAGGCGTGCGACGTCCGGGCCGCGCGCCGGGTCGCCGAGCTGATGGCGGGCGACGCGCGGATCACCCGCCTCGCACGCCAGGTGGCCGAGCGCGAGGCTTCGCGGCTGGCCGGTCGCCACCTGCGCGTCTCCGCCTCCGACGTGCGGGTGCGCGCCGAGGGCACCACGCTGTTCATCGACGTCGACCTCGAGAGCGCGCTCCTCCGGTAGATCCGACGTGGACCAGGAACTGTACACCTCGCGCGACGTGGCGCGCATCTTCGCCCTGACCGAGAGCCGGGTGCTCTACTGGGCCCGCACCGGCTTCGTCGGCCCGTCGGTGAAGCGCGGTGGGCGGCAGTACTTCACCTTCCAGGACCTGATCTCGGTCAAGGCGGCCAAGGAGCTGCTCGACCAGGGGGTCTCGCTCCAGGCGGTGCGCAAGAACCTGTCGGCGCTGCGCGCGGCGCTGCCATCGATCACCCGTCCGCTGGCGCGCCTGCGCGTGCTCTCCGACGGGGAGCGGCTGGTCGTCTCGACGGGCGACGTGCCGTTCGAGCCGCTCTCCGGGCAGCTGGTGATGGACTTCGCCGTCGGGGCGCTCTCCACCCACGTCACGGCGGTGATGGAGCTGCCGCCGCGTCCCACGCCCGAGGAGCCCGCCGACAAGGCCCCGCCGCCCGTCGCTGCGCCTCGCACCAGCTACGGGTGGTTTCTCTCCGGGATCGATCTCGAGGAGAGCGATCCAGCCGCGGCCGCCGCCTCCTACCGGCGCGCGCTCGAGCTCGATCCGGCGCTCGCCGCGGCCCACACCAACCTCGGCAACCTCGCCCACCGCGAGGGCCACCGGGGCGAGGCCCGCGAGCACTACGAGCGCGCGCTCGCCCTCGACCCGGAGCAGCCCGAGGCACGCTACAACCTCGCCAACCTGCTCGACGAGCTCGGCGAGGCCGAAGGCGCGATCGGCGAGTGGACCCGGGTCGTCGCGGCCTGCCCCGAGTTCGCCGATGCGCACTTCAACCTCGGCGCCGCCCTGCTCCGCGAAGGGGAGGAAGACGCGGGCCGCGTGCACGTGCGCCGCTACCTCGCCCTCGACGGCGAAGGCGAATGGGCCGCGGAGGCGCGCGCCCTGCTGGATCAGCCCCCCGCTCAGTCCCCCGCATGATCGCCGCTCGACGCGCCTCGGCCGCGCTTCTGATCGCCCTCGCCGGCTGCGGCGAGGCCGCCCCGGGCGCCGAGGACCTCGCAACCATGGCGCGCGCCATCGACGCGGCGGCGCTCCCCGACGCAGCCATCGCGCCGCTCACCGACGCCGCGCTCCCGCAGCCCGACCTCGCCGCCGCCCCGTACCGCTGCGTGGGCAGGACCGGCGCAAAGGGCGACCAGACCATCCAGGTGGCCTCGGGCGGCGCGATGCGCAGCGCGCTCCTGCACGTCCCGGCGAGCTACGATCCGCAGGCCGGCGCGATGCTGGTGCTCGATTTCCACGGCTATCTCTCCGACCCGATCCAGCAGGACACGATCAGCAAGATGAAGCCGCTCAGCGACGGGCGCGGCTTCCTCCTCGCCTACCCGCAGGGCAGCCCGAACAGCTTCAACGCCGGGGCCTGCTGCGGCGCCGCCGCGATCGGAAAAGTGGACGACATCGCCTTCGTGCGCGCGCTGATCGCCCACCTCTCCGCCGCCTACTGCGTCGACCCGAAGCGCGTCCACGCCACCGGCCTCTCCAACGGCGGCTTCCTCTCCTATCGCCTCGCCTGCGAGGCCGCCGACACGATCGCTGCGATCGCTCCGGTGGCGGCGGTGCTCGGCATCCCGAAGGACGACTGCAAGCCCACCCGCCCGGTGCCGGTGCTGGCCTTCCACGGCACGATGGACCCGCTGGTGCTCTTCGGCGGTGGCGCTCCCGGCATCGGCGGGGCGCAAGGGGCGAACTTCCCGTCGGTGGCGGAGACGATCGCCTTGTGGCGCCAGCGCGACGGGTGCGCCGATGCGTCGCAGGTGATCTACGCCAAGGGCGACGCGAAGTGCGAGCGCTGGGCGATGTGCAAGGGCGGCAGCGACGTCACGCTCTGCACCATCGACGGCGGCGGCCACACCTGGCCCGGCGGGACCCCGATCCCCGTCGGCAAGACCAGCACCGATATCGACGCCAGCGCGACGATGATCGACTTCTTCGCCGCCCACCCGATGCCCTGAACGCGGCGATCAGCGCGGGAGCAGCTCGCCGTCACCGAAACGCGCGAGGTAGCCCGCCGGCACGCCGGGACAGGCCGGGCGCGCGGCGCAGTCGTCGCAGCGCGGTGAGAATCCGTCGCCGACCGGCACCGGGGCGAAGCAGGCCGGGCCGGTTGCGACCGCCTGTGCGTGAGGCGGCGCGAGGCAGAGCGGCACACCCTCGACGGTGACCGGGTGTCCCGCGCGCGCCGCCACCGTCGCTGCGTCGATCAATTTCTGGCGCCCGAGCGCATAGCGCGGCACCAGCCACTCGCGCCCCGCGCCGCCTTCATCCATCCGCGCCCACGAGAAGCAGATCGCGACTGCACCGAGGCCGAGCGCGAGCGAAGCCATCGCCGTGAGCTCCGCCAGCGACGAGCGGGTGACGACCAGTCGCAGCCCGAGGGCGATCCCCGCGGCGCGCAGCCGCGTGGCCCCGAAGGCCGTCTGGCGAAAGCTCCCCGGCGTGCGCGCGAGGAAATCGTGTGACGCCGCGGTCGCGCCGAGCAGCGTCACCGCCGCGTGCGCCAGCCCTGCCCGGCGAGCCGCCTCGGCGCGGCCAGCGACGGCGAACGCCCGCCCGTTGGTCTCCAGCGTGACCGCCCGGCCGCTCCTCGCCGCGGCGGCAATCAGCGCATCGAGCTCCGCGTGCAGCGTCGGCTCGCCGCCGTGGATCGTGATCGGCCCGCCGCCCTCCCCCGCCGCACGGAGGAGCGCCAGTCCGTCGACCACCGGCCCCGCCTCGCGCGGGCAGATCGCGCAGCGATTGTTGCACTGCGCGCCGACGTCGAGCCCCGCCACTAACCGCCCTTCTCGCCTCCCCGCTTCGGCCCGTACTTCTCCTCCCAGGGCATGGCGATCCCGAGCGGATCGTCCCCCGCGCCCACCGACGCGATCTCGGCCAGCATCCGCTCCTGATCCGCCGCCTCGGCGCCGAACAGCGCGCGCGCGAACAGGTACTCGCGATCGCCCTGGTTCTTCGCCAGCAGCTCGGTGCGCAGCTCCGCGTCGGGCAGCTCGCGCGCCAGCGCCTCGGCGGCGATCTCCAGGGCGGCATCGCCTTGCGCGCTCTTCGACGAGAGGGTGATCACCGGCACCCCGTCCTCGAGGTCGCAGGCGACGTGGAACGTCCCGATCCGGTGGTAGGCCGCCCGCAGCGCCGCGGCGAGCGCGAACCCGGTGGCCCGCACCCTTGCGACCCCGTCCACGACCTCGATCTCGACGGTGCGCTCGTCCACTACCGTGCCACACTAGCAGCCTCCCCGCACAAATGCACGGCTGTGTTATCCTCCGGTCGCATGGTGGTCCGAGCCCTCGCGTCGCTGGTGCTGGTGCTGATCGCCGGGTGCGCCCGCCCGTCGGCGCAGGACGGCGAGGACGCCGGAGGCGAGGGCTCGAAAGACCTCGCGACCGGCAAGCCGCCACCCGACTTCGCCGGGTACGATCTCCGCGGGGTCGATCTCAGCACGCCGGCGCCCGGCGACATGGCCCTGGGCGCCTGTCCGGGCAAGAACCTCATGACCGACCCGATGAACTGCGGCGCCTGCGGCAAGCTCTGCATGGCCTCCCACGTGGCGATGAACGCCTGCGTCGCCGGGCAGTGCGCCGTCGGGAAGTGCTCGCCGGGCTTCTACGACGTCAACTCGATGGTCGGCGACGGCTGCGAGTGCGAGCAGGAGAAGTCCGAGAACAGCTCCACCAGCCAGTGCGCGGGAGCCGCCAGCGCCGGCATGGTCACCGATGCGATGGCCTCGATGATCACCCTCACCGGCAGCATCGTCCCCGTCGGTGACGAGGACTGGTACGAGATCGTCGGCGTGGACAGCCCGGAAGCCAATGGCGGCTGCAACAAGTACCACCTGAAGATCGCGTTCGATCAGAACCCGATGAACCAGTTCCGCTTCGACGTGCTCTACGACGACTGCAAGACCAAGGCGTCGTGCGCGATGGGCGAGCAGTCGATCGGGCTGACGGTCTACGAGTTCGACGCCAACAAGGGACCGATGGGCGGCAACGAGTGCCCCTGCCACAACGGCAAGCCGCCGCCGGGCGCGCACGAGTGCAAGGACCACTCGCAGACCGTGCGCATCCGCGTCTTCCGCGCGATGGCGGCGCCGCCGAGCTGCGAGAGCTACAAGCTCCTCGTCACGAACGGCGTGTAGTTTCTCGTCGCTGCGGCCGACAACGTGGCCATCAAGCAACGCTTCGCCGGGCAGGCCGTCGCCATCACCGGGGCATCGAGCGGGATCGGCCGTGCGGCGGCGATCGCCTTCGCGCAGGAGGGGGCGAGGGTGGCGCTCGGAGCGAGGCGCATCGACCGGCTGGAGGAGACGGCGGTGGCGGTGCGCGCGGTGGGCGGCGAGGCGATCTGCGTGGCCACCGACGTGACGAGGCGCGCCGACGTCGATGCGCTGGTCGGCCGGACCCTCGACGCCTGGGGCCGCCTCGACGTGATGGTCAACAACGCCGGCGTGGGCCTCCTGGCGCGCGTGCTGGAGATCGCCGACGAGGACTTCGCGGAGCTGTTCCGGGTCAACGTCCTCGGCGCGCTCCACGGGATGCAGGCCGCGGGGATCGCCATGCGGCTGCGCGGCGGGGTGATCGTCAATGTCTCGTCGGTGGTCGGCAAGCGGGCGATGCCGGGCAACGGCGCCTACTGCGCCACCAAGTTCGCGCTCCAGGCGCTCTCCGACTCGCTACGGGTCGAGCTCGGGGGCAGCGGCATCCACGTCGTGGTGGTCTGCCCCGGCCTCACCGACACCGAGTTCAACGAAGCCACGAAGCGTGGCCCGAACGCCCCACAGAGCCGCCCGAAGGGCATGAAGGGCATGACCGCCGAGCGCGCGGCGAGGGAGCTGGTCGACGCGACCTTCCACCGCGAACGCGAGCGAGTGCTGACCTTCGCGGCCCGCGCGGTGGTCGCGCTGGAGCGCCTCTCCCCGTCGCTGACCGACCGCGCGGTGAGACGGGTGATGAAGCACCGCCTGTGAGGCCGGACTGCTACTGCGTGCCCTTGCCCGGCTTGAAGGTCATCCCCTCGCAGTACATGTCCACCTTGACCGATCGCAGCGCCTCGGCCCCCGCGTCGTGCTTGTCGAAGGTGAGGCCGGTGATCCCCACCCCGGTGAAGCTCAGCGTCATCAGGATCGTGGTGAGGTCCGAGGCCAGCAGCTCAAGGCTGCCCGTCACCTCGTTGCCGTTGTGCTCCCCCTTGCCGACCAGCTTCTCCCACCACTTCAGGTACGGTCCGGCATAGGTCTCCGGCACGTGGATGCTCAGGTTCGGGTACTCCACCCGCCCGACCTCCTTGCGCGGCCACAGCTCGTTGCCGATCGGGTTGGTGATGACGTTCTGCTTGATCGTCAGCGCCTCGATCTTGGTCACCCACCGCGTGCTCTCGCGGTCGAACTTCTCCAGGGTGAGCCGGAAGTTCGCCGGCACGAACAGCTTCTGCTTGGTGGTGTCGGCCGGCCCCGCCTTCTTGCCGCCGCCGGTGGTGTACTCCATCCACTCCGGCGCGAACTTCACCGTCAGCGCGGCGGGCGTCTTCGCCTTGGCGTCGAGCGCCGGGAACTGGATCTCCGCGATCAGCGCGTCCTTGAACGTGCGCCGCGAGCGCTCCGCCCCGTCGAAGTCGAAGGCGACGATCGCCCCGTTGCGGCGCTCGTACTTGTTGTCGATGCTGGCCTGGAGCCACTTCCAGAAGCCCGGCGCCATCGAGGTGCCCACCTGGACCGTGATGTCCTCGAACTTCTGCCGCCCCGGGTAGCGCGTGACCAGCCCCTCCGAGCCCACCTGCTCGCCGATCGACTCGGACTTGAAGTGCCCGCCGTCCACCGAGTTGAGGAGCCCCACCTGCTGCCCGTCGAGCTCGAGGACGAACCGCGTGGCGGTGAATGCGCGGGATTGCTTCTCGGCACCCAGATTTGGCATCGTTCCCTCTTCGCGTCTCGGTGTTCGGGGTCGTTTGGATCGCGGGCCTGATGGTATCCTACCGTCTAGGTTATCGGCAACGACGGCGGATGGTTGCTACGAGATCGTGCCCCAGGCCGCCGGGGTCTTCCGCATGTAGCGGTTGATCTTGAAGTTCGCCACCATATAGAACATGGATTCCAGGTAGTTGCCCTTCGGCGGCGGGGTCATCCGGCGGACGATGTTGGGGATGCTGTAGAAGCGCTTGTAGACGTCGTTGAAGCCCACCATCATCTCCTCCGGCGTCATGTGGGTGGGCTGGATGAGGGGCGATCCGTAGTCGTAGCGGTTCCAGTCCTTGGTCAGGATCCGGCCGGCGCGATCCATGTCGTCGTAGTACTTCGTGCCGGGGTAGGGGCACGGGGTGAACAGCTTGAGGAACGAGAGCTTGTTGTCGACCAGGAACTGCAGCGTCTTGTCGAAGCTCTTGGTGTCGTCGCCGTCGAGGCCGACCATCATCAGGGCGATCACCTGGATGCCCTTGTCGCGGATCGCCTTCAAGTCCTCGGCGAAGCGCGGCGCCTTGTTGAAGCCCTTGGAGATCTCCTCGAGGTTCTCCTGGGTCACCGACTCGAGGCCGATCGAGAGCGTGCGGCAGCCCGAGCGCGCCGCGAGGTCGAGAAGGTCGGCGTTGCGCGCGATGTTGATCGTGCACTGCGACGCCCACGCCATCTTGATCGGGATCAGCGCGCGGAACAGCTCCTTGGCGTAGCTGACGTTGCCGATCGGGTTGTCGTCGAGGATCAGCACCTTCTTGCCGCCGAGCGCCTTGATCCGGCGGAAGTCCTCGACCACCTCCTCGACGGGGCGCGAGCGAAACGAGCGATCGTAGTAGGTCTGCACCGTGCAGTACTCGCACGGGTGCGGGCAGCCGCGCGAGGCCGACACCGGCCAGTGGAAATACTGGCGGTAGAAGGCCGACTTCTTCCACAGGTCGGGGCGCAGCAGCGGCAGCGTCATGTAGTCGATCTGCGGCAGACCGACCAGGGAGTGCCACTTGTCGGCCTGGTAGCGCACCTTGTTGCGACCGGCGGCGAGATCCTCCAGGCAGTCCTTCCAGACCGTCTCCACCTCGCCGATGACAACCGCGTCGCAGTGCTCGAGCGCCTGGTCGGGATTGAGGCTCACCCACGAGCCGCCCATCACCACCTTCTTGCCGCGGCGGCGGAAGAGATCGGCGAGATCGTAGGCGCGCTTGATCTGCGGACCCATCGCGGTGATGCCGATGACGTCGGCGTCGCTGTTGAGGTCGGCGTCCTGCATCAGCTCGTCGGTGAAGACCACCTCGTGCTCGCGCGGGGTGAGCGCCTTCAGGTAGGGCAGCGTGATCGCCGAGGTCCAGTACTGGATCGACTTCACCAGGCGGCCGTCCGGATGGTAATGGGTCGCGGAGATGAGGTAGATTTTCATGCGCTCGGTACCCTAGCCACAGGGCGCTCGCTCCGTCAAGGAGAGGCACGGAGCAGGTCGGAGCAGGTACTGAGCAGGATACTGAGCAGGAACTGAGCAAGCAGGTAGCAGGCAGGGGGGGTAGGCACACCTCGCGCTCCCCCCTTTCGCTGAGGCTGAGGTGTACGGAGGCCCCGCGTGCGAAATCTCAGTCTGTTGTTTTTCGCAATCATCCCAGCGTGTGCGAGGAGCCCGATCGAGGTCGCGCGGCCGGATGCGTCCACGCCGGACGCTCGCCCCACCGAGGCGGGTTCGCCGAACGACCTGGCGGCCCCGCCTGACCTCGCGCTTCCTGTCGTGAGCGGCTGTGGGAACGTCGGCGGGCTGCAGAAGGGCGCGCCGGCCCCCATGTACCGTTACTGTCCGGCGCATGTGGGTCGTAGTCCCGGACCCCGATCACGAAGCTGCGCTGGGCGCTCCGCGACCGGGCCTACTCTTCTCCAGCGATCGGCGCCGACGGCACGCTCTACGTCACAGCGGGCGACTCCAAGCTGCACGCGCTTGACGACGTGACGGGCGCGGAGAAATGGTCCTTCGCGAGCGGCGGCTCGGTGGGCACCTGCCCCGCGATCGGCGCCGACGGCACGATCTACGTCGGTGCTGACTCCAACCTCCACGCCCTCGACGGCGCGACCGGGAAGGCGAAGTGGTCCTTTGCCACCGACGGCGACGTGCAGTCCTCGCCGACCCTCGGCGCCGACGGCACGATCTTCCTCCGCTCGAACAGCCTCTACGCGCTCGACGGCGCCACGGGAAAGAAGAAGTGGTCTCTAGGCGTCGGCTGGGGCCGCTCCTCCCCGGCGATCGCACAAGATGGCACGGTCTACATCGGAACGGAGACGGGGCTGTTCGCTGTCGATGGCGCGACGGGCATCAAGAAATGGACAGCCGCGACGGGAGTAACATCGTGGACCTCGCCGGCGATCGGGGCCGACGGCACGGTCTATATCGGCTCGCTCGATCATGACCTCTACGCGCTCGACGGCGTGACAGGCAAGAAGAAGTGGTCGTTCACTATGCCCGGCATGGTGATCTACTCGGCCCCGGCGATCGGCGCGGATGGCACCGTGTTCCTGGCGGAGAACGCATTTCTCCATGCGCTCGACGGCGCAACGGGGAAGGTGAAGTGGTTCTTCGAGGCGCAGGGGTCGGCGGTGGAGGAACCGACGATCGGGGCAGACGGCCTTGTCTATTTCGGTACGCGCGGCAACAAGCTCATCGCGGTGGATGGCGCCACGGGAATCTCGAAGTGGGGGCTCCACATTTCGGCGGAATTCCGTGTCCGCCCCCCGGTGATCGGCGCCGACGGCACCCTCTACATCGGCGCAGACACCCTCTACGCCATCGGCCCCTGACGGCGAAACGGGGGGGGGGACATCGCCCCGCCTTCGCTCAGCGCGATCGTCGCCGGCCCCAAAACTTGCTGCCTCGCGCCGTTCTGCTACTTAGAAGGAAGATGAAGCGACTGCTGCTCCTCCTGTTGGTTGCACTGCTCTCCCTGCCGTCGGCTGCCGAGGCGGCCCCGGGGAAGGGCAAGAAGAAGGCGAAGATCACCCGCAAGCGGCGCGTGGTGCGGGAGCGGCCGGTGGCGGTCTACACCAAGGGTGGGCTGCCGAACATCCAGGCGCAGGCGGCGGTGGTGGTCGACCTCGAGGGCGGGTCGGAGTTGTTTCAGAAGAACCCCGACGCGGTGCGGCCGATCGCGTCGATCTCGAAGCTGATGGCGATGATGGTGGTGCTCGAGCGCAACCTCGTGCTCGACGCCACCACGGTGATCCTGGAGAGCGATCGCCTGCTGGCCCGTCGCGGGGCGCGCTCGCGCCTGCCGGTGGGGATGGCGTTCACGAACCGCGATCTCCTGCACGCGGCGCTGATGGCGTCCGACAACCGGGCGGTGCCGGCGCTTGGCCGCGCCGTGGGACTGACGGTGGAGGGGATGACCGCGGCGATGAACAAGAAGGCGGCGCTGCTCGGGATGACCCACACCTCGTTCGGGGATCCCACCGGTCTCTCGCCGCAGAACCTGTCGACGCCGCGCGAGGTGGCGAAGATGCTCGGCGCGGCGCTGAAGGTGGCGCTGATCAGCGAGATCACCCGCAAGCCGCAGTACGTGGCGTCGCCGGTGGGCAAGCCGGGCTGGCGGATCGAATACGCCAACACCGACGTGATCGCCCGCGGGAGCCGCTTCAGCGTCCTCGGCGGAAAAACCGGCTACACCGACCGGGCGGGCTACTGCCTGGCGATCGCGGCGCGCCTGGCCGGCAAGCGCGAGGTGGCGATGGTGTTCCTCGGCGCGCACGGCAAGCTGACCCGCTTCGCCGACTTCCACCGCACCGCGCAGTGGATCGCCGAGAAGAAGCCCGCGACGGCGGAGCAGGCCTCGGCGAGCAAGCCGCTGTGAGCCTGATCGACCCGCCGGATCAATTCAGGCGGGTGCTGATCTCGTCGATCGCCTGACGGGCGAGCTTGTTCAGCGGATCGATCTCCAGGGCGCCCTGGAATTCCACCAGCGCACGGCCCAGCTGGCCCTTGACGAGGTAGATCCGGCCGAGGTTGAGGAACGGGAAGTGGCGGGGCTCGTAGCGCTCGGCGCGCTTGGCCCGGTCGAGCCAGGGGATCGCCCCCTCGATGTCGCCCTCCTCGATCAGGTAGGCGCCGATGTCGTTGTAGGGGTTGCCGAAGCCGGGATCGAGAACGATCGCCTTCTTGCACTCGGCGATCGCCTCCTCGACGCGCCCCTGGAAGCTGTAGGTCCAGCCGAGGTAGGTATGGGCCTCCGCCGTCGGACAGAGGTCGAGCGAGCGCTGGTAGAGCGACACCGCGTCGTCGAGCGCCCCCGCCATCTGGCGCTGATGGGCGCGACGCACGAGCTCGAGGGCCTTGGCCTGGGGGTTGTTCATGAAGGAAGCGGTAACAAGTCCGATCGCGGAGGTCAAGCCACCCGCACGTACCGGGTGCTTGACGGAGAAGGGGGTCCCTCCGCTCACGGAGTCGTAGTCGTAGTCGTAGTCGTAGTCGATTCAGGGGCACTCTCGCGCGGGGGATCACCTCTCCGGCACAAGCGCGTGAGCATCTCCACGATGCGGGTCAGCAGCTCCATGGCCTGTCGCCGGGTGTCTTCCAAGGCGAGTTGCAGGA
>SHYY01000229.1 GCA_009692555.1 Myxococcales bacterium
TCTGGTCGGCCAGCAGGGGCATCCTCCTTTGAGGCCAGGGGGGTCGGTCGGCAGGAGGAATTTGTTGCGGGAGGAAGTTCGATTGCCGTCGCTGCGGACGGGACGACTACGACTACGACTACGACTACGACTATGTGACGAGCAAGAGCCAGCAAGAGGGCCCACTCCGCTGGTAAGCACCCGCGAGCCCGCGCGTCCTTGACAGCCCCCCGCCCATCCTCAATGCTCCAGTGCGATGACCCTCCTCGCGATCGTGGCTGCGACGGTGGTGGCGGCTGTGGCGTTCGCGCTCTCGCGACGTCGGCCGCTGCCCGCCGCTCCCGCCGACGACAGCGCGGCGCGTCGCGAGGCCGAGGCGATCCGCATCATCGGCGAGTCGGCGGCGCTGGCGGCGAAGCGACAGGCGGAGTTCGACGCCCGCTCCGCCGCTCAGGACGAGCGCGCCCAGGTCGACACAGAGGCCCGCTCCGTCGACGATGAGCTGTCGGGCCGCAGCCTGGACGCCGAGCGCCGCACGCTCGAGATCGAGCGCCGCGCAGGCAAGCTGGCGGCGCGCGTGGAAGCGGTCGCCTCGCGCGAGCAGATCCTGAAGGAGCGCGACGCCGCCGTTCGCGCCCTCCGCGCCGAGGCCGAACAGACCACAAGGTCCGAGCGCGGCGAGCTCGAGCGCATCGCCGGCGAGACCGGGGCCGAGCTCCAGGGCCGCCTCACCAACGAGTGGCTCGAACAGGCACGGGCCGGCGCCGCCGAGCGCCTGCGCCGCGTCGAGGCCTCGGTCAACGATCCCGAGCATGGCCACACCGCGAAGCGGATCATGACCATCGCGGTGCAGCGCTACCAGGGCCACTACCTCACCGAGCGCCTGCTCACCAACGTGCCCGTTCCCGTCGGTGCGCTCGCCCGCATCACCGGCGAAGGCGAGCAGAACCTCCGCGTCATCGAGGAGGTCTCGCACGTCAATCTCCTGCTCTCCGAGACCGGCGACGCGATCCGCCTCGACGGGCAGGACTCCTTCGGCCGCGAGATCGCGCGCCGCGCCATCCACCGCTTCGGCAAGAACGGCGTCAAGGGCGACGGCGAGGCGAAGCGCCAGTGCGAGGCGATCGCCGCCGAGCTCGACCGCGAGGTGATGGACCTCGGCAAGAAGGCCTTCAAGGAGCTCGACATCCCGCGCTCCCACCCGGATATCGTCAAGCTGGTCGGTAAGCTCAACTACCGCACCAGCTACACCCAGAACCAGTGGAAGCACGCCGTCGAGGCGGCCTTCCTCTGCGGGATGATGGCCGACGAGCTGGGCCTCGATGTGAAGCTCGCCCGCCGCGCCGGCCTGATGCACGACATCGGCAAGGCGCTCACCCACGAGATCGACGGCTCGCACGCGGTGATCGGCGCGGATCTGGCGCGCAAGCTCGGCGAGGACGAGGTGGTGGCCAACGCGATCGGCGCCCATCACACCGACGAGCCGTTCAACACCGCGTACGCCTATCTCGTCGCCGCCTCCGACGCGATGTCCGGCGCCCGCCCCGGGGCGCGCCGCCAGCAGGACGACAACTACGCCGAGCGCCTCGCCGACCTCGAGCGCATCGCCTCCTCGTACCAGGGTGTCGACCGCGTGTACGCTGTACACGGTGGCCGCGAGGTGCGAATCCACGTCCTCGAGAACCGCGTCTCCGATGAGCGCGCGGTCGCCATGTCGAGCGAGATCGCGCTCAAGATCTCCGACGAGATGACCTTCCCCGGCCAGATCAAGGTCACCATCATCCGCGAAGTGCGCGCCACCGCCGTCGCGAACTAGCCGCCAACATGAAAGCGATCACCCTCCGCCAGCACGGCGGCCCCGAGGTCCTCCACCTCGAAGACCTCCCCGATCCCACGCCCGGCCCCGGCGAGGTGCGCGTCCGCGTCAAGGCGTGCGCGCTCAATCGCCTCGACCTGTGGGTCCGCGGCGGCCTCCCGCACCTCAGGCACCACTACCCCTTCATCCTCGGGGCCGACATCGCCGGCACCGTCGACGGGATCGGCGGCGGCGTGCGCGGCGCGAAGGACGGCGACGAGGTGGTGCTGAACCCCGGCATCTCCTGCGGGCACTGCCGCGAGTGCCTCTCCGGCCGCGACAACCTCTGCCGCGACTACGGGATCCTCGGCGAGCACCGCGACGGCGGCTACGCCCAGTACGTCGTCGTCCCTTCGCAGAACCTCCTCCCCGCGCCGAAGACCCTCCCGCCCGAGGAGCAGGCCGCCTTCCCGCTCACCTTCCTCACCGCCTGGCAGATGCTGGTTCGCAAGGCCGCCATCCAGCCCGGCGAGACGGTGCTGATCCACGCCGTCGGCTCGGGCGTCGGCGTCGCCGCGCTGCAGATCGCCCGCCTCTTCGGCGCCGAGGTGATCGCCACCGCATCGAGCGACGCCAAGCTGGCCCGCGCCCGCGCCCTCGGCGCCCACCACACCCTGCGCGCCGGCGAGGACCTCGTCGACCAGGTGAAAAAGATCACCCACAAGCGCGGCGTCGACGTGGTCGTGGAGCACACCGGCGCCACCACCTGGCCCCAGTCGATCCTCGCCTGCGCCCGCGGAGGCCGCATCGTCACCTGCGGCGCCAGCAGCGGCTTCGATGCCCACACCGACCTGCGCCACGTCTTCTTCCGACAGCTCACCATCCTCGGGTCCACCATGGGCCCGAAGGGCGATCTCTTCACCATCCTCGATCACGTCGCCGCCGGCCGCCTCCGCCCGATCCTCGACCGCACCTACCCGCTCGAGGCCGCCGCGGAGGCCCACCGCCACCTCGAAGATCGCAGCCAATTCGGCAAGATCGTTCTGCTTTTAAGCTAACTCGCCCTCTAACGTGAGAGTGTGGTTCGAATCTCCTTGACTTGGGGGAGCGGCTGCCCCAAATTCACCCGCAACAGGGCGACTCGTACGTAAGGGTCAGGGTTTGGAGGCAGAGAGCGGCGATGAGCACAGATCTGGTGAACCTGATTCCGAAAACGAACGCGATGCTCCGCGTCGGCGAGCTCGCGACCCGCACCGGCAAGACCGTGCGCGCCCTCCATCTCTACGAGGAGCTTGGCCTGCTCAAGCCCGCCCACCGCTCGCAGGGCGGCTTCCGCCTCTACCACCCGGCCGCCGTGGCGCGCGTCGAGTGGATCACCAAGCTCCAGGACGCCGGCTTCTCGCTCACCGCGATCAAGGAGTTCCTCTCCGACATCGAGCGCGAGCACAACGCCCCCGAGGCCATGGCGCGGGTCCGGGAGGTGTTCGCAGCCAAGCTCCAGGAGACCCGGCAGGCGCGCGCGCGGCTGGAGAAGCTGGAGTTCGATCTGGTCGCGTCGCTCTCCTACCTCGACGGGTGCCGGAGCTGCCAGCCGCCCCAGGACACCGCCGACTGCTGCACCTGCCAGATCCACGGCCACGACGCGGCGAAGCAGCCCCTGCTGGTCGCCGGGATCCACAACTCCTGAGGCAATGATGGCACTCAAGCTACCGATTTTCATGGACAACCACTCGACCACGCCGCTCGATCCGCGCGTGCTCGAGAAGATGATGCCCTACCTGACCAGCGAGTTCGGCAACGCCGCGAGCCGCAACCACTCGTTCGGCTGGCACGCCGAGGAGGCCGCCGAAAAGGGGCGCGAGCAGGTCGCCAAGCTGATCGGCGCGAGCGCCAAGGAGGTCGTCTGGACCTCCGGCGCCACCGAGTCCGACAACCTCGCGATCAAGGGCGTGGCCGAGTTCTACGCCGACAAGGGCAATCACATCATCACCGCGCAGACCGAGCACAAGGCGGTGCTCGACACCTGCAAGCGCCTCGAGAAGCACGGCTACGAGGTCACCTACCTCCCGGTCGCCACCGACGGGATCGTGTCCGCCGAGCAGGTCGCCGCGGCGATGACCCCGAAGACGATCCTGGTCTCGCTGATGCTGGCCAACAACGAGGTCGGCGTCGTCCACCCGGTCAATGAAATCGGCAAGGTGGTCAAGGAGAAGGGCGCCATCTTCCACATCGATGCCTCGCAGGGCGTCGGCAAGGTGCCGTTCGATGTCACCTCCGCGCGTGCCGATCTGGTGTCGATGTCGGGACACAAGATGTACGGGCCGAAGGGCATCGGCGCGCTCTACGTGCGCCGCAAGCCGCGGGTGCGAATCGCGCCGATGATCGACGGTGGCGGCCACGAGCGCGGGATGCGCTCCGGCACGCTCAACGTCCCGGGGATCGTCGGGATGGGCGCGGCCTGCGAGATCGCCGGCGAGGAGCGGGAGGCCGAGGCGGTGCGCCTGATCGGCCTCCGCACCCGGCTGCACCAGCGCATCACGAGCCGGCTGCCGGAGGTGTTCGTCAACGGCTCGATGGAGCACCGGCTGCCGGGGAACCTGAACCTCTCTTTCGCCTACGTCGAGGGCGAGGGGCTGCTGATGGCGCTGAAGGACCTCGCGGTGTCGTCGGGCTCGGCCTGCACCTCGGCGTCGCTGGAGCCCTCGTACGTGCTGCGCGCGCTCGGCATCGGCGAGGAGCTGGCGCACACCTCGATCCGGTTCGGCATCGGCAGGTTCAACACCGAGGAAGAGATCGATTTCGTGGCCGATCTGGTCGTCGAGAAGGTCACCCGCTTGCGTGAATTGTCTCCGCTCTGGGAGATGGCGCAGGAGGGCATCGACCTGAAGTCGATCGAATGGGCGGCCCACTAACGCACGCGAAGTTTCAGGAGAAACGATCATGGCGTACAGCGAGAAGGTCATCGACCACTACGAGAACCCGCGCAACGTGGGCTCGATGGACAAGAGCGATCCGAACGTCGGCACCGGCCTCGTCGGCGCGCCGGCGTGCGGCGATGTGATGAAGCTGCAGCTCAAGGTCAGCGACGACGGGATCATCCAGGACGCGAAGTTCAAGACCTTCGGCTGCGGCTCGGCGATCGCGTCGTCGTCGCTGGTGACCGAGTGGGTCAAGGGCATGACCGTCGACCAGGCCCTCGAGGTGAAGAACACCCGGATCGCCGAGGAGCTGAACCTCCCGCCGGTCAAGATCCACTGCTCGGTGCTCGCCGAGGATGCGATCAAGGCGGCGATCGCCGACTACAAGGCGAAGCGCGTCAAGGCGGCGACCCAGTAAGGAGAACGACGATGGCGCTCGACTGCACACCGACGGCGATCGGCGAGATCAAGAAGCTCCAGGCGAAGCGTATCGCCGAGGGCAAGCCACCCGTGCTCGGGCTGCGCGTCGGCATTCGCGGCGGCGGCTGCAACGGCTTCGGCTACGTCTTCGAGTGGTGCGAGAAGGAGCCGCGCGCGACCGACAAGGTGTTCGAGTTCGACGGCGGCGAGGTCAAGGTGTTCTGCGATCCGAAGAGCCTGATCTACCTCGACAACACCGTCCTCAACTACGTCACCGGGCTGATGGGCCACGGCTTCAAGTTCGAGAATCCGAACGCGAAGGGCGCCTGCGGCTGCGGCGAGAGCGTCCAGTTCTGAGTCGTTTGAGTCGGTGATGGCCAACTACTACGAGATCCTCGATCTCGACCCGCGCTACCACGTCGCGGCGCGCGAGCTCGAGGAGCGCTACCACGCGAAGAGCAAGCTCCACCACCCCGACCGCCACGTGAAGGCCGACGGGACGACGCGCGTCAAGAACGCGCTCGCCACCGCCGAGCTCAATCAGGCCTACCGCACCCTCAAGGACCCCGTGAAGCGCGCCGAGTACCTGCTCAAGCTCCACGGCGTCGATGTAGGTGGCGAGAACAGCCGTCAATCGCACCCGGTAGACCCTGGGTTCCTGATGGAGATCATGGAGTTGCGCGAGGAGCTGGCCGAGGCGCGGGGGGCGCGGAACGAGGCGCGGGTCGACGCACTGGCAAGCGATGTCCGGGCCCGCCGCGACCGCGCGATGGACGAGGTCGAAGAAGGATTCCGGGGCCTCGGATCCCCGCAGCAGGACGGGGCGGGCGAGGCGGCGAGGGTTCAAGCGATCGCAGGCGCGCTGGTCGCGCTGCGCTACTACCATCGCTTCCTCGAGGAGATCGAAGTCCACGAGGAGCAGCGCGCCACCGGCGCGGCCTGAGGAGATCATGGCCGGCGGACTGTTGCAGATCGCCGAACCGGGCGAGTCGAATGTCAAGGAGGCGTGCGCCGGGCGCGTCGTCGGGATCGATCTCGGCACGACCAATTCGCTGGTCGCCACGGTGCGCGATGGCAACCCGGAGTGCCTCGCCGTCGACGACGCGGGTGGACGGCTGCTCCCGTCGGTGGTGGAGTACCTGCCGGGCAGCGTGATCGTCGGGCGCCAGGCATTCCTCGACGCGGCGACGCGCCCGCGCGACACCATCGTCTCGGTGAAGCGCTTCATGGGACGCGGACCCGAGGAGCTCGCCGGCACCGAGACTGCCCGTCGCTGGACGCCCTATCGCTTCGCCTCGAAGACCGGCCCGGTGGTGCGCTTCCTCGTCGCCAACTCCGAGCGCGAGGTGACGCCGGTGGAGGTTTCGGCGGAGATCTTGAAGACGCTGCGGGCGCGCGCCGAGGAGGCGCTCGGCGGCGAGCTCGATGGCGTGGTGATCACCGTCCCGGCCTACTTCGACGACGGACAGCGCCAGGCGACCAAGGACGCCGGCCGCCTCGCCGGACTGGACGTGCTCAGGCTGCTCAACGAGCCGACCGCCGCCGCCCTCGCCTACGGCCTGAACAAGAAGTCCGAGGGCACCTTCGCGGTCTACGATCTCGGCGGCGGCACCTTCGATATCTCGATCCTGAAGCTCACCGGTGGCGTGTTCGAGGTCAAGTCCACCGGCGGCGACACCGCGCTCGGCGGCGACGACTTCGACCGCGCGCTCGCCGACCTGGTGGTGAAGAGGCTGGCGATCACCGTCGACGACGCGGCCGAGCAGCGCGCGCTCCTCGATGCATGCCGCGCCGCCAAGCACCGCCTCACCGACGAGCCCAGCGCGGTGGTCGAGCTCCGCGGGCGGGCGACGATCACCCGCGAGGACTTCGACGAGGCGGTGGCGCCGATCCTCCAGCGCACCTTTGCCCCCTGCCGCCGCGCGCTGAAGGATGCCGGTCTCGACCCCGCGAAGCCCATCCTCGACGGCGTGATCCTCGTCGGTGGCGCGACCCGGACTCCCGCCGTGCGCGCGTTCGTCGAGCGGCTCTTTCAGAGGCCGCCGCTGGCCGATATCGATCCCGATCAGGTGGTCGCCCTCGGCGCCGCGGTGCAGGCCGATCTGCTCGCCGGCGCCGGCCCGCGCGAGGACGTGCTGCTGCTCGATGTCATCCCGCTCTCCCTCGGGCTGGAGATGATGGGCGGCGTGGTCGAGAAGATCATCCCGCGCAATTCGACCATCCCGACCGGCGCGAAGCAGACCTTCACCACCTACGCCGACGATCAGACGGGGTTCGATCTGCACGTTCTTCAGGGCGAGCGCGAGACCGTCGACCAGTGCCGCTCGCTGGCGCGCTTCCAGCTCAAGGGGTTGCCGCCCGGACCGGCCGGGATGGCGCGGCTCGAGGTGACGTTTCTCGTCGACGCCGACGGGATCCTGCACGTCACCGCGCGCGAGGAGACCACCGGCAAGGAGAGCTCGATCGACGTCAAGCCCTCCTACGGCCTCTCCGATGAGGAGGTCGAGCGGATGCTGCTCGAGTCGTACCAGTTCGCCGAGAGCGATGTGAAGACCCGCCTGCTGGTCGAGGCGCGGGTGGAGGCCGATCGGATCATCAACGCCACCCGCGCCGCCCTCGCCAGCGACGGTCACCTCCTCGCCGAAGGCGGGCGCCCGCCGATTGACGCGGCGCTCGAAACGCTCGCCCGCACCCGCGCCGGGAGCGATCACCGCGCGATCGTCGCCGCCTCCGAGGCGCTCGACCACGCCTCCCAGGACTTCGCGCAGCGGCGGATGGACGATGGCCTGCGCCGCGCCGTCGCCGGGCGCCGGATCGGCGACGTCGAGCGCAAGCTGGAGTAACTCCCCCCATGCCCAAGGTCACCTTCCTCCCCGACGGGAACAGCATCGACGTTCCCGCCGGCACCTCGCTCCTCCACGCGGCCCAGAAGGGCCACGCCCAGGTCGGGTTCGCGTGCGGCGGCAACTGCGCCTGCTCGACCTGCCACGTCTACGTGCGCAAGGGCTATGACTCGCTCACCGACGTCGCCGAGAACGAGGACGACATCCTCGACCGCGCCTTCGATGTGCAGCCGGTCTCGCGCCTCGCCTGCCAGGCCAAGCTGGGCGACGAGGACGTGGAGTGCGAGATCACCCGCGAGAGCCGCCAGGCCTGGTTCGACGAGCACCCCGACGAGCGGGCGAGGCAAAAAAACGGCTAGTGTCCGCTTAGTGTCCGCTAGTGCGTCGACCAGTTTACCCGGACCGAGCCCGCCGAGGCCCATTTCGCGTCCGGTGAGGCGCGAGGAGGAAGCAGGCTGGCGGCCTGTGACCGACGAGCCTCCCCTCAAGTCTACAGAAGGGGGGCAAGCCCCCCGAAGCCGGGCGCAAAA
>SHYY01000031.1 GCA_009692555.1 Myxococcales bacterium
GCGTCGCATTACGCCGCGAACCTGCCAATTGGCAGCGGCGCCACCGAGAGCACGTGCTGGCAGATGCAACAGCGCGTGAAGCTCCCCGGCCAGTCGTGGGAGACCCACGGTCTCCGCGGCATCCTCGCAATGCGCGCACTCGCGCTCTCCGACCGCTGGGATACCGCGTGGCAACCCTACGCGGCCACCCACCGCAAAGAGGTCAGGATTTCGGGATGATCAGGATCGCATCCGCCTTGGTCGGAGACCACGATCCAACGGACCCCCAGGATCGTGCGACCGGCGGCGAAAGCCTGCTCGACCGGGGTCAGGTTGCCCTCCCGGGCTTGTGGCGCGTCCAGTGGAGTTCCTGGCGTCTTCAACTCTCCTGCGACGAGAAACCTGGAGTCTTCGCTGCATAGTTTGAGTGGGCGGGACCTCGCAAGGGCAAGGTGGGCGGTGACGGAGGCCCGCCGGGTCCGAGGCCGCCCGAGATGGTCCCGACTACGACTGTTCCCCCAGTCGTTTCCTTGCCGCGCGGGCCTCGACGATGTCCTGGCAGAGGCGCTCGAAGCGCTCCTCGCCGAGCGAGACGTGGATCGCGTCGATCTGGGCGTCGAGCAGGCGGGAGGCGCTCTCACCGACGGTGTGGCGGAGCGCGGAGGAGCCGGTCATGAGCAGCTCGATCGCGCCCGCCTCGCGCTGGTGCGAGAGCAGGATATGGGCAGCGAGGGTGACCCCGCGCACGTAGCCGAGGGTGTTGCCCTGCTGGGCGTAGCCCGAGACCGCCTCGAGCGCGAGGTCGACCGCGCCCTTCACGGCGCCCTTCCCCGAGAGCACCGTCGCGAGGCCGGTCAGCGCGTTCAGCCGGTGATGCTCGGCGCCGATGTCGCGGGCCGAGTCGACCACCACCTGCAGCACGCGCCGCGCCTCGTCCATCTGGCCGGCGGCCGAGAGGTTGGTCCCGAGGGCCAGTCGGCACTCGACCAGATCGAGCGGCGCGTCGTGCGCCTTGACCAGCGTGGTCACGGCGCGCAGGTGGGTCAGCGCCACGTCGGGTCGGGCGGTGAGCTCGGCGACCAGGGCGATCCCCTGGTGCGCGGTGAAGCGCGCGTCGGCCGCCTCTACCCGCGCCTCGTCGAGGGCGTTCAGGAGCGCGCGCAGCGTGGTGATCGCCTCGGGATCGAACGCCTCCACCTGCTGGTCGCCGAGGGCGAGCATGAGCCCGATGAAGCCGGCGCTGGTGGCCTTCCGCTCGGGGAAGGTGGGCGCCCCGAGGGTGGTGGCGGCGAGGAAGCGGCCCGCCTCGTCGGCCTCGCCGGTGCGGCGGAGGATGCGCGCGCGCAGGCAGCCGGCGCGGAAGACGCCCTCCCCGTCGCCGAGCGCATCGAAGCGCGCCCCCGCCTCGATCACCAGCTTGCCCGCCTGGTCGAGGATCCCCTCCTCCATCCGCACCTCGGCGAGGCGGAGCAGGCAGCGCGCCTCCCATGCCGGATCGGCCAGCGCGGGCAGGAGCTTGCTGGCCTCGACCAGGGCGTCGCGTACCGGAGCGCTGCGGTAGCGGAACGCCGGAGCGATCTCGGCCCAGGTGATGAGCGCCCGGGCCAGGCGAGCCCCGTCGCTGGCGGCACGCGCGGTGTCGAGCTCAGCCGTCGCTGTGGCGAGGGTGATCATCGGCGTAGTCTCTCCCTGGCCCTGCTCGTGCGGGTAGGCGGAACCGCCCTCAGCCCGACCCTCTCCCAAGGGGAGGGGGAGACAGAGTTTTTCATCGGTGCCACGCCACGCTACGCGTACGCGACGTCCCCGGTCGGCGAGACGCCCGCCGGCACGCCGTTCGGCTGATCGGCCGGGCGGTGCTCGTACTCGTACGCGGCGTCGAAGTCGGCCTTCAGCTCGCCGAGGCTGCTCTTCAGCCCCTCGTCGGTGTCCTGCGCCGCCTGCTCGACCTCCTGCGCCAGCGACGACAGCTCGCCCGAAGCGACCGAGCCCTTGCTGGTGATCTGCCCGAGCTTCGCCACCCGGTCGCTGGCCTTCTTCTCCGACGACGACACCACCTCGCCGCCCGCCTGCTCGAACGCCGTGAGCGCCGTCGCCGCGTGCTGCTTGTCCACCTTCGCGCCGCCGGCCTCGTTCACCAGCGCGCCCTTGGCCGCGCCAAAGCCCTTCACCACCCGCGTGTGATACTCGGACGACGCCGCGGCCACGATCGACGCCGCCTGCTTCACCATCGCGAACTGCGCCGGGTCGGCCTCGTCCTTGTCCTCGTCCTCCTTGCCGGCGCCATCGCTGCCGCCGTCGCCCTTCTGATCCTTCGCCGCCTCGTCGGCCGCCGCCTGGTCCTTGTCCGCCCCCTCCTTCTCCTTCGCCGCCTGCTTCTCGGCCTTGGTCTGGAGGTCCTTCTTCTCGGTCTCCTTGGCCGCCTTCAAGTCCGAGATGAACTGCGCTCCCTGCGTCAGCTCCTGATTCAACAATTTCTTCAGATCCGCGATCGCCCCGAGCAGCTCGTCGGCGGACTTCACGTTGGCGGTGGTCGACGCGTAGAGCTTCTCCGCCTCGCTCATCTCGCTGTCGGCCTTCGCCTTGCTCGCCTCGTCGGCCGCCTCGGACTTGCCGGTCTTGTCCTCGCTCTCCTTGGCGGTCTTCCCGTCGGTGCCGGCCTGCTTGCCCATCCCGTGCGCGGTCTGGTTGACCTCCTCCAGGCTCATGTTGCAGAAGGTCTTCAGCACCGCGTTGGCGATCGCGTCCTGGATGTATTTCAGCCCCTTGGAGATGTACTTCACCAGGAAGCCCTTGATCGCATTGATGATCCGGTCCCACCAGTGGGGCGCGGGCGGCTCCGGAACGGGCGTTCCCGCGGCGGCGGCGCCCTGATCGCCCGCCGCGCTGCCCTTGCCCTTCTCGCTGTCGCCCTTGGTCGCCTCGCCGGCGCTCTTGTCCGACTGCGACGCGACGTTCTTCAGCTCGCCCTGGTCGCTCTGCGCGTCCTTCTTGTTGGCCTGCTGGCCGGTCTTGCGCCCCGCCGCCTTCTCCTTCTCGCTCTTGGCCTGGTCCTTCAGCCCGAGCGCCGCCTTGTAGCCGGAGATCTGCGCCTCGCGGTACTTGTGCAGGTCGGACTCGGTGGAGTCGAGCTTCTTGAGATCGGTCCGGTACTCGTCGAGCAGCTCCGGCCAGTAGGGCACCGTGCCGGGCTCCGGCCCCGCGCCCTCGTCCGCGCCGCCGCCCTCGTCCTTCTTCTCGCCGTCCGCGGTCGGCTTCGGCGCATCATCCTTCGGCGGCTCGGCGGATTGCGCCGGCTTTTGTCCCTTCGCCTTGCCCTTCGGCTCCTTCTTTTGGACCTTCGATCCCTGCGGATCGAGGTTCCCGACCAGGTTGTGAACACGGTCGGTCAGCCCGCCGCCACCGTCGCCCGCATCGAGCTCCGCGATGTGCGGCGCCGCGCCACCACCCGCTTCCTGCTGCTCCTGGGCCGGCTGCGCCGCCTCGACCTGCGCCGTCGCCACCTCGGCCGCGCCATGCGCCTGCTCGCGCGCCGCGTCGCTGGCCTCGTTGTTCAGGCCCTCGTTGTAGTCCTCCTTCAGATCCTTCTTGAGGTTCGACCGCGCCATGGGGTCGCCGATCTTCTCGGTGTACTGCCCGCCGATCGACGTCTTCGCGGGATCCTTGAACTCGACCGCGTCGTCGAGCTCCTTCTTCCAGCCGCCGAGTGCCTTCTTCTCCTCGTCGGTGAGCTCCTTCAGCGGCTTGCCGTCCTTGTCGACCCCGCGCGCCTCGTCAAGCCGCTGCTTGGCCCGCCCGTCGGACGCCGATGCGTCCATCTTCTCCGCGCGCTGGTGCTTGATCTCCGCCGCCTTCTCCTGCGAGAGCTGCACCTTCTCATTGGTCGCGGCGAGGCGCGCCTCCTTCTCCGAGATCTTCTCCTCCAGCGCAGCCTTCTGGTTCTCGTACTTCTTCTCGGAGATCTTGCCCGAGGCGTGCTTCTTCTCGAGCGCCGCGGCCTCGTTGTAGTTCTTGTCGAGGCCGCCCTTCTGCGCCGCGAGCTGATCGGCGTCGCGCTTGGCCTGATCGAGGATCTGCTTCTCCTTCGCCGCCACGTCCGCCGCGATCTTCTCCTCTTGATGGGTGATCGCGCTCTTCGACTGATCCTTGTAGTTCTGGACGATCCCCTTCTCCTCGCCCTTGGCGATGTCCTTGGCCGCCGCCGTCTCGGCCCCTTCGGTCGCCTCCCCGCCCATCTTCTTCACCAGCGAGTCAGCCTTCTTGTCGGCCGCCGCACCGAGCTTGGAGAAGCCGTAGTTGAGGGCGTTTTCCCCCTTTTCCAGCAGCTCCTTGCCGGTCCACTTGTCGAGCTTGGCGTTGAACTTCAGCGAGGCCTCGTCCATTTTCTGGAACGCCTTGCCGGCCTTCGATTCGCCGAACTTGGCCATCTTCCCTTCGAGATTCTTGTTCAGCTTCTCGATCCACTCGCCGCTCTTGATCGACTTGCCGACCGCCTTGACCTTGTCGATCGCCTTCCCGACCATCCCCTTGGGCTTGCCCGCCTTGGCCGCGGGGAGGAGCTTCTTCACCTTGCCCCACCCGTCGCTGGCGAGCTTCTTCGTGCCGGTCCACGCCTTGGACGCGACATCCTTGGTGCCCTGCCACGCCTTCTTGCCGAAGTCCTTGACCTGGCCGAACGCCTTGCCGAGCGCGCCCGGCTTGGCGACCTTGCCGCTGCCCTTGAAGAGGCCCTTCAGCTTGCTCCACACCTGCGCGAGCCGCTTCGCGATCCCCTTGATCGCGCCCATCCCGACCTTGCCGATCAGCTTGCCGAGCTTGGTGGCGATGCCCTTCACGATCTTCATCGCGCCACCGGCCGCCATGCCGGCCAGCTTGCCGAGGCCGGGGAGCGCCATCGCGACGCTGACCAGGGCGCCGGTGGACTGGGCCGACTCGTCGAGGAAACGCTCGGCGAGGAGCTTGCGCTTGGCGGGATCGGTCTCCGACTTCAACATCGCAGCGGTGAGCGCCATCAGGATGGTGCTGAGGACGAAGGTGATCGCGTCGAGGACCAGGGTGATGATGCCGAGCACGCGGCCGATGGTGGCGATCGGTGCGCCGAGCGGGGCGCCGATGCCGGTCAGCGAGATCACCAGGCCCACCACCGTCAGGACCATGCCGATCTTGCCGAGGATGCTGGAGAGGCCCGAGGCGATGTCGCGCACCCGCGAGAGCACCTGGCACCACTTGCCGAGCTTGCTGTTGAACGAGGCGTAGGGGTTCTCGGCGCCGCTCGCGCCCGACCACATCTTGCCGAGATCGGAGTCGCCGAGCTTCTTGGCGCCGACCATGTCCATCCCGGGGACGAACATCTTGGCGGCGGCCATCCCAGCGCCGTCGGCCTTCTGGGCGGGCGGGCAGTTGGCGGCGAGGTTCTTGGCGGCGTCGGAGAGCTGGCCGACGGAGCCGTGGGTCTCCTCCTTCGATTTGTCGTGGGGCGCCTTGGCGAGGTACTCGGTGACCTCGCCGTCCACCGAGGCCTGGGCGGCGCTGGCGGCGGGGCCCTTGGCGGGCTTTCCGCCCTCCGCGCCCGAGCCCGGCTTCGGGGAGCCGGCCTTCTTCATGTCCGGCTTGCCCTTGGGCGCGGCCTCCTTGCCGGTCGGGGCAGCCCCCTTGGACGCGGCCTTGGGCGACGGGATGGCGGGCACCGTGATGTTGACCGGCTTCAGCCCCTCGCCCTGGACGGGCTTGCCGTCCTTCGCCAGATCTGCCTTTGCTTTCGCGTCCTTGGTCTTCAGCTCGTCGGCTTTGGCGCGGGCCTCGCCCCCGTCCGGGCCGTTGCCGGGGTTGGCGGGGGCCTTGGGCTGCATCTTGGGAGCGGGGAGCATCTCGGACATGGAGCGCCTCCTACGGCGGGGCTGGGCACACGCTAGCGGCTGCCTGGATTATCGTCAACCAGGGCCGCCGAGTTGCGCGCGGAATGGAGCCACGTGCCCATGGCCGGGGCTGGGGCTGGGGCTGGTGCCAGGGTTGCGGCTTTGTTAGCCTGCGCCATGGCGCTGGAGTTGACCTGGGAGCTGGCCGCTTACGCGCGGCTCGAAGTGCTGCGGGCGGGGCTCTTTGCCCCCGAGCGGGAGGCGATCCTGGCCCACCTGGTCGGCGACGTCGTCGGCGAGGAGGCGCGGCTCTGCGCGGCGGGGCTGGCGTTCCTGCGTCCGGGTTCCGGAGCCGGGGCAGTGCCGGTGGATGACGAGGTGCGCGCGGCGATCGCCTCGGCGGCGCTGCCGTTCTCGTCGCTGGTCGTCTCGCGCGGCCGGGATGCGAGGGCGGCGCAGGCGATCGCGTTCGGTGGGGCGCGGGCGGTCCGCGAGGGGCAGACGGTCGCGGAGGTGCTCGCGGCGCTGGCAGGCGATCTGCCCCACGAAGGCGCGCTGCGGCTGGCGGCGCTGCTCCGGATCGAGGTGGTGGCCGAGGCCGGTGGGGCTGCCGGCGAGGCGGCGATCGAGCGTGCGGCGGCGGCGGCGGTGGAGCTGCTCGCCGTCGGTGCGCCGGAGGCGATCATCAGCCGGGCGTGCTCGGCGCTGGCGGGGCTGGGGCTCGCCTCCCCGGGCCTGCGGAACAAGATCTTCAGCGACGCGGTGCTGCGGATGTTCGCCGCGCTGCGCGACGGGGCGGAGACGGGCGGCGCCGACTCGCCGGTCGACCTGGTGGTGCAGGCGATCCTGGCCGGCGGCGAGGCGGCCGATCCGGCGCTGGCGCGCTTGGAGCCCTTCGAGCGCTATGCCGCGCACCATGCCTGGCTGGT
The DNA here is from genome assembly GCA_009692555.1 of Myxococcales bacterium. Lineage (GTDB taxonomy): Bacteria > Myxococcota_A > Polyangia > Palsa-1104 > SHYY01 > SHYY01. The sequence goes on from SHYY01000031.1 coordinate 6,761, forward strand.
CGGGCGGCTCGCCGCCGCGTCGCCCTCCTTTTGGCCCGAGCTGTGGCGCGAAGTGCAGGAGCATCACGGCGGCCATGATTTCGTGCCGCTGCCGACGCTGCTCGGCGGGCTCGGCGAGGGCGGTGGCCCGTCGGTGGTGGTGCGCGAGACGCTGATCGAGGCGGCGCGCGCCTCCCGCGAGACCGTACGCCAGACCGCGCTCGCGTCGCTGGCGGCGCGGCAGGACGAGCACCCGTCGGTGAGCGCGGCCCTGGCGGCGGCGGTGCGCGATCCCGACCCGTCGGTGCGGGTGGAGGTGGCGGCGGCGCTACTTCGGGGCGCCCCTTCGCTGGCGCCGATCCTCCGGCGGCTGTGCGAGGATCCCTCGCCGGCGGTGCGGGCGGCCGCCGCCTGGAGCACCCTCGCCCGCGACGAGGTGACCGAGGATCTGCTGGCGCTGGTCGACGACGATCTGCATTTCGGCGCGCCCGGGACGCGGTACGGCGCGGCGCTCGCGGCGGCCTGCCTCGGCGGCACCGATGAGGCGATCGGCGAGCTGCTTCACGTCGCGGGAGGGATTCCGGCCGAATCGGGGCCCGAATGGTCGGGGCTGGAGCGCTGGGCTTCGCCGGCATTTCCCTTCGCGGTGTGGGCCAGCTCGCGCGCCGGCGCGGCGCTCCTGCACGCGCGGGCGGCCGAGGACGACGACTGGCTGCTCGCCTTCGGCGCGGCGCTCGGGGCCGGCTGGCGCGGCGTTCCGGATGCGGAGGGCGAATGGCGCGAACCGGTGCGGATCCGGGCGCTCCGCCTGTTGCCGTCCGACGATGTGGATGTGCGGACCCGCGCGGCGCTGGTCCTCGGGCGCCACGCCTCGGGCGACCGCCAGATCCTCGAAGCGCTGTGCGTCGCGGGGCGCCCGCCGGTCGAGCTGCTCGAGGTGCTGGCGGTGGCGTCGGCGGAGATCGGGCTCGAGGCGCCGGCGATGGTGGCGCGCCTCCGCGAGTGTCTCGACGAGGACGCCGACGAGGAGGAGGTCAATCTCGCGCTGACCTGTCTCGGCGAGCTGGCGCCGGCCGACGATCCGGAGGTGACGGAGCTGCTGGTTTCGCGCATCGCCGAGGTGCGCGGGGAGACGACCGACGCGGCGTACGAGGCGCTGGCGCGCATGGTGGCGCGGCGCAGGTGATCGGGCGGGTATCCTCGGCTACGACGTCGGAATCCGGAAGGCAGCCTGCGTGTTCGCCACCGTCGCTCGCGCCATCTCTTCGAGCGGCAGACCGCGGACCTGGGCGAGCACCTTCAGCGTCTCCACGACGTGCGCCGGCTCGTTGCGCCGGCCGCGGTAGGGGACCGGGGCGAGGTAGGGGCAGTCGGTCTCGACGAGGATGCGGTCCTCCGGGGCCAGCGCGGCGGCGCGGCGGATCTCCTCGGCCGTCTTGAAGGTGAGGATTCCCGAGAACGAGAGGAAGCAGCCGAGGTCGAGCCAGGCGCGCGCGTCGGAGGTCGTGCCGGTGAAGCAGTGGACCACCGCGCCGACGTCGCTGGCGCGCTCCTCGGCGAAGATCGCGCGGGCGTCCTCGTGCGCGTCGCGGATGTGCAGGGTGAGCGGTTTCTTCACCGTGCGGGCGAGCGCGATGAAGCGGCGGAAGGCCGCGCGCTGCGCGTCGCGCGGGGAGTGATCGTAGTAGTAGTCGAGGCCGGTCTCACCGACGGCGACGACCTTCGGATTCGTGGCCGCGAGCTCGGCGATCCGGGCGAAGGTGGCGTCGCTCATCCGCGCCACGTCGTGCGGGTGGATGGCGATCGCAGCCGACATGTCCGGGTTCGCATCGGCCAGCGCCACCGCGTTCTCGACGTTGGCCAGCGAGTCGCCCGATCCGACGACCACGAAGTGCGCGACCCCGGCGGAGCGGGCGCGCGCGATCACCTCGTCGCGGTCGGCGCCGAAGTCCTTCTCTTCGAGGTGGCAGTGGCTGTCAATCACCCGGATCACGGGGGAAATGCCCGACGAAATGCCTGCCGTAGCGACGGGGGAATGGCTCACGAGGTCTCCCGCTCGAAGCGCAGGGTGCAGCCCGGCACCACGCCGGCCTCCTCGAGGGTGCGGGCGCCGCACGCGGCGAGCGGGGTGGGCTCCTCGTCGCACGCCGGCCTGGGGATCACGGCCACGCTCCAGCCTTCGCCCGCGACGTCGACCGCCTGCGCCACCGCCCCGATCGGCGTCGCTCCGGCGAAGAACACCTGCTGGCGCTCCATCTCGGGACGGCCCGCCGCGACCTCGATCCAGAAGCGCAGATCGTCGCACAGGAGGAGCTCGGTGACCTCGATCCGACCGCTCGCGAGATCGAACAGAACGTCGGGCCGCTGGACCTGGATCACCAGGCGCACCGGACGCCGATCATCGACGGCGCGGGCGCGGTGCCAGCGGGCGAACCCGCGCACCATCTCGATCAGCGCGAAGCGGCGCGGGAAGGTCCGCCGACGCCCTCCGCCGAGGATCTCGGTGTGCAGGGTCTCGTAGCCCGCGGCGACGGCCTGGTCGAGCAGCTCGGCGGTCGACCGCGCCAGCACCCGCACATCGCGCTGCCCGCGGCTGGTGCCACCCGTGCCCTCCTTTTGCGGGGGCCCCACCTCGATCCCGCCGCGCGCCACCACCAGGAAGAAGGGCGAATCGTCGAAGCGGGCGACGTGGCTGCCCGCCTTCAACCGCGGGGGCTGGAGCGTGGGCGGGAGCAGTCCCGCCTTGCGCGCCCGCGCGAGCAGCGGCCCGCCGAGCTTGCTCGGGAAGAAGCGGCGATCGAACCCGGCGTTCACCGCGACGCACTCCTTGGCGCCCGGGAGCGGCAGGCCCGCGTCGGCGCAGTTCACGATCTCGAGGCGCGCCTCGCTGCCGTCACTGGCGATGCCCGGAAGGGTGTAGCCCCAGCGCGCGGCGCGGCCTCCGCGGCCGATCTCCCTCCCGAGCGCGCGGAGAAGCGAAGGCAGGTCACCGTGATCGGTCAACGGCAGGACCCAGATGTTCAGGCGCGACTGCAGGAAGCGGCGATCCGACTCCGAAATGTCGGCCTTGCGGAGCGCCGCGAAGTGCGGCAGCGAGTTCGGCCCGGCGAACTCGAGGATCTCCTCGAACAGCCCGAGCAGGTGCGGATCGGTCAGGCTGGAGCCGAGGAAGAGAAGGCTGCGGCTGCGAAACACCTCGGCGAAGGCGCGCCGGAAGTGCAGATCACGGTGGGCGACGCGGCGGTACTCGTCGTGGCCAACCACCAGCTCGGCGGCGAGCACCTGCCGCCTGGCCTCGCTCTGTCCCGCGCGCCGGCCGTGGCGACTCTGGCCCCCGAGGAAGCCGTGCAGCGCCCAGAGAATCGGCTCGCAGGGCTCGCGGAGCGACGTGAGCACGCGCTGGCAGTCCCCCGCGCCGCGGCCGAGCACGCTCATCGCCTCGCCCCCGTCGGCGACCTCGTCGGCCTGATTGACCCGCGCCTCGCAGAGGTAGAGGTCGTCGTAGTTGGTGGTGATGGTGAGCGGCCAGTGGATCGCTGCGAGGGCGCGGGTCTGCTCGGGAGCCTCCGCACGCCGCGCGCCGAGGGCCTCGGTGACGGCCGCGTGGAAGCGCACCGGCCCGTCGCTGCGCAGCCGCCGCACCGCGTGATGGGCGCGGCGGACCACGTCGGTGCTGCCGGCGATGGCGGGCAGGCCGGCCACGCGCTCGAGGGCGGCGATGAAGCCGTCCCACGACGGGCAGACGTCGCGGCTCATCCCCGCGCCGAGGAACGGGACGAGCTTGCCCGCTTCGTAGGCGGAGAGGAGGCGTCGCTCCATGCGCGGCGCAGTATGCCATGGCCCCCGCCCTTCGAAGCGGCGATACTCCACGCTGGATGACCGTCGGGGATCTCATCGGCGACCGCTTCCTGCTGGAGCGACTGGCCGGTTCGGGTGGGATGGGGACTGTGTGGCGTGCGCACGATCGGGCGACCGGCGGAAGGGTGGCGGTCAAGACGGTGCGGTGCGCGGGCCGGGCGGACGAGGTTCGCTTCGAGCGGGAGGCGGAGGTGCTGGCGCAGCTCGACCACCCGGGGATCGTCCGCCACATCGCCCACGGCGCCCTCCGCTCGGGTGCGCTCTACCTGGTGATGGAGTGGCTCGATGGCGAGGACCTCCAGCAGCGGCAGCACCGGGCTCCTCTCGATGCGGCCGAGGGCGTCGCTCTGGTGGCCCGCGTCGCGGAGGCGCTTGGGTCGGCGCACGCTCGCGGGATCGTCCACCGCGACATCAAGCCGAGCAACCTGTTGCTCGTCGAGGGAGCGATCGATCGGGTGAAGCTGCTCGATTTCGGTGTGGCGCGGATCACCGTGGCTCCGACGGTCACCGGCACCGGCGCGATCGTCGGCACGCCCGGCTACATGGCGCCCGAGCAGGCGCGCGGCCTCCGCGAGATCGATGCGCGGGCCGACGTGTTCTCGCTCGGCTGCGTGCTCTACGAGTGCCTCACCGGGCGCCCCCCGTTCGAGGGGGAGAACGCGGTCGCGGTGCTCCTGAAGATCGTGCTCGACGAGGCGCCGCGCCTGGCCCGCACGCGCGATGACCTGCCCCCGGAGCTCGACGCGCTGCTCGCCCGGCTGCTCGATCGCGCGCCGAATCGACGGCCTGCCAACGGGCACGAGCTGGCGCGCGAGCTGCTGGCCCTGTCGGGCGGGCTCACCGTCGGTGGGATGCCCGCGCTGCGGTCTCCCGTCGAGCCGGCCCTGCGGGTGCTCACCGCGGTCGAGCAGCAGCTCGTGAGCGTGCTCCTGCTCCGCCCGCCGCACGCTCCGGCGGGCGTCGACGCAGCGGTGGTCGCGACGCTGACCTACGAGGACGCGGCAGGTGCCCTCGAGCGGCTCGAGTCCGTGGTCGCAGGCTATCGCGGGCGCGTCGAGCAGCTCTTCGACGGGTCGGTCGCGGTGACGCTGCAAGGCCGGGGCACGGCCACCGATCGCGCGGCCCAGGCGGCGCGCTGCGCGCTGGCGGTGCGCTCGCTCTCGCCGGATTCGCCGATGGTCCTCGCTACGGGGCGTGGCCAGGTCGGCGGGCGCTGGCCGGTCGGCGAGGTGATCGATCGCGCGGTGGCGCTGCTCGAGCGGTGCGCGACGGCCGAGCGTGGCGCGATCCGGCTCGACGAGCTGACCGCGGGGCTGCTCGACCAGCGCTTCGAGGTGGTGGGCAGCGGCGACGGACTGGCGCTGCGCGGCGAGCGCGAGGGGGCCGAGGCCGCCAGGATGCTCCTCGGGCGACCGAGCCCCTTCGTCGGGCGCAACCGCGAGCTCCTGGCGCTGCACGCGATCTTCGAGCAGTCGGTCGACGAGGGCATGGCCTCCGCTGCGCTGATCACCGCGCCCGCGGGGGTTGGCAAGTCGCGGCTCCGTCAGGAGCTGCTCGGGCGGATCCGGCTGCATCGCCCTGGCGCCGAGGTGTGGATCGCGCGCGGGGATCCGCTGCGCATGGGGTCGGCGTTCGCGCTGCTGGCGCAGGCGCTCTGCGGCACGGCCGGGGTGCGCGACGGGGAACCGCTCGCGGCGAGGCGGCAGAAGCTGCGCGCCCGGCTGGGGCGCCACCTGGCGGGCGAGAGGCTCCTCCAGGCCACCGAGTTCCTCGGGGAGCTGATCGGTGCGCCTCCTGCTCGCCCGGCTCCGCGAGACCGAGGCGGCGGCCCACTACGTCCTCTGCCGCTTCGACCTTTCGGAGGCGGCGTGCGTCGAGGCGATGAGCGCGGCGCCCCGCGGCTGCGCGATCTGGTACCAGGCGGCCTCGCTGATGATCGCGCTCGGTGGCTTCGGGCGGCTGGGACGGCTCCAGGAGGTGATCGACGCGCTTCGCCACCATCAGCCCGTGGAGCCGATCGGCAGCGTGCGCCTTCGTGCGTGGTCGACGGGGAGCATCATGCTGCTCGTGGTGGGAATGCACGACCTGGCGGCCGAGTTCAAGGCGCGCGTCGAGCGAGAAGGCCTGCGCTGCGCCGTGGAGAACCCGTTCGGAATGGCCTGGGTCCACCAGGCCCGCTACTACTGGCTCGCCTACCACGGCGACGAGCCCGAGCGCGCGCTGCACGAGGCGGAGGCGGGCGCCGAGCTGCTCGAGCGGTCGGGCGACACGCGCTCGCGCTTCTGGTTCGGCATCCAGGTCGCCACGGCGCAAATCGCGCTCGGGCAGTATGCCCCGGCGGAAGCGAACCTGCGCGGCCTGCAGGCGACGATGGAGGGGGCGGACCACTCGCTGGCCGGCGCGCAGCTCCACCTCAGCCGCGCGCTGCTCGCGCAGGGATGCCACAACGAGGCGCTGCTCCTCCAAGCGCACGCGCAGGCGCAGTTCGAGGCGGGGCCCAACGTCGTTTTCCTGGCACTCACCAGGCACTATCGCGCGATGGCGCTTCGGTCGCTCGGGCGGCTTGACGAGGCGGAGCGCGAGGCCGACGCAGCCGCCGAAGGATTGGCCATGGCAGGGTCGCTGCGCGCCCACGCACTGGCGACGCTGGGCGGGGTGCGGCTCGAGCGGGGCGACGCGGCGGGCGCGCTCGCGGTGGCGCGGGAGGCGCGGGGGCTGCTCGCCTTCGTGGGCGTGGTCGATGAGGGCGAGGCGTCGGTACGGTTGATCCGCGCCGAGGCGCTGCGCGCGATGGGGGAGCCCGAGGCCGCGGGCGCGGCGATCGCCGAGGCCCGCGACCGCCTGCTGTCGCGCGCGGCGACGATCCAAGGACCCCGCGCTGCGCGCCGGCTTCCTTGCGATTCCGGAGAACGCGCGCACGCTGGCACTCGCGGAGTCCTGGCTGGGCTGTCGGTAGAATGAGAGCTGTATGGAAGCTGGCCATCGGCGCGCCCTCACGCTACGCTCCGCCGCCATGGTGACGCTCGCGTACGTCGCCGGCACGATCGAGGTGCGCGGTCTCCCCGAGGTGGCGCCGGTGCTGCCGGCCGCTTGCCGGTGGGACCCTCGCACCGCGTGCCACCGCGCGCCCGCGCTGGCGTACGCGGACATCGTCCTCGCCCTGCGACGAGAGAAGATCGATTGCGAGGACAACGCCCGTCGCTACGAGCTGCTCGGCACCGGGGCGCGGGTGCATCGCGAGGCGCGTCCCTACCAGACCGAGGCGCTGGCGGCGTGGCAGAAGCGGCGCGGGCGCGGCGTGGTCGTCCTGCCGACGGGAGCTGGCAAGAGCCACCTCGCGGTGATGGCGATCGATCTCACCCGTCGCAGCACGCTGGTGATCGCCCCCACGCTGGTCCTCGTGCACCAGTGGTACGACCTCCTGCGCACCACCTTCGCCACGCCCGTCGGGGTCATCGGTGGGCGCGACTACCAGGTGCTGCCGCTGACGGTGACGACCTACGACTCCGCCCACCTCCACATGGAGAACCTCGGCGCCCGCTTCGGCCTGATCGTGTTCGATGAGGTCCATCACCTCCCCGGCCCGGCCTATGGCCTCGCTGCGCGCCTCAGCCTCGCCCCCTACCGCCTCGGGCTCACCGCCACGCCGGAGCGCGTCGACGGGCGCGACGCCGACATCGACGACCTGTGCGGCCCGATCGTCTACCGCAAGGACATCGTCGAGATGACGGGGGACTACCTCGCCGAGTACGAGACGGTGCGCCTGATCGTGGAGCTCTCGCCGGCGGAGCGCGCCGAGCACGACGCCGAGCGCGCGATCTACCGCAACTTCGTCGAGCAGCAGGGGATCCGGATGGCTTCACCGACGGGGTGGAGCGACTTCATCATGCGCTCGTCGCGCACCGCCCTCGGCCGCCGCGCGATGGCCGCCTACCGTCGCCAGCGCGAGATCGGCTTCGCCGCGCCGGCCAAGCTCGACTACGTGGCGCACCTCCTCCACGCCCACCGCCGCGACCGGGCGATCCTGTTCACCCAGGACAACGCCACCGCCTACGCGATCTCGCGCCGCTTCCTGATCCCGGCGATCACCCACCAGACCCGGGTGCGCGAGCGGAGCGAGATCCTCGCGCGCATCTCCGACGGGACCTACAGCGCCGTGGTGACCTCGAAGGTGCTCAACGAGGGGGTCGACGTGCCGGACGCCAACGTCGCGATCGTGATCTCCGGGAGCGGCACGGTGCGCGAGCATGTGCAGCGCCTCGGCCGCGTGCTGCGCAAGCGCGGCGAGAAGCGGGCGACGCTCTACGAGCTGGTGACGGCGGGGACCAGCGAGACCTACACCAGCGAGAGGCGGCGGGAGCACAGTGCTTACCGCTGATCACGTCCACGCGCGCCGGGTGAAGGGCGAGCTTCGCATCGCGCCCCTCGATGGGCCGCGGCGCGTGCGGGCGCGTGAGCTTTGCGAGGTGTACCTCGCGATCGCACGCGACCTGGTTGGACGCACGCGCGACGACCTCGATGAGGCGTGCGCGGCCGTGGAGGTCCATCCCGCCGAGCGCCGCCTCGCCGACGGGATCCGGAAGTTGATCGAGGACCGCTGCACCTTCGACGCCGAACCGGCGGTCGACCCCGAGGAGCTCCGGCGCGCGCTGTTCCTCCGTGCGGCGGCCGCGCGCCGCGAGCTGCCCGACGAGGCGAGCTTCGAGCGCGGCCCGCTGATCGCCGCGATCGCCGAGGAGAGGGCGGTCCCCGCCGAGGCGATCGACCACCTCCTCTACGCCGATCTCCGCGGGGCGAACATCCTCCGCGCGCTCGACCCGATCTCCGCCGACGCGCTGCTCGAGCACTACGACCGGGCGCAGGTCCAGGCGGTGCTCCTGCGCGCGGTGAAGGTGGTGGCCTTCGTGCGCTGCGCGTCGCCGGGCGCCTACCGCGCGCTGTTCCGCAAGCTCAAGTTCCTGCGCCTCCTCCACACCATCCGTGCCGTCGCTGCCGACGGCGACGGCGGCGGCGAGGGCGACGGGTACGCGATCGAGATCGACGGGCCGATGAGCCTGTTCGAGTCGGTGACGCGCTACGGCCTCCAGCTCGCGCTGGCGCTCCCGGTGGTCGCCGAGTGCTCGTCGTGGCGCCTCTCCGCCGATCTGCGCTGGGGCAAGGCGCGCGAGCGGCTCACCTTCCACCAGGCCGGCGCGGGCGCGGTCACCGGGCGCAAGAGGGCCGAGCGCCTCCCCGACGAGATCCAGGCGCTGATCGACGCGGTCCGCGCGCAAGGCGGGGAGTGGACCGTGGCCGCCGCGAGCGTGCTGCTCGACCTCCCCGGCGCCGGGTTGTGCGTCCCCGATCTCGAGTTTCGCCACCGCGCGAGCGGCCAGCGGGTCTACCTCGAGGTGCTCGGCTTCTGGAGTCGCGCCGCGGTGTGGCGACGGGTGGAGCTGGTCGAGCGCGGGCTGCCCGAGAAGATTGTCTTTGCGGTCAGCCAGCGCCTGCGCGTGAGCGAGGCCGCCCTCGACGACGAGGCTGCGGGCGCGCTGTACGTCTACAAGGGCACGATGAGCGCGAAGGCGGTGCTGGAGCGCCTGGAGCGGGTGCGCGCGCGCTGACCTCCGTTCTGCGGCAGGCACCGCTCTGACGACGATCGCGCGGCTCTGCGAGGGCCTGAACGTGGGCGAGCGCGGGTGCGCGTCCGAAGACGCAGTCGAACAGCTTGAGCGGCGTGCTCCGATCCAATCTCGCCGACCAAGCGCCTTGCGTGGCCTTGCGAATATGATCATACTAATAGGCATACTCGGAGGAGCCCGTGGCGATGAGTGAGCGCGTGACAGTGACTCTGCCGGCCGACCTGGTCGATTGCATCGACAGCTTCGAGCGGAACCGGAGTCGCTTCATCTCGGAGGCCGTTCGGCATGAGATCGCGCGCCGGCGTCGAGCCCGCCTGCTTCAGTCGCTCAAGAGCCCCCATCCCGAGGCCTCCGAGTTCGCCGAGACCGGCCTCGCCGAGTGGGCCGCGAGCCTCCCTGCCGGCGACGAGGAGCTTGTCGACCTCACCGCGGGCAGGCCCGTGCGCTGGATCAAAGGCAAGGGTTGGGAGGCCCGGAAGCGGTGAAGCTCGACCGGGGCACAGTTGTTCTGGTCGAGCTCGATCCGACGGTGGGACATGAGCAGCGGGGCGTGCGTCCCTGCATCGTCGTGAGCGACCCCGCGGTCAACACCGATCAGCGATTCCCCCTCATCGCCGTCGTTCCCGTCACGGGCACCGCCGGCGAAGGGGCGCTGTACCCTCGGCTCTCCCCGGGGAAGAGTGGTCTCACGAGGACCTCCTGCGCGCTCATCGATCACCTTCGCTCGATCGACAAGCGTCGCATTTGTCGCGTCTTCGGTCGGATCGGCGCCGACGAGATGGCCGCCCTCGACCAGGGGCTCGAGCTGTTCCTCGGGTTGCTCGGCGACGATAGGCGATGATCGTCTCGAACGATCAGTCGCGCGGCCAGGGCTCGTTGAACCAGCCGGCGCGGGGTGGCTCCTTGAGCGCGCCGCGGGACTCGAGAACGTCGAGGAACTTCGCGACGTAGCGGAGGTCGTCCTCGATCTCCGGGTCGGGGTGCTTTTGCACCCAGCGCATGGCGTTCGAGCGCACCGCCGCCAGCACGTCGTGGGCGCTGCGGAGATCGCCCGACGCGGCGCGCTGGGCGGCGAGCCGGAAGGCGACGTAGAGGTTCAGCACCACGAAGCCCTTCTCGACGGCGGGAGCGGCGAAGGAGCCCTCCTGCGGCGCCTGCCCCGGCGCGTCCTGCGAGACCACGGTGAGCTTCTGCGACCTCCACTCGCCGCTGCCCGGGACGGCCCAGCCGACCTCGAGGTCACCGACGGTGGACGGGCTCTCGCCAGCGCCGCTTGCGCGCGGCAGCACCTCGATCAGGATCCCACCGCCGCCACCGCGCCGCCCCTCGTCGATCGCCGCGCTCTTTCGCCACGCCACGAACAGCGCCGGGATGTCGATCGTCCCGCCCGCTTCGTCGATCGACCACCCCTTGATCCCGAACACCTCGCGGAGGCGCCACGACTGCCCGGGCGCGACGCGGATCCGCACCTTCTCGGCGATCGGGATCAGGCTGTAGCCCACCTCGCGCTCGAACAGCGATGGCAGCTCCCCGCTCTTTCCGACGGTGTAGAGCGCGCCCGCGCCGAGGTCGGCCATCGCCTGGAGGAGCTTTCCATCGACGTTCAGCCCGAGAACGAGCAGCGTCACGCCGCCCCCCTCCTCGGCGAACGCGCGCACCAGGCCGACGAGGCGATCGCGGGTGGTGATGCCGACGGTAGGCTTGCCCTCGCTGACCAGGATCAACCGTCGGTGGCGTCCGACCACCGGTCCGCCGAGGCCGGTGAGACCCGCGCGCATGCCCTCGTAGAGGTTGGAGCCGGCCGACGGTGCGAGCAGGGAGAGCGCGGCCCGCACGGTCTCCTTGTTGACGGCGCTGGTGCGGCTCGCGAGCACCTGTGCGCTCGTCCCCGCGGCCACCAGCGTCACCGAGTCGCCCGGCACCAGTCCGTCGAGGAGCTTGCCGATCCCGGCGCGCAGATCGGCCATCGCCTGCGGCGTGGCGAGCGTCTTCGATCCCACGTCGACCACCACCGCCACGTCGAGGATCGGGCGCTGGCGGGTCTTCGGATCGATCGGCGTGCCGAGCGCGAGGTGGATCAGCGTGCAGTTCGATCCGGTGATCAGGTTGCCCATCGAGCCGAGCTCTGCGCGGCTGCAGACATCGCCCCCGCACGCGGTGGGCGGCGTGCCGATCTTGTGCTCGGCGAAGAAGCCGATCTGATCGAGCGTGCCTTCGCCGGGGAGGAGGTTCTGGTCGAGGATCCCCTTGAAGCGCCCGAAGTCCTGCGCCCCCGACGGTCCGAGGCCGCTGCCTCCCGGGTCGCCGCCGCCTGCGCCGGGTCCGCCGCTCTCGGTGGGCGCGCTGTCGCCGCTCCCGCAGGCGACGAGGAGGGAGGCGCCGAGGCAGAGCGCGAGGTGGGTCGGGCGGTTCGTTCGCATCCGATGATTGGTCATCTACTTCATCTCCTTCGTCTGGACCCACACATAGCTGGCGACGTTGCCGAGGGTGGAGGCGGCGTCGCAATTCACGTCGGCGACGATCGTGCGCTCGACCCGCGCGGCGTGGACGAACACCGACAGCCCGCCCGCCCCGAGCGTCTGGAGGTCGCCGGCGGCGAGCGGATTGGTCTGACCGGCCGGGGTCGCGAGCCGCACCCGCGCCGCGCGCGCCACCCCGCAGGAGCGCCGCTGCGCCTCGCACGCCCCGTCGACGAACGTGCCGGTGGTGGCGCGCCGGACCAGGGCCACCGTGGTCGCTGCGCTCTCGAGGATCGCGCCGGTCGCGCCGCTCTGCGGGCGCTTGAAGGAGAGCAGCTCCCCCACCTTGAAGGGCAGGCCGCCGGGGAGCGTGCTGCAGGCGAAGAAGCGCGGCCCGGGCTGCCCGCCCTGGTTCGCGAGCGCCACCTCGTCGCACCCGTCGGCGCCCGCGACCAATCCGGTGATCTTCCACGGTCCAACCGAAGGCAGCGGCTCCGACCAGTCGGGCTCCGATCCGGGAAGCGGCGGCGCACAGGCGTCGATCCCCGTCGCTGGCGGCAGGTCGGGGCGCGACTCGCCCGAAATGACGTTGTCCGGCACTGCGAACACGCGGATCCCCTTCTGATCCTGCAGGCGTACCCCCTGATCGTTGGCGACGAAGCCGCTCGCGATGTCCAGCGACGGGAGGCTGTCGGCGCGCCAGGTGATCACGGTGTCGCTGGCGGCCTCGGCCGAGAGGAGGAGCGCGTTGCACTCCTTCTGGGTGGCGAATGAATCGAGGGCGATCCGGCCCGAGCGCACCACCGTCACGTGGCGCACGACGTGGAAGAGATCGGCCGGCAATGCCCGCTCCGGCCAGCGCAGCGCGTCCTGGCAGTCGAAGGTCACCCCGGGGCGCGGCGCGCTGACCCGCACCTGGAGGTCCTTGGTGGTCTGGTTCCAGAGGAACATCTGACTGGTCTGGGGCTGCGGGCGCGGCGTCGGCGGGGACGTATCCGGCGGCGGGTTCTGCGAGGTGGCGATCGAGGCCAGCGCACCGACGGCACCGAGCGACCGCGCGAGCAGCCGCGGCACACCGATCGGCGCCTCGGCCACCGGCACCAGCAGGCGCCAGCTGAGAGCGATCGAGGCGAGAGCGACCAGATCGGTCGGGTCGGCCCACAGGCGCACACCGAGGGTGCGATGCAGCAATGCACAGAGCGCCGGCGAGAGCTCGAGGGCGAGCAGGAGAGCGACCGAGGCGAGGTGGGCGAACGCCGCGCCGCGCCTTGTCCGCACGCGCAGAAGCGCCGCCAGCAGCATCGGGAAGAGCAGGTAGCCGGCAAGGTCGGAGAGCTTCCCGGTCAGCCAGCCCGGCGCGAGGCCGGCTCCCTTGAGGAAGTGATCGTTCACGACCAGCACCGCCAGCGAGGCGATCCAGAGCGGGTGGAGGAGGGCGCGGGCGGGAAGCAGGAGGGATCGGGGTCGGGGTCGCTGCATCGTCATCTCCGGCGCAAGGCGCGCTCGATGTGCGGCGTCCCGGATGGGGGCCGCGGTGGCCGGCTCCCAAAGCAGAGGCCGTGCCGTGAGCTGCATGCCGGAAAACGACCGGATTCGCGTCCGGATAGCGACAGGGATGTCAGGGGGGCCCGGGGCGCGCGGGCGATCGCCGCCCCGTCTCACTGTAACTACCTGATCTTGTTGCCGGAAATTCCGAGGGCTGGAAGGCGACAGCGGCGGCGCGTTCCGGCCACCGCCACCACCAGGCCCACCAGCAGCAGCCAGCCGCCCTGGCCACCCACCCCACCACCGACGGCGCACGAGCAGCCTTTTTCCTCCATCGGCCCGGCCGCGTCAGGCCCGCCGGAGCCGGCGAGGTCCGCCCCGGGAACCGGGTTCGCCCCATCGGAGAGCGCACCATCCACCGCCGGGTCCGCACCCCCGTCGACGGCCGGCGTCGCCTTCGCCGCACAGGCCGCGATCCCGTCGGCGAGCTTCCCCCACGCTCCCCACTGCCCGTTGCCATCGCGGTAGATCCGCATCAGGGCGCCCTGCGGATCGACCGCGAACACCTCGCCCCGCCCGTCGCCGCGAATCCACCCGAAGGGATCCGACGCCGCGATCTGATCCCCGAGCGGCGCGAAGTCGGTGAAGCCGTTGCCGTTCCACCACAGGTTCAAGACCCGGCCCTGGGCGTCGCGGGCGAACACCTCCGGCCCCGGCGACGCGCCGTTGCCCTTCGGGTTGGCGATCGCCGAGGGCTCGCCGAGGATGGTGGTCGCGCCGCCGAGCGCCGCGAACGGCGCCCACACCTTGCCGTCCCACCAGCTATGGACGAGATGCCCGTCCTCGGCGCGCGCGAACAGCTCGACGTGACCATCGGCCCAGCGCAACGGCACCGGGCGCGACGACAGGCTCCCGCCGAGGCTGGCCCAGCCCTGCCACGCGCCCGCCTGATGGGTCCAGTTATGCCACGCGGCGCCCTTGCCATCGGTGGCGAAGAGCTCGCCGTGGCCGTCGTCCCAGACGATCGGCGCGGCGCCGGTGACCAGCGCGCCGCCCAGGCTCTGCCATCCCGTCCAGTCCTTCTTCGCGAGGTCCCAACCACTGCGCCAGATCGCGCCATCCTGCCCGAGCGCGAACACCTCGCTCCGCCCGTCCTGCCACACCGCCGTCGAGAAATGGCCGAGCCCGAGGCCCATTCCGCCGAAATCCTGCCATTTGTTCCATTGATTGTTGGCCCACCACAAATGGCCGGCACCGCCATTCTTGCGCGGGCTCCACACCTCGGCATAGCTCCACGGCGGACCCCAGAAGCTCGCCGCGAAGCCGCACGCCGCGCCTCCGTCGAGGATCCCGGCCATGGACCAGGTATCGGTCTTTCCCTGGGTGTAGAGGTGCACCACGTCGCCGGCGGGCGTGCTGGCGAACAGCTCGGCGTGCTGGTCCTGCGACCAGTTGACCAGCGCGATTCCCTCATTGCCGTTCAGGTGGGGCAGTCCCGTCGCTGCGGGCGCCGCCTTTGTGAAGGCGAGGAGGTCCTGCATCGTGCCATTGAAGCGATCGTGATCGACATTGCCCGCAATCCCGGGCACGAGGCCATTGTCGGCATATTGCCACAGCGGCCAATCTGTCCACGCGCCGGGTACGCTCGGGCATTTGGTCTGCCAGTGGGCCACCCACAGGTGGTATTTGTCGAAGCCGGCGGGGCTGCCGATGCCGCCGAAGAAGCCGGGCGAGGTGTAGACGATCGGGGTGCGACCGCTCACCTGCTGCAGCCGCGCCAGGAAGGCGAGCGCGCGCTGGGCGACGGTGGCGCCCGATTGTCCGTCGGTGGTCTCGAGGTCGAGGACGTGGGGGAGGTCGCCCGGTGCGAGCGGCCCGACGGTCTGGAGGAAGAAGTCGGCCTGCTGGATCGGATCGACGTTGGCGCGGAAGAAGTGGTAGGGGCCGCGCACCATTCCGGCCGCCTTGATCCCGGCCCAGTCCTGCTGGAAGTACTTGTTGACGTAGCCGGTGCCCTCGGTGGCCTTGACGATCGCGAAGCCGCGCCCGGATTGCGCGACGGCGCCC
Organism: Myxococcales bacterium; assembly: GCA_009692555.1. GTDB lineage: Bacteria > Myxococcota_A > Polyangia > Palsa-1104 > SHYY01 > SHYY01. The sequence goes on from SHYY01000031.1 coordinate 22,230, forward strand.
CAGTCGGTGTTGGGCTGGTAGGCCGAGACATCGACCCCCTCGACCACCGCGCCCTTCGGACAGACCGTCAGCCCATACTCGGCGCCGAGGATCTCACCGTCGCCGGGCGGGCTGCAGGAGAGGAGCGCGGTCGCGAGGAGGAGGCCGCTCGGCGGCTTCATGCGGGGTGGAATGTAGCACGCTCCCTCTTCCGACCGGCCCCGCCGGAGCGGGCCAGCGGGCGCTACCGCGACGCTACTTCGGCTGGAGGGTGGCGGAGAACGCCGCGTAGGTGCAGACGGCGCCCCAGGTGCCCGCCTTCAGGTTTTCGGGTTCGACAGCTACAGTTCCCTTCCCGCACATCGGGTCATCGGCGGAGAGATCTTCGTCCCACATCTCGACGATCACGCCGGCCTGCAGGGCAAGCGCCGTCGCCGCCGGGAAGGACTCGTCCCAGACCGGCGCCAGCGTGTCGTTGACGGTGCTGGTGCACCTTCGCAGCCCGTTGATGGTGAGGCAGATGAACGGGTCGGGTAGCCCCCCGGGATAGTCCCACGACGCCCCGTCGGGCCCCTTTTCGGCGATCTTGCCCGATGTGATGGTGAGGACCCAGAGGCTGGATCCGGACACCTCGCAGCCACCCGCCCCGCCGCAGGTGAAGCCCTTCCCGCAGGAGCCACACGATCCGCCGCAACCATCCGATCCGCAGCTCTTCCCGTTGCAGGACGGTGAGCAGCCTTGGGTGCAGGAGCCTGCCCCGTTGCAGGTGAAACCCTGGCCGCAGGTGCCGCAGGTGCCGCCACAGGCATCCGAGCCACAATTCCTGGCGGAGCACTGGGGCACGCAGCCCTGGTACCCACCGCCGCCGCCCCCACCGCCGCAGGCCGCCAGCATCCCTGCTGCCGTGAGCGCCATCACTCCGTCCCGGATCCGCATGAGTCCCTCCATGAAGAGGCTGGTGCGCAACGCCCGTCATCGCCACCGCTGGCCTGGTCCAAGAATGGTAACCCATACGTTGGTGTTTGTGAGATTCGTTTTCCAGGACCGTCGCACCGATGCGACCTTCGGATCCGGAGCGAGTGGTCGGCCGGGTCGGGCGCCGGGTCGCGGAGCTTCGCGTGGCGAGGGACCTGACGCAGGAGCAACTCGCGGAGAAGCTGGGGGTGTCGCTGAAGTACCTGCAGCGGATCGAGGCGGGGCGGGAGAACCTGACGATCGAGTCGATGGTCCGGTTGGCGAACGTCCTCAGCCGGCGGGTCATCGACCTGTTCCGGCCCCCGCGGCGAACGGTGCGACGAAAGGGGCGCCCGCCTTCGCGTTGACGGGGGACGCTGCGTCGGGCGGTTGCCCGTCGATCAGCGTCGTTCGAGCGCCAGGGCGAACCGGAGTGCCTCGTCGAGTTCGACGAGCTTCGTCTTCGACAGCGTCGCGATCCGCTCGCGCAGCAGATCCCTCGGGATGGTCACGACCTCGTCGGCGTTCGCCACACCGACCTTGGGCAAGCCATCGGAGAGCCCGAGGCGCACCTCGGTCGGGATGCCGCGCACGGTGCGGGTCACCGGCACCACGGTGACGCGCGTCTTGATCGCGTAGGCCTCGTCACGGGAGACCAGCACGGCGGGGCGGGTACCCGCCGGCGACGGGAAGCGAACCCAGTAGACGTCGCCGCGGCGCACTACCAGTCCTCCGGCTCGAGGCCCTGGGCCCAGGCGCGTGTCATCGCCCTCGCCTCGCGGGGATCGTCGGGATGAGCGGCGTATCCGCGCAGGTACTGCTCGACGCGAGAGTCGCCTTCGTGCGCCGCGAGCCACATCGCGAGGGCCGCCTGGACCGCCTCGCTGCGCCGCATCTTCAGCCGCCGCCGGGCGCGCTCGAGCGCATCGAACTGGGCGGCAGGGAGGCTGGTTGCGATCTTCTTGGCGTTCATACTCCGGGCACCTCGGATTCATACTAAGGCACCCTCGGCGAACTGTCCATGCGACGGGAACGGGAACGGGAACGGGAACGGGAACGGGAACGGGAACGGGAACGGGAACGGGAACGGAAACGGAAACGGGAACGGAAACGGAAACGGGAACGGAAACGGAAACGGGCCTGGAGCAAGGCGTCGGATCAGCCCCCGATGCGCTTGTGGAGGTGCCCCGCCACATTGCCCGCGACGTGGGCCGCGCAGTCGTAGAGCTCGGCGCTGCAGCGCGACTCCAGTCCGTCCTGGAGGTGGTCGTCGCGGTCGAAGATCCCGACCCACATCTTGAGGTTGCGATCGCCGCCCGCTCCACCCGGGATCCAGCGCGGGGCCGCCTTGCCGACGTGAGCGCGGATCACGAAGTCGCCCGGCGCCATGCGGACCCCGCGGGTGACCAGGGTCGACAGGAACACCCGGTTCATCCGCGGCTCGTCGAGCGTCTCGGGCAGCACCGGGTTCTCGGGCAGGCGGACATCCCCGACGGTGATCGACTCGACGTCGAAGCTGCTCACGCCGGCGAACGGGCTCGGTTCGGCCTCCCGCACCACCTGGAGACTCGAGCCGCAGCCGGCCGCGACACCGACGAGCAGCAGACCTGGAACGAAGCGCATCTGGGACATGGGAGTCACCTTCCTCTTTCTCGGGAGCGGCCGCTCGGCTCCCGCTGTACTGGTTGCGATCGGCGCCCCCGACATTCAAGCCGGTGGCCGCGCCGCCCCGCGATCGGCTATTCTTGCGGGATGTGGAAGCTGCTTTCGCTGTGACCAACTGGATCGGCGGCAGCGTCAGCCGGTTCAACGGCAGCGGCGACGGGAAGCTCTCTGGAAGGATGGACCATGCCACCGGCAACAACCCGCATACGCTGGCCGTCGGCGATCTGAACCTCGATGGGCAGCTCGATCTGGTGGTGGCCAGCAACGCCTCCAGCACCATCAGCGTGCTGATCGGTAACGTGAACGGCACCTTCCTGCCGGCGGTGAACCTGAACGTGGCCGCGGGCGGCCCGCGCGGGGTCGCGGTGGGCGATCTCGACGGCGACGGCAAGCCGGATATCGTCGCCGCCGGCAGCAGCAGCAGCGAGACGATCGTGCTGCTCAACACCTCGCCGTAGACCTCCCGCGGAGGAGACGATGGCACCGCAGCCGCACTTCACCTCGTCGCTGTTCCAGTTCCTGCGCGAGCTGCGCGATCACAACGACCGCGCGTGGTTCCAGGCGAACAAGGCGCGCTACGAGTCGGAGGTGCGCGATCCCGCGCTGCGCTTCATCAGCGACTTCGGCCCCCGCCTGCGGCGCCTCAGCGAGCACTTCATGGCCGACCCACGCCCCGTCGGTGGCTCGCTGATGCGGATCCACCGCGACACCCGCTTCGCGAAGGACAAGAGCCCCTACAAGACCAACGTCGGGATCCAGTTTCGCCACGACGCGGGCAAGGACGTGCACGCCCCCGGCTTCTACCTGCACCTCGATCCCGACAGCGTGTTCGCGGGCGTCGGTCTGTGGCAGCCCGATCCACCGACGCTGGCCAAGCTGCGCGGCGCCCTGGTCGACGGGCCGGAGCACTGGAAGAAAGCAATCTCGGGGAAGCGCTTTCTCGCCTCGTGGGCACTCGAAGGCGAGTCGCTGAAGCGCCCGCCCGCGGGCTTCGCGGCCGATCATCCGTTGATCGCGGACCTCAAGCGCAAGGACTTCATCGCCGCCTCGCGCTTCACCGAGAAGGAGGCGTGCAGCCCGCACTTCCTGGACGAGTTCGCCGATCGCCTCGCCGGCAGCAAGCCGCTGATGGAGTTCCTCACCGGAGCGATCGGACTGCCCTGGTAGGCGCGCTTCAATCCAGGCGCACCAGCGTCAATCGATACGCGCCGCTCCGCGCGACGCCGCCGGAGACGAAGGTGTCGGCGACCAGCCAGTAGGTGCCCGGACCGGCCTGCACATCGAGCTGCTTGTCGGCGCGCGCGAGGCACCTGTCCGGCGCTGGCCCGTCGAGCCAGTGCAGATCCACGTCGACTCCGTCGTCGACGAACACGCGCGCGCGGAGCTTGGCCGCCTGCGCCAGCTGGACCCGATAGACCACCTCCGGCCCTCCCTCGTTCTGCGCCCCGCAGGAGTAGACCGCGGCGACCGAGGTGGTGCTCTTTGCGGTGTCGCGATCGTCGACGAAGGGCAGCGCGTCGACGGTGAGCGGGCTCTTCCAGGTGCCGTCGCCGACCAGCGGAGGGCCCTCCGCATCGGCCGGCCCACCGTCGACCAGCAGGCGGCGCGCGCGGTCGAGCGCCTCGAGGGTGATCAGGTTGCGGCGGTTCATTCCCGCCTGCAGGGCGGGGGGCGTGAGCCAGCAGGCGTGGACGCCTCCCGAGACGTAGGCCTGAAGGTGGACCCCGTCGCCCGCGAGGCCGTAGGCCGGCAGCTTGACCAGCGTCTGCCAGAGGTCCAGGAACGGCACCTGGCGCGCCTGGGCCACCGCTCGGATGATCGCGTTCATCTCGGGAACGAGCGCGTTCGCCTCGAGCGTGTCACCGCGCGGCGGGATGGTGCTGACCAGCGGGACCACGCCGCGTGCCAGCAGCCCATCGACCACCGCGAGCAGGTTCTTCTCGAACGGGTAGATGCCCTGCACGTAGGTGTCGTTGGTCCCGAGCATCACCACCGCGAAGGCAGGCTTGATCGCCGCCACCTCCTGCTCGAGCGGCGACGGGTTTCCCTGGAGCGGCTTGCCGGCGCTCCAGCCCACGACCGCGGCGAGGCTGGCGCGGTCGAACGAGGTGTGTACACCGTCGGCGGAGGTCTTCTTCCACCAGGCGCGCGAAGGCTCGAGCGCGGCGTACTGATCGAGCTTCACGTCGCCGCCGGCGAAGCAGTGCAGGAAGTTCGTGCTGACCGTGATCGAGGCGCCGACCTTGGCGAACACGTCCTTCCGCCCCGGCGACTTGGCCAGCACCGCGCCGAGGTGCGAGGCCACCCACGGGCTGACCGGCGAGTGGAGCATGCCCGCCGGGTAGCGCGCCCTTTGCGGGCTCGCCATCGCAAGATCGGGCGCTCCGGCGGCGTCGGTCCGTGTCGCCGCATCGGGCGGCGAGCCACCATCGCTGCGGTTCGCTCCGTCGCTGGCGTCACTGGCGTCGCTGGCGTCGCCGGCATCGCCGCCCTCGCCGCCGATCGGCGCCATCCCCTCGCACGCGGTGAGGGCGGCGAGGAGCGCGATCCAGAGCCATCGGTGCGTCATCGCCCGATTCTAGTCCGTCCGCCCGTCCTTGACACCCCAGGCTACAGTTCCGATCCTGCTCCACCATCGAACACCCCCGGAAGGAGGCCCCCTTGGACCGCTCGCAGATCCTCGCCCGCGCCGACGCCTGGCTCACCGCCGACCCCGATCCGGCGACCGCCGCCGAGCTGCGCCGCCTGATCGACGCTGGCGATCACGCCGAGCTTGCCGATCGCTTCGCCGGGGCCCTCGAGTTCGGCACCGCCGGGCTGCGCGGCGTCCTCGGGGCGGGGCCGAACCGGATGAACCGCGCGGTGGTCCGCCGCACCACCGCCGGCCTCGCGCGCTACCTGCTCGCCAAGGTGCCCGACGTCACCACCCGCGGCGTGGTGGTGGGCCGCGACGGGCGCACCCTGAGCCCCGAGTTCGCCGCGGACACAGCGTCGGTGCTGGCCGCCCACGGCATCCCGGCGCTGTTCTTCCCCGAGGTCGTTCCGACCCCGGTGACCGCCTTCGCCACCCTGCGCCTCGGCGCCGCCGGCGCGGTGATGGTCACGGCCAGCCACAACCCGCCCGAGTACAACGGCTACAAGGTCTACTGGGGCAACGGCGCGCAGATCATCCCGCCCCACGACCAGGGGATCGCAGAGGAGATCGATCGCGTCGGCCCGGCGTGCGATGTGCCGCTGCTCGCCGAGGCGGAGGCGCGCGCCCGCGGCCTGTGGCGCGATCTCGGCCCCGATCTCGACGAGGCCTACCTCGCGGCGATCCTCGAGCTGCGCCCCCACCGCCTCGCCGGCGACCTCCCGATCGTCTACACCGCGATGCACGGCGTCGGTGGGCGCTGGGTCGAGGCGGCGCTCGCGCGGGCCGGCTTCAGCGCGCTTCATGTGGTCCCGGAGCAGCACCAGCCCGACGGCGCATTCCCGACGGTGCGCTTCCCCAATCCCGAGGAGCCGGGAGCGATGGACCTCTCGCGCGCGCTCGCCGACAAGGTGGGCGCCGAGCTGGTCCTGGCCAACGATCCCGACGCCGATCGGCTCGCGGTGATCGTCCGCGACGAGCGCGGTCTGCTGCGCGCGCTCACCGGGAACGAGGTGGGCGTCCTGCTCGGCCACTACCTCCTGACGCAATCGCCGGCAAAGCCGAAGAAGCCGCTGGTGATCACCTCCATCGTCTCGTCGCCCCAGCTCGGCGTCATCGCCCACGACCTCGGCGCGCTCTACGACGAGACGCTCACCGGCTTCAAGTGGATCGCCAATCGCGCCCTCGCCCGCCTGGAGAGCGAAGGGGCCGATTTCGTGTTCGGCTACGAGGAGGCCCTCGGCTACACCGCCGGCACCGTCGCCCGCGACAAGGACGGCGTCGGCACCGCGCTGGTGTTCGCCGATCTCGCCGCCTGGTGTCGCGCGCGGGGCACCACCGTCCTCGGTTACCTGGAGGAGATTCAGCGGCGGCACGGGCTGTTTGTTGCAGCGCAGCGAAACTTCACCTTCCCCGGCGCCGAGGGCGCGCAGGTGATCGCGAACATCCTGCGCGGCTTCCGCGAGCGCCCGCCCGTGCGGATCGGCGAGCTCGCGGTGGTCGCCGCGCACGACTACCTGCGTGGTGAGTCGCGGGTGGGGAGCGAGGTGCGGCGGCTCGATCTCCCGCCCTCGAACGTGCTCGCCTACCAGCTCGAAGGCGGCTCGCGGGTGACGCTCCGCCCATCGGGGACCGAGCCGAAGATCAAGTACTACTTCGACCTCAAGCAGGACCTCGCCCAGGGCGAGCCGCTCGCCGATGCCCGCGCCCGCGCCGAGGGGCGCCTCCTTGCGATCCAGGAGGCGCTGCTCGCGCTCGCGCGTGACCGCGGCCACCCGTAGCGCACGGGACCGACCGTCGCTCCTTCATGACCCGGGCCCGACCCGGACTTAGTCTTGACTTAGTCTTGTCCTTCGCCCATCCTCGGCCGTCATGAAGACGGTGACCATCCACGAAGCGAAGACCCATCTTTCCCGCCTGCTGGCGGGGCTGGCGGATGGCGAGGAGGTCGTCGTGTGCAAGGGCAGCCAGCCGATCGCCCGGATCGTTCCTCTGCGACCCGACTCCGTCCGCCGGCCGAAGGTCGATGAGCGCACGTCCAGGCGAGTGAAGTACTCGAAGGACTGCTTTGCGCCGCTCTCGGACCACGAGCTCGAGGACTGGGGCATGAAGTGAGGCTTCTGCTCGACACCTGTACGTTCATCTGGCTGACCCAGGCGCCAAAACGGTTGAGCCCGGCGGCCCGTAGTGCGCTCGACGATCCATCCAACGAACTCTATTTCAGCCATGTCAGCATCTGGGAAATCTTCAACAAGTGTCAGGCGGGAAAGCTGGTTCTCCCGGATACGCCGCGCGTGTGGGTCGCGGAGCAGCTCGCCGCCCGCGGTGTGGCCGAATGGCCGATCGACCTGCCCTCCCTCGAAAGAATGAGCGAGCTTCCGCTCCATCATCGCGATCCCTTTGATCGCCTTCTCGTCGCGCAATCGATCGTCCACGGCCTTTGTCTGGTCTCGCCCGATCCGGCGTTTCCACCCTATGGCGCAAGGATGCTCTGGTAATTCGCACAATCGCACCCGGCGGCGGTGGGAAAGTAGTCGAGCGAGCGGGCCGCTCTCCGAGAGCACCAGCGACGGGTCGCGCCGCTCAGCCGGAGATCACGTCGCACCACGCCCGCAGCTCCGAGTTGTCCGGGGGGAAGCCCCCGTCGCGGTCGATCGCGAAGCCGATGCCCTGCGGCGAGGTGACCGCGCACCGGTCCTTGGGCTCGGCGCGCCAGCAGGGGCGCGTGCTCGGTGGCGAGGTGCACTCGGGCATCGCGGTGACCGCCACGCTCCCGTTGTTTTGCCAGATCATCTGCTCGACCACGCAGTCGGGGTGGTGGGTGCATCGCAGCAAGCGCGGTGCCGTCGGAAGTGGGCGCCGGTGGAGGACCACCGCCAACCGCGTTGGCACCCTGGCAACCGGGTTGCGGTCGCCGCGGAGCAGGGGAGCGAATCGCCCCGGGGCCTTCCGTGCTTCAGTGTTTGACCAAGGGCAGTACGCGCTTGTCGGCCGCCAGCCGCCGCAGCGCGCGTTCGTCGGCGGTCAGCCAGCGCGCCCCGAGCGCCTCGGCGTGCGCGAGATAGATGGCGTCGTAGCCGCCCAATCGCAGGGTCCTGCTCAGCTCGATGGCGCGGAGGTGCAGTGCTTTCGTCGTCGGCAACTCGCGCATGCCCAGGCGATCGAAGCGGTCGAAGCAGCGCCCTGCCCACGCGACATCTCCGCGTTGCTGGAGGCGCGACAGACCGCCGCACACTTCGAAGCGGAGGAGATCGGGCGCAACGAGCAGCTCGGGATCGGCGGCGAAGCGCCGCAACCAGTCGGCGGCCTCGTCGTGCCCCGGCTGATCCACGAACCATCGCAGAACCACGGATGCGTCGACGAGCACCAGGGCCATCGCCTCACCGCCCGCGGAGGTCGGCGAGCGCCTCGTCGACGAGGACCGATCCCCTGGGTCGGTCCGCCAGAATCTCGTCTACCAGCGCGCGCCGGCGATCCGAGGCGCGCGCTGACGCAAAGCGCTCCTCGAAGTCCCGGATCGAGACGATCACCCCGACCGGCTTCCGGCCGAGCCGCAGCAAGATGGGCTCCCGGTCGCGCTCGAGGGCGCGGGCGACGCGGGCCAGGGATTGGCGGAGGGCGACGGCGTTGAGCTCCTTCATGACATGCAGCATGACAGGTGTCAGATCAGGGGACAACCAGGAGCGGGATGGACCACCCGCCTGTCCGCTCGATGGAAAACAGCAGCCTGGACCGGAAAGACACCTACTTCCAGGCGCGAGCGCGGCGCTTGATCGCCGGAACCTTCGAGCGGGCCAGCGCATCGAGACGCTTGCGATCCTCGGGCGTGCCGAAGCCGCGCAGGCAGGGGATGAGCGCCAGCCGATCGGCCAGAGGAACCCGCGCCTCGTCGCCGAGCAGCTCGCGGATGCGCGCCCGCGCCGGCTCGGCGAGAGCGTCCACGGCGTGACTCGGTCGACCCCGCGACCCCGGGCCCGGCACCTCGGCGCACAGCGCGGCAGTCGCCGCGGCAGCCACCGTAAGGTCGTCGTCAGCGACGGCGCGCTCGAGCTGCGAGCTGCCCGACGCCACGTCGAGCGCCGCCACCGCCGCGCGCCGCAGCGACGGCTCCGGGTCCGTCAGCAGCGGTGCGAGCCTGACCGGATCGACCCCTCCCGAGAGCCGACCGAGCGCCGCCGCACCCGCAAGTGCGCTCGCCCGCACCGTCGGTGCGCGACGCCGATCCCCCGCCTCCGCCCACAGCGCGCGCGCCGCCGCGACCAGCGCGTCGTCCGGGACGTCACCGTCGGCCAGCGCCTCCCCGGTGAGCCGCTCGGCGATCCTGCGCGCGGCCTCTGCCGCCGCCACCGCCACCTCGGCGTCGCGATCGCCAAACAGCCCGGGCAGGAGCCCGAGCGAAGCCCACGCCTCGTCGCACAGCGGGAGCGCGGAGAGCGCCGCGGTGCGCTCCTCCGGACGCGGTCCGGCGAGCGCCGTCCGCAAGAGCCGCGCCGCCCCCAGCCGCCGCGCCAGGCGCTCCACCTCTTCTTCGTCGCCCGTGCGGAGCGCCTCCACCAGCGCCGCCATCGCTGGCAGCCGCACCTCCACCACGGAAGGCAGCGCGAGCAGCGTGAGGATCAGCGCGGACAGGTCAGGTCACTTCAGCGAAAGAACGGTCTTGGCGTAGATCTCTTCCTTGCCGCCGATCAACCGGGTGATCAGGACCTGGTACTTTCCGCCCACCTTGAACCCCTGCTCGGGCGAGATCTCCACCTTCGAGGCGAGGATCTCCGCCTTGGCCGAAGTGGCGATCGGGAAGGCGTTGACCTGCTCGCGCCCCTTCCCGGCGATGTCGTAGAAGACCAGGTTCACCTCCGCCGAGCCGGCCGCCCTCTTCAGGTAGGCGACCAGGAAGATCTTCCACCCCTCGACCCCTTTGCGGAGCGTGTCGCGGGAGTGCTTCTTGAGATCCTTCTCGAAGGTCGCCGACTGGGTGTCGATCTCCTCGTCGGTGATGATCAGCGTGCCCTTGGGAAAGCCCGCCCGGGCCTGGCCGGCGACGAGCAGCAGGCCGATCACGATCGCGCGCATCATCCAGCCCCGAGCGGTCATCCCGACACCTCCTGGCAATGGGCCAGTGTAGGTCTTCACGCGCCGGCCGCACGCATTATTCAGGTGCGCGTTTCCGGGCGACGCCGGAATGCGGGGCTGAAAACTTGACACGGGTCCACCCGTTCAGTAACTTACTATTTGTTCAGTGTCCCGGCGAGCCCCCGCATCACCGCATCACCGCATCACCGCATCACCGCATCAGGGGGACGCTGTGGTGCCGCCCTCGGCGGGTCGACAAACTTCAGGAGGATCCGTGACCATCATCGTCGAGGAAGACAAGGAGCAGCTCACCGATCGCCAGCGCCAGGCGCTCGACTTCATTGGCCGTTCGATCGAGCGGCGCGGCTACCCGCCGACGCTGCGCGAGATCGGCGAGCACATGGGGATCCGCTCGACCAACGGGGTCAACGATCACCTGAAGGCGCTCGAGAAAAAGGGCTACCTCGCGCGCGAAGATCTCAAGTCGCGCGCGCTCCGGCCGCTCGATGGATCGGGGAATCGCGCGGCGCGGAGTCCGTCGCTGAGCGAGTCGTTCATCGATGTGCCGCTGCTCGGTCGCGTGGCGGCGGGGCAGCCGATCCTGGCGATCGAGCAGGCCGAGGACACGGTGCGGGTCGATCGCTTCTTCCTCGGGCGGCCGGGGGGCGAGGGGCGGGAGGTGTTCGCGCTGCGGGTGAAGGGCGAGTCGATGATCGAGGCGGGGATCTTCGACGGCGACTTCCTGTTCGTGCGCAAGCAGCCCGACGCGAAGCGCGGCGACATCGTGGTGGCGATGATCGACGGCGAGGCGACGGTGAAGTACTACCACCCCGAGGGGGATACGATCGTCTTCAAGCCGGCCAATCGCGCGATGGGGCCGATCGTGGTGCGCCGCCGTGACTGGAAGACGGTCAACCTGCTTGGCATCGTGATCGGCGTCTACCGGAAACTCTAGCCAACCCCGCCGCGACCACTCTCCGTCGACCGATCCTGGTATCCCTCCGTTTCCACTGCTAGATTACGAGCCGTGCGGCGAGACCGCTTTCGCTGGGATGTGTTTGCCGTCGCTGCGCTCGTGGGCGCGGTGTTGCACTTCTTCGTTCTGATCCCGCGCCTGCTCGGTCCGCTCCTGGAGAAGCGCGAGGCGCCGGTGGAGGTCGCCTACCTCGACGACACGCCGCCTCTGGAGAGCGCGCCGCCGCTCGAGAAGCTCGCTTCCCCGCCGGACACGGAGATGGAGAAACGCCCGCCGGAGGAGCTTCCGGCCGAGGCCGAAGAGGCGCCCGAGGCGAAGGCCGAGCTGCCAACGCCGCCCGAGCCGGCCAAGGTGGAGGCGCCGGTTCCGGTCACGCCGGTCCCGCCCCCGCCGGCGCGCCCGCAGGAGCGGATGAAGATGGTCGATCAGGACCGCCCCGACGACGAGCCGGACAACGCGGACGCGAACTACCTCGCGCAGAAAAACCACCGCGCCACCCTCGACACCACCACCGCCAACACCAACCTGGTGCGCAACAAGGCGGGCGAGGATCGGCCCGCGTCGGCGCCGTCGGAGAACCAGGCCGAGAACCCCGGCGAGAAGGAGAGCAAGGTCGCGGAGCTGGAGCAGCGGGCGGGGCGCGAGCGTGAGATCGTGCGCGAGCGGCCGACCCCGGGCGAGCGCGGCGAGACGGCGGAGAAGAGCCGGACGGCGCGCGGGAAGCTGGCGATGCGCAACCTGACGCCGAGAGCGGCGGAGAAGATCTACGAGATCAAGCCGCGCGAGGGAGTGGAGCTGGCGGACGAGGCGGCGGGCGCGCTACCACGGGCGCGCGTCGGTGAAGCGGGGGAGCGGGCGCGCGCGGAGAAGGCGGGGCGACCGAGGGTGAAGCTCACGCTCGATGCGCGTGACTACGACACAATCGAGGGCGAGGCGGTGGCCGAGAAGCAGCGCCGCGACGCCGCGCGCGCCGAGCGATCGCACGTCTCCGGGCGGTGGGATCGCGTGGACAAGAAGATCGCCGCGATGCGCTCCAGCCTGGAGAACTTCACGCCGTCGGTGCGGGTCGGCAACCAGGCCGAGCTGGGCACGCGGGCGCATCCGTTCGCCGCCTACATCGCGCAGATGCACCGCTCGATTCACAAGCTGTGGGCCTATGGCTTCCTCGCCGACCTCGACGGAAAGTCGGCCTCGAACCCCTACAACGACCTGAGCCTGTGGACGCAGCTCGAGATCACGCTGAAGGGCGACGGCACCGTCGAGAGGGTGACCATCGTGCGCCCTTCGGGGATCGCGGCGTTCGACGTCGCGGCGCTCGACTCGGTGCTCTCGTCGTCGCCGTTCTCGCCGCCCCCTGAGTCGATCAAGAGCGTCAACGGCAAGGTCTACCTCGACTGGCAGTTCCATCGTGACGACTACCAGTGCACCACCGCGCTGGTCGATCCGCACATCCTCACGTCGGTGGGCGAGGAGAACCGGCAGCACGACACCCACACCGTCGACAAGGCCGACACGTCGCGTGTCGCTCCCCCGCGCGTGCTGCGGCGCGACCCGCCCGCGCGCGTCGCCGAGAGCGCTGCAGAGGACGCCGCGCCCGAGCCCGCGGGAGCAACGGTTCCCGACGGTGCGCGCGACGCGGCGCAGGGCTGGTTCGCCGCCTATGTGCGCGGGGATGCCGGCTGGCTGTCCGGCTGGAGTGCTGCGCCGTTCGTCGCGGGTGGCGAGGTGGCAGCGAAGGATGGCGAGGCGGTGAAGCGCCTCTACGCGGCGCTGCTCCGGGAGGCGCCAGGCGACCGCCGGCTCGATCGCTTCGAGGTGCTCACCGCGGGCGGAGTGCGCGCGCGGCTGGGTGGTCTGCCCCCGGGCGGCGAGGGCGACGGCTCGATGATGTTCGCGGTCGGCACCGTCGGTGCGGAGCAGTTCGTGCTGATGCTGAAGAAGAGCGATCAGGGCTGGCGGGTGTGCGGCCTGGCACGGTGAGCGTGACGGGCCGCTACTTCGTGGCTACCGCCATCACCATGAGGCCGAGCCGCGCGCCGCGGTCGAACCGGCCGATGATCCGATCGAGCGTGGCCAGCCCGCGGCTGATCTCCGCCGACAGGCCGAGCCTTCCGGCGCCCATCACGTCGAGGGCCGCGGCGACGAGCGGGGCGGCGGGATCCTCGCATCGGAGCTCGGTCGTCATCCCCGCCGCCTCGAACAGGGTACGAAACTCGCGCCGCGTGAAGGCGCGATGCTCCTTCGTGAAGGCCGCGTCGTTGCGCCGCACCGCCGCCTTCATCAGCTCGAGCGGTGCCAGCTTCCGCGGATCGTAGGCGATGAGGTGCCCGCCGGGAACGAGCACCCGGCGGGCTTCGCGCACCACCAGCGACGGGTCCGCTGCGTGATGCAGCGTGTTGGCGGAGACCACGACCGCGAAGGAGTCGTCGCGGAACGGCAGCCTGTGGATGTCGCCCTCCACGAGCATCGCGTAGCCGGCGCCCGCGTCGCGGAGCAGCTCGCGCTGGAAGTCGATCCCGACCATCGTCGCCGAGGGGCGCAGCTCGGCGACGGTACGGCCCAGATGGCCGACGCCACAGCCGAGGTCGAGGGCGGGTCCTGCGTCTCCGAAGGCGTCAGGAGCCGAGGCAGGACCAGGGAATTCCAGCGGTTCGCTATGCCGTCCTGGTCGTTGTAGAGAGCGCGCGCATGGTGTTGCGCCCGCCATTCGGCCGCCAGGCGTGGATCCCGTTCGACCACACCGTCACTGAAGCAGGGAATGCCGTCGATGAGCGCGAACTCGGCACCGCACCCGCCGCAGGCGAGGCCGGGTGAGAGTACGCCGCGGCAGCGTGGGCAGGCCAGGAGGTCGAAGCACGCGAGGAGGGGAGCGCTCGGGCTCGTCCCGATCATCTGAATGCGGCCATCGTGCGCCCCGCGACCCGCGCCCTGCACCCACTGGGTTCGGCACCGATGTTCATGGACGCGAGGCAACAGGGGGGAAAGCGGGCGTGCAAGGCTGCGCGGTCCTCACCCGCCGGACCCGATTGGTGTTGTGCGATCGGCCCGGGTGCGATTCACTCCCGGATTCCTGCGAGGTGGTCCATGAAGGTCGTTGTCGACGGTGCCTACGCGCGTTTTCTCTCCGCTCCCGATGAGCCGTGGTGGAAGGGCGACCGGATCAAGGAGGTGCGCTTCCGGCAGCTGACGCCGGGTGGGCGGGCTCGCGTGACGCTGTTCGAGCAGGTGGAGGGGGTGGGGAGGCCGCACCCGCGCTTCCAGATCGATGTGCCGCCGGCGCAGGATCCCCAGGCGGTGCGCTCGCGCTACCGGCCGGCGGGGAGCGCGCCAGCGACGGCGACCGCGCTGCGCGAGCACCTCGCGGCGGCGTTCGCCGCGGCCGAATTCGAGATGAATCTCGCGCCCTCCGATCTCGCCGCGGCCCCGAAGGGCAGCGAGCGCTACTTCGCCAGCAGCGTGCGCGCCCAGCGCACCGCGTCGCTGTTCGCCGAGATCCGCGCGCAGGTGGAGAAGTGGCTGAACGCGGGGGCGCTGCCGGCCTCCGAGCGGGCCGAGGCGCTGCGGGCGGTGCGCGAGCTCGAGGACACCGCCTACGCGGGCGACCTCCGCTTCGACGACGTCGACACCGGCACCTACCACAGCTACCAGCACGACGCGCCGTTCGTGCACTACCTCGAACGCATCCTCGACGGCCTCCCCACCGACGGGAGCAAGCCGTTCGCCCTCCTGCCCGCGGAGCAGCAGGAGTCGATCCGCCGGCAGCGCGATCAGGCGCAAAAACACCTCGATTTCCTGATGCGCCACAAGTACGCCAACGACGGCATCCGCGAGACCGACATCGAGCGCTCGCTGGGTGGCTTCCTGATCGATCGCGTGACGCGGCGGATCGTCTCCGAGACGCCTGCCAGCCGAGGGTCGCTGGTGCCGCGCTACGAGCTCCTGCGGATCGATCCCTCGTTCCAGAGCCCGCACGCGGGCAAGGGAGTCCACCGCGCCGGTCCCCAGGGCGAGAAGCTCCGGCTCGACGACGGCTCCGAGATCGCGGTGCCGGCCTCGTCGCTCCGCTCCACGCCCGTCGGTGAGGAGGCGCTCACCTTCCGCCGCGCGCCGGGCGATCGCCTGCTGCGCGAGAACGTGCGCTTCGCGTGGGAGGGCAAGGGCTACGTGCAGCAGGGCCAGGTGTCCTGGGTGTCGTGGGCGGGCCATTGCGACATCAAGGCGGTGATGGAGCAGCTCGGCATCGCGGTGGCCGATCGTCCGTCGCTGACCGAGCACCGGAGCGAGAGCGGCGCAGCGCAGACCTACGACCGCGCGCTCCTGCTGGAGATGATCGCCAGCGTGCTCGAGCTCGGCTCGCTCTACCAGCGCGCCGACGGCAGCGGGCAGCTCCGGCGCGGCATCACCCGCTTCGGCGGCGCACGCAACGACGGACGGCCCGACCGCCTGGTCCTGGGCGGTGCACAGCGCGGGCCCGACTTCCGCTGGCCGCTCTCGGGGCGCGAGGAGACCTTCGTGGTGCGATCGATCGACTGGGGCGAGGGGCCCGCCGACGTCGAAAGGAGCTTCTTCCGCCACCTGCCCGATCTCGCCGCGATCGACTTCAAGCCGAACCCGCGCTTCCTGGAGACGGTCGAGGGCGACTACAACCTGATCGATGTCTCCGGCGCACGCCTCGAGATCGACGCCCAGATCGACACGATCGATCCCGAGACCGGCTACCCGCGGCTCGAGCAACGCGCTCTGGTGCTCGACCTCCGGGGCGCGGCCGGCGACGAGAAGCTGTTCCTCGGCACGCAGATGCGCGACGCCGCGGCGCGCGAGATCTACCGCTACTACCTCGACCGGAAGGCGGGCGCGATCGTCGCCGAGCTCGACGTCTGGAGAAAGGAGCAGGGGCGCTTCGTCGCGCACGTCGTGCCCGGGGCGGCGCTGAAGGTGCCGCTCGTCCGGCCGCTCCGCGCCACCCTCGGGCGGGAGATGAAACAGGACGATCCGTCGCTGTTCCAGGCGCTGCTCGGCGTCGCGGTGCGGAGCGCGCAGAACATCAACGCCGATACCACCGCGAGCGCCGAGGTGTGGAACGGCGTGGTCACGCGGATCGGCTTGAAAAAGGTCGCCGAGAACCGCGCGGCGCGGGTGGAGCGCTGGCAGGTGGAGATCGCGGCGCGCTTCGGCCGCGCCACCCTCGACTACCTGATGCGCCGCAGCCCCGAGGGCGAGCCGGTCGACTACTGTCCGCTCGCTGGTGATGGCAAATCACCCGACTTCCTGTGGCAAGACACCCCCGACGTCGGCTCCAAGGGCTTCCAGGACGGCGACTGGATCATGAACGTCAGCATGCTCGAGCGCGATCTGATCGCGGCGCGCCCGCTCGAGTCCGCGGGCGGCGGCTGGTACGTCCACGACGATCACATCAAGAACGTCTACGAGCTGATCTACTGCGCCCTCGCCGGCTACTCGTGGACGATCCTGCACGCCAACAAGCGGCACGGCTTCAAGTCGAAGGAGGCGTGGCAGGAGGCGATCGATCAGCTGAAGGCGCGCAGCGCGGCGGTGCGGTTCAGCGACTGACGGAGGGGGGGGCCGCCGGAGGCCCTACTTGCCGAGCGCGGCCATCAGCTTGTCGAGGTCGACCCAGCCGCCAACCCGTCGGAGATTGTTGCTGTACTCACCCTTGAGATACAGGTGCGTGCCGTCCACCTTCTGCATCGGACGGTTGCAGTACTTCGCTCCGCGCACCGGGCCGCTGTCCTGGCCGGAGTCGCCGGTGACCCAGGTGCTGCCTTCGTTCGGGTCGAGATCGACGATCACACCGACGTGGGAGACGCGGTCGCCGTTCGGGTCGTCCTCGTAGCGGAGGGTGTAGAGGTCCCCCGGCTTCGGCAGCGCGGTGCCATCCGACTCGACCCACGCCCCGAGCCTCCGCCCCTCCTCCTTCATGCCCTCGGTGCCGTAGCCGAACACGCCCACCTTGCCATTCACGAGGCCAAAGCCCATGCCGTATTGCATCAGGACGGTCGGGAGCAGGCCGCAGGAGGTGCCGGCGGTCTGCGAGGTTCCGTCGAAGAGGTTCTTCTTGCCCGGCGCCGCCTTCGCCCCGCTCTGCGAGGGCAGGCGCAGGTCGAGCTCGGCGAGCAGCTTCTTCCGGTGATCGCTCAGGCGCGGGTCGTCGTGCTTGAGGATCTTCTTGTCGTCGTCGGGCGGCGGCTCGGCGGGCTTCGCGGGCGGCGGCTCGGCGGGCGGCGGCGCCTTGGCCGGCGTGACGCTCGACCCCTGCGGCCCGAGGGTGATGATCGTCGGGGTCCCGGTGTCGCCCTTCGGGACCGCGGTGATCCCGGTCATCGCCAGCGGCCCTTCCGCCGGCGGCTCGTCGGCGGGGGCGCCCGCCTCGTCGACCCACACCTCGGGGTAGGCCTTGTAGTAGTAGGCGATATCGCTCGCGCTGCGCTTGTGGGTGGTGACCGTGCTCGACTTGCCCGAGGCGGGATCCCAGCTGTTGCCGTCGATGGTGCCGAGGGAGCTGCCGCTCTTGGTCTCGAGCAGGCAGTGATGGATGAGCGGGTGCGCCGGGTCCTTGTCCTTGAGGATGAGGATGTCGCCCGGCTCGAAGTTCTGGTCGGCGATCGCCCCGCTGGCGAGTCCGGTCGGCCCCTTGCCGATCACCCACTGCGACGCGTCGACGCCCGCCTTGCGGATCATCGCCGCGCAGAAGATCCCGCACCAGCTCTGCGGGGGCTTTCCCGGCGCCTTGATGCCGGGGAGAAAGCCGAGATCTTTCGGTGGCTTGTGGTAGGCGGTCTCCCAGATGTCGGCGAGCAGCTCCCAGCCTTCGCGGTTGCCATCGGGGCCGGCGCGATCGCTGATCTTGAGGATGTACTCCTTCGCCAGATCGAGCGACTTCTGCCGGATCGGGTGGAGCGTCTTGCCGTCCTTCTTCTGACCGGCCGTGCTGGTGGAGGCGCCCCCCTTGGGCGCGCCGATGCTGTTGATGCGCAGCTGGTAGGTCCCCTCGTCGGCCGGCTTCTCGATCGCGCCGCCTTCGCCCGTGGCACCGCTGAAGATCACCTTGCCGCCCTGGATGAGGTCGAAGCGCGCGTCGGCGACGGGCTTGCCGTCCTTGCCCTCGACGCGGGCGCGCACCAGGAATTCCTTCTTCTCGTCGGCCTTTTTTTCTTCCGCCTTCTTGTCTTCGGCGGTACCGCCGCCGCCACCGCCATCCCCACCGCCGCCGCCTGCGCCGCCACCCGCACCGTCGGCGCCGCCACCGCCACCGCCCGCGCCGTCGCCGCC